>NZ_JARXXY010000003.1:0-314042 GCF_029893845.1 Micromonospora sp. A200 | reverse complement strand
ACTCCCGAAGAAGAACTGCCAGTCCGGGGTATAAATCATAATTGGCACTGGCTTTTCAAGCACCCTGTTGAGTTCTCAAAGAACAACCACACACCGCCCGGAAACCCCCCGAAGAGGACCCCCGACCCGGGGCATTTTCGCTCTGTCGTGACCGCCGCTCTCGCGCCGGGCACTTTTACTACGCTACCCGCTGGTATCCGCCGTGTCAAACCGCTCTGTCGCGATCCGCACCACTTCCACCACAATTACGGGCACCACAAATCGACCGACTCTCGCCGCTCGTCTCCGTGGAATTCAGCAGGCCGGCCGCTGCGGTCTCCCGCACGCTCGCCCGGTTCCCTACCGGCGATGAACCATACCCGGTCGGCTCCGCCTCACCAAATCCGCCTCGCAGCGTCTTCGGGGCACCGCCCGATCCCAGGCTCTGAGGAGTACAACCCCCAGAACCGGAAGCTCATTCCCGCGCCCGGCCTACCAGGTCTTTCGCCTGTTTCGTCCGTTCCGCGCTGGCAGAGAGAAAGTTACGCGCCCGGCGAGTTGATCGTCAAATTGGCGGCGTGCGTCCCCCGTCACATCGGCGCCGTCAGCCATTTCCGCTGCGTCGCCGACTCCGGGCCGAGCCGTTCATCCGAGGAACCAGACCCTGCCCTTACGACCTGGCAACGGCTCAGTCGAGGCCGAGGCCCCGCCGGCCGGTGCTGTTGAGGCTTTCAGCCGGAAAGCGGTCGGGCCAGCTGCGCTCGTAGTGCTCCTCGGGAAAGTCGGCGGGGCTGGACCCGGTGTGGAAGGCCTCCCGGACGCTGGCCGCGTAGCGCTCGTTGCGCGGGCACCAGGGCGCGGCGGGGATGTACATGACGTTGCCCCAGCCCTGCTGGTTCTGCACCGGCGCCACGCTGTGGATCATGTCGCAGTGCCACCAGACGGAGTCGCCGGCCCGGACGTCGGGGATGCCGACGAGGGCCCGCATCAGCAGCGGGTGCCAGGTCTGGTTGGCGGGGAAGACCTGGTTGACCGTCACCCCGCACATGTCGTCCTCGGGCACGTCGGCCAGGAGCGGCCGGAGCATCAGGTACGCCATGGCCCCGGGGATCGGCACGGTGTGCAGCACCCCCTGGTCGTGGTCCATGTCGGACAGCGCGGTCCAGCCCTGGAAGGTGCGGAAGGCGGAGCACATGGTGCTGCCCGGGTACTGCGGCCCGGCGGTGCGGTAGGCGGCATCCCAGGGGTCGTACTGCTCGACGGTGCCGTCGAAGAGGTGGCGGAAGGTCTGCTGGTACGCCTCGGTCATCCACAGGTCGAGGGTGCCGGGGTCGAGGTGGGTGCCGAGGCCCTGGGAGTCCGCGCCCGGCGGCCGGCGGCGGATCCGATCGGGGTAGAGCGAGTCGCGGTCCGGGTCGAACCACCGCACGCCCTCGGACTCGTGCTTCCACTGGCTGTTGAGGAACGCCTGCACCCGGGCCATCCGGTCGCTCTGGCGGGCGTGCATCTGCGCCGGCGACCAGTAGATCGGGTAGATCTCGGGGTTGGAACCCACGCTGCCGAAGAAGTCGTCGCCGGGGCCGCGGTAGGCGTCGAAGAAGCCGTTGCCCGCCACGTAGTCGACGATGTCGCGGTCCCAGCCGAGGGCCTGCTCCCGGTCGAAGTGTCCGCGCACGACGAGGCAGCCGCGCCGGCGCACCGCCCGCAGGATCTCGGTCGACACCGTGCCGGCCTCGATGTCGGCGTACTCGATGACCGGCCAGACCGGCTCGCCGCGGTCGCGGGCCGCGACGATCTCATCGACCTCCGCCTGGATCCGCTGCTCGACGACGGCGAACACCTCCTCGACCGTCCGGCCGGAGGCCTCGATGCGGGCGCGCAGCGCCGCCTTGATTTCCCCGGATCGCGCCGGGCAGATCGGTCGGGGTCGACTCCCAGTGCGGCAGCGGCGGGAGCGGGGCGGTCGGGCGGGCGGCTTGGGTGGTCACGGCAGGACTCCTTCTAGTTAAGGCTCCTTCTTTGAAAGGACTGTAGGTGGCGGGACGCTTTCCAGGCAAGACTCCTGACTAGAATCGTGGCGTGACCGCCGCCAAGCCCTCGCTGGAGCTGCTCCGCTCGCTGACCGACGAGCACGTGCTCCGCGAGTTGATGCAGGCCAGGCGTCTGACCCGGGCCGACCTGGCGGCCCGCAGCGGCCTGTCCAAGCCGACGGTGGGCGAGAGCGTGCGCCGGCTGAGCGAGGCGGGGCTGGTCGTGGACACGGGAGAACGGACCCCCGGCGGACGGGGCCGGGGGCGCGTCGGCTCGTACTACGCGCTCGCCGACACGGTCGGCACCGCACTGGTGATCGGCATCGCGCCCGACGGGGTGGTGGCCGAGTGCGTCGACGCCTACGGAGACACCCTGGCCCGGACGCACCACGAGATCAGCCGCCCGGCCCGGCCCGAGCAGGTCACGGCCGCGCTGCGTACCGCCGCCACGCAGGCCCAGCGGAGTACGGGACGGGCAACCCGACTGGCGGTCGTCAGCGCCGCCGACCCGGTGCAGCGCACCACCGGCCGACTGATCCGGCTCCCCGACGCGCCGTTCCTGCTCGGCGAACTGGACCCGGTCGACGTGCTCGCGCCGCAGGTCCAGGGGCCGGTCGTCGTCGACAACGACGTCAACTGGGCGGCACAGGCCGAGCGCGACACCGATCCGAGCAGCCTGACCGACTTCGCGTACCTCTTCCTCGGCGAGGGACTGGGCTGCGCGGTGGTCAGCGACGGCCAGGTACGCCGGGGGCACGCCGGCCTCGCCGGCGAGATCGCGCACCTGATCACCATCGGCCCGGACGGTCGGGCGACCCGGTTCATCGAGGTGTTCGGTGACCTGGGGCTGCGCCGGCCCGGCAGCACGGCGATCGACGTCGACCGGCTCCGCGAGCTGGCCGACGCGTCCTCGGCCACCCGGGAGGCGATCGGAGCGGCGGTGAGCGGGGTCCTCGCCGCCATCGTCGCGCTCACCGACCCGCAGGTGGTCGTCCTCGGCGGGCCGTGGGGTCCGGCGGTCCTCGACGCCGTCACCGCCGCCTTCGGCCGCCTGCCCCGCCACGTCGACCTCCGCGCGGCCCGACTGACCCGGGAACCGTCCCTGACCGGCGCGCGCACCGACGCCCTCGCCCGACTCCGCTCGGCCATCGTCGCGGCCCCGCGGCGAACACCAGCCTGACCCGACCGCCGACCCATCCGAGGGACGAGCACCGTCGGCCGACCGGGCAGCGGTCCGACCGAGGCAGCGCACTGTCGACGCGGAAGCCACCGCATCGACAGGCCGTGACCCCCCGCGGAGGCCACCGACGCAACAGGGGTCCCTCACCGCGTCCCGATCACCGGGGCGGGCCTATTGTCCGGGGCCGGACGACGGTAGCGTTGCGCCACATCATGGCCCGTGGGCGTCCATCCGCGTGGCGTTCACACAGTACGGAGGGTGCGGCATGTCCAACGGCGAAGAGCCGTTCGCGCTGCGTGACGATGCGGCCGGACGGCCGCATTTCGAGACCGCCCTGCGCGGGTACGACAAGCGGCAGGTGGACCGGTACATCGAGCAGACCGACGGTCAGCTCGCGACGCTGTCGACCGAGCGGGACCAGGCGGCGAGCCAGGTGCACGGCCTCACCACGCACATCCAGCGCCTCCAGGCGGAGCTGACCGAGCTGCGGCAGCGTCCCGCCCAGGTGGACCGGGCGTCCTTCCGCGACCTGGGCCCGATGGTGGACCAGATCCTGGCGCTGGCCGAGAACCAGGCCGGGGTGATCACCGAGACGGCGACGCAGCGGGCGACCGGCCTGCAGGCCGAGGCCGAGAAGGTGCTGACCGAGGCGCGGGAGCGGACCGTCCAGTCACTGCGGGACCTCGACGAGGAACTGTCCGCGCGCCAGGCCGAGCAGGACAGGGTGTACGAGGAGCGCCGGTCGGCGGCCGAGCGGGAGCTGGCCGAGATCCACGAGCGGGCCGAGAAGCTGCGAGCGGAGGGTGAGGCCGCGCACGAGCGCGCCCAGCAGGAGGCGAAGCGGATCAGCGAACAGACCGCCAAGCAGATCACCCAGACCCGGACGGCGGCGGAGGCGCTGACCAAGGCGGCCCGTACCCAGATCCAGCAGGAGATCCAGGCGGCGCGGGCGCAGAGCCAGCAGGAGCTGGCCCAGTGGCAGGCCACCGCCGAGAAGGAGATCGCCGAGCGGCGGGCCGCCGCCGAGCAGGAGCTGGCCGAGCACCGGGCGGCGGCCGAGCAGGAGCTGACCAACCAGCACAGCGCCGCGGAGCAGCAGATGCAGGCGCTGATCGCCGAGGCGCAGCAGTACGCCACCGAGGTGCGCCAGCGCGCCGACGAGCAGATGGCGGCGCAGCAGGAGCAGCTCACCGCGGTGCAGGAGGGGATCGCGGATCGGCAGCAGGCGCTGACGCAGGTGAGCGAGGAGTTGGCGACCGCCCGGCAGCAGCTCGCCGAGATCCAGCAGGAGGGCGACACCACCGAGCGGGACCTCGTGCAGACGCAGCGCCGGCTGGAGGAGACCCGCCGCAGCCTGGCCGTCGAGACCCGGCGGTTGGAGGAGGCGCGGCAAGCGGCCGAGTCGGTCGAGCGGCACGCCAAGGACGTCCGGGCGCGGGTGCAGCGGGAGGCGAAGCGGGTGGCGGACCTGGCGGCCGCCGCGGTGATGGCGGCCGCGGCCGGTGGCGGGGAGACCGCCGAGTACCCGATGCTGGCCGTTCGCCCCGGCGGGGAGCGGTCGGCGAACGGGACGCCGGAGGAGCCGGAGACCGAGCAGTCGGCCGTCGAACCGCCGGTGGCGGTGCGGCCGGCGGCCGAGCGGCCGGCCCCCGAGCCGTACGTGCCGCCGGCGGCGCACCGGCCCGAGGTGGTCCCGAGCAGTTGAGCGGTGGCGCGCCGGCGGTCGCGTCGGTCAGGGCAGGACGACGTTCTTGCCCCGGGCGTGGCCGCCGCGCAGGTGCCGGATCGCGTCGGCCGCCTCGGCCAGCGGCCAGCTCCGGTCGAGGACGGGCCGGAGCCGGCCGGCGTCGACCAGCGCGGTGAGGGCGTCGAGGTTCTCGCTGCTCTCCTTGGCCACCAGGGGGATCAGCCGCTGGCCGACCAGCGGGGAGAGCAGCAGCGCGCGCAGCTGCCGGTCGAAGCCCTGCAGCAGCTTGCCGGTGGCGGCCTCGCCGCCGACGAGGACCAGCGTGCCGGTCGGGGTGAGGGCGCGGCGCAGGTGGGTCAGGGTGCGGTTGCCGGCGGTGTCGATGATGACGTCGTATCGCACGCCCCGGTCGGTGATGTCCTCCCGGGTGTGGTCGATGACGTCGGTCGCGCCGAGGGACGTCACGAGGTCGGGTTTGGTGGGTCCGCAGACGCCGGTGACGTGGGCGCCGGCCGCCGTGGCGAGCTGCACGGCGTACGAGCCGACGCCGCCGCCGGCGCCGATGACGAGCACCCGCTGGTCGGGGCGGACCGTCGCGGCGTCCCGGACCGCGGTGAGCGCCGTCTGGCCGGAGACCGGAATGGCGGCGGCCTCGGCGAAGGTGAGCGCGGCGGGCTTGCGGGCGAGCTTGTGCTGCGGCGCGAGGGCGTACTCGGCGTAGCTGCCGGCGCCGGTGCCGTAGACCTCGTCGCCGGGGGCGAAGCGGGTGACGTGGCGGCCGACGGCCTCGACGACGCCGGCGAGGTCCATGCCGGGGACGCGGTGGCGGGGGCGGCGCAGCCCGTAGCCGAGGCGGACCGGGTACGGCAGGCCGGTCATCAGGTGCCAGACGCCGGGGTCGACGCCGGCGGCGCGGACCCGGACGAGCACGTCGTCGTCGCCGACCCGGGGCGGGTCGATGTCCCGCAGTTCCCACCCGTCGGCGGAGCCGTAGCGGTCCTGGACGATGGCTTTCACGAGCCCTCCTGGGGGTACTGGAACACGTCGGTGACGGGGACGTCGAACACGGCGGCGATCTGGAAGGCCATCTCCAGCGACGGCGAGTAGCGGCCCTGTTCGATGGCGATGACGGTCTGCCGGGTCACGCCGACGCGGCGGGCCAGTTCGGCCTGGGTCATGTCGCCGTGCGCGGCGCGCAGGGCGCGGATGGAGTTGGTGATCCGGGTCGGTTTCACCACGACTGGAAGCCCCGCCGGTAGGCGACGATCTTTGCGGTGGAGCCGACCACGGCGGAGAGCACGAAGCACAGGTAGATGACGTTGGCGATCCAGAAGTGGTCCCAGCGGACCAGTGCCATGCCGAGTGCGGCGACCCCGCCGACGACCACGAACGACTGGCCGATGTGCTCGCCGGTGCGGTGGATCTCCCGGTCGCGCTGGTCGGACTGGTTGGCGCCCTCGGGCGAGACGATCGAGATGACGATGTGCGCGACGATCGACGCCGCGATCGCGCCGGCGATCGTCCAGAGCAGGGCGTCGGCGTACGGCACGTCGGGCAGCGGGCGGCCGTCGGCGCGGCCGAGGACGACGGCGACGTACGTGGCGTAGCCGACGACCGCGACCACGGCCATCATCCAGGCGCGTTTCTCTTCGAACGCCACGGGCCCTCCCGGGTGTGTAAAGAATTCTTGACACCCCGGACGGTATGCCCCGACGGCCAGGCGTGTCAAGAATTCTTTACACGGCGGGACGGGATGCACACTGAGCCGCAGTTGGCGAAGAGCACGCGTACTCCTGGCCCTGCACCTGGATCCGGCTCGCCCGCCCGCTGCCGATCAGCCGGATGTTCGCCCTGGTTGATCGCGACCTGCACGGTGTTCGCCGCGGCCAGCGACGGCCGCCCGGTCGGGTCGTGCGACACCGATCGGCGCGGATGAGGCCGGCGGTGACGGTGAGCGGCAGGTGGGCCGGCTGCATCGCCTCGTCGAGGAGTTGGGCGGTGACCTCCGGTGCCGACGGTGGGGCGGGTGCCCCGGCGTCCCAGCAGCGCATCCGAGGCCGCCGGGGAAGTCGGCCCCGTTCAGGCTGCCGGTGGCGGTGGCCGGGCGGATCACAACCCGATCCCCCTCCACCCCGGGTCAGCTTCCGGCGGCGATCTCCGCCAGCACCCGCCGCTGGAAGGCCCGGGCCTCGGCGCCGCTGGGCGGGACACCACCGGCGCGCGCGGCGACACAGCGCCCGATCAGCTCGTCCTCGTAGCCGGCGTCGGCCAGCCGGCTGCCGGCGGCGACCTTCGACAGCCACACCCCATCCCGGGCCTTCACCAACGACCGGCAGGCGCCGAGCACCGCGTCCTCGGCGCCCGGGGCGGGCGCGTCGTCGGCGGGGGTGGGCAGGGCGAGCCACCAGCGCAGCGCCTCGACGAGCAGCCGGCGCAGGTCGGCCGGGGCCAGGGCGGCGAAGACGTCGGCGGCGGGCGGGCCGAGCAGGGCGTACCCGTGCTCGTGCAGGATGTCGCGGTCCAGGCCGTACCAGAAGCGGCCGTCGGCGGCGGGCCGCTCGGCCGGGTCCCAGGTGGCGCGGAAGGGCATCTGCGCCCCGGTGTTCAGCTCGACCTCGAAACCCGGTTCGGGGGTGCCGGAGCCGGCGACCGCGCGGGTGTAGGCGACCAGTTCCAGGCCGCGCGCCGGGCAGGGCAGCGCCTCGTGCCGCAGCCGGGCCACCAGGTCGCCCTTGCGTCGGGCAGCCAGCGGTCCGGCGACGACCAGCGCCACGTCCACGTCGCTGCGGCCCGGCTGGTACGCCCCCATGCCCACCGAGCCGGCCGCATACGCCCCCACGAGGTCGTCGTCGAGGACGTCGCGGGCCGCGTCGACCAGGTCGTCGAGATAGCGCCGTACGGTCGGGTCCATGGCCGTCATCCTGCCTCGGCCCGATCGACGGGCCGCAGGCCACCCCCGACGGGCACGGCGGATCCGCTCAGCTCGGGTCCACGCCCCGACCGCTGCCGTCCCGGATGATCGCCTCGCCCTTGACCAGCCACGCGACGCCGAAGGCGAGCACGGCGACCGTCTCGCACCAGAAGACCGGCTTCACCGCCTCCTGCACCGTCTCCGGAAGCAGGGTGCTCGCCGGCGCGAGCGCCACCGCCACCACGATGATCGCGCCGCAGACCCGGTAGACGCGGTTGCGGACCAGCTTCTCCGGGGTGACCGGGACGACGGCCGGGTCGGTCCGGGTGAACAGGAACAGGCAGAAGCCGGCCAGGAGCAGGAACAGGGCGGCGGCGCTGACCTGGTGCACCCGCCCGACCAGGATGTCGGTCGCGCTGACCGGGTCGTCCCGGGCGCCCGAGGCGGTGGGGAACACCGCGACCGCGACCGCCAGCGCGCCGCCGACGCTGCTCAGCACGTCGTCGAGGGGCCGGTACCGGTAGCAGATGAGGAAGACGCCGATGGCGCACATGCTGCCGACGAAGAGGTCCCGCATTCCCGTGTGGTACGCCCCGCTGATCGATTCGAGCAGCGTGAGGCGCCCGGCGAAGAGGGCGTTTCCGAGGGTCAGCACGAACGGCATCGCGATACCGACCAGGCCGATGCCCCGGCGCAGGCGGCGGACGGTGACCATGTCCTGTGACGGGCCCATCGCCCCTCCCCCGGGTCGTGCCGGTTCGCCCCTCAACTGTCCGTCTCGGGGCAGCAGACCGTCAACGCCCCCGGCACCACCCTGACCTTCAGCCGGGTCGTCTCCGTGCGGGCGCCGCCGTCCAGCTCGTACGTCTTGGGCACCGCGAAGCGGACCTTCACCTTGCGACCGCGGGTGATCCGGACGAACGGCGAGTCCTCGGAGCGGCCGGCGGCCATCCGGCCGAGGGTGCGCGCCCAGTCGATCGCGCCGCTGGCGGTGGAGACGCCGATCTCCAGGGCGCCGTCGTCGGGGCGGGCGTCGTCGAAGGCGGGTACTCCCCCGGTGATGGTGCCGACGTTGCCGAAGAGCACGCAGCTCGCCTCGCCGTCGAACCAGTCCGACCCGTCGACCCGGATCCGGGTGCGCACCAGCTCGCCCCGCACGTGGCGCAGGCCGGTCCACAGGTAGGCGGCCCGGCCGAGTCGGCCCTTGAGGGTGCGGTCGGCCTCGCGGATCAGGTCGCCGTCGAAGCCGGCGCCGGCCATCACCGCGAAGTGCTCGCCGTTGAGCCGGCCCAGGTCCAGCCGGCGGCGGTGGCCGTGCAGGCCGACGCGGACCGCCTCGGCGAGGCCGGTGGGGATGCCGAGGTTGGCGGCGAAGAGGTTGGCGGTGCCGGCGGGCAGGATCGCCATGGCGGCGTCCGATCCGGCGAGGGCGTCGGCGCAGCGCTGCACCATGCCGTCGCCGCCCCAGACGAAGACCAGCTCGGCGCCCTTCTTCAGCGCCTTACGGGCCTTCTTGGGCGCCTTGCGGCTCTTGGGTACCTCGTACCAGAGCAGGTCCTCGACCCCAGCGGCGACGAGGGCCGCGCGCAGTTCGTCGAGGCCGCCGCCGAGGGTCTTCTTCCGATGAGCGACGACCGCGACGGTGCCCACGTTCGCGGTGGTCGCGGGGCGCTCGTCGGTCGCCGTGCTGCGCGTGCTCATGGCCGGACCTGATACCCAGGCGGCCGGAGTCCCACGCGTCGCGGCACGAGCCGGTGACCGACGGCCGCGCGGCGGCGGTGTTGGCCGTCCGGTAACGCCGCGTTCACACTTTCGACGCCGGCCGGCGGAACCTGCTGCCGGCCGGCGAATCATGGCTGGCGCGGCCGCAACACCTGGGACACACTTGAGGCCCGACACCCAGGGACGGGGGCATGGACGGCTCCATACAGGACGATGCGGCCGCGGCTTTCGTACGGGAGCTCACGCACTGGCGACAGCAGCGCCGACTGTCCAAGAAGGAACTGGCGGAGCGGACCGGCTTCGACCCCTCCTACGTCAGCCACATCGAGAACGGCCGGCACCAGCCGACCGAGGAGTTCGCCCGCCGCGTCGAACTGGTGCTCGACAGCGGCAACCGGATCTGGCAGCGGTACGTCGAGTTCGCCGGCGCGCGCGGCGACGGCCGGCTGCCCGCCCTGGGCCCCACCGCCGTGCCACCGCCCGCCGGGCCGCACCTGGTCATCGACGACGAGCAGGCCAGCCTCTGCCTCGTCGACGGCTGGTACGAGTGCCGGTTCCGGCGCGTCCTGCACAGCGTCGGCACCGAGCCGATCACCCGGCACACCGTGCAGATCGACATCGACCGGTTCCCGGACGACCCGGCCCGCTCCACGGACTTCCACAGCCGCCACCCGCTCACCCTGGACGAGGTCGACTTCACCGCCACCATCGGCGCCGACCGACCGGAACCGATGCGCTGGCGGGTGACCCGCAGCCGGGACGCCTTCCTGAAGATCGCCCTGATGTTCGACACCGGCGGCGCGCCCG
Source organism: Micromonospora sp. A200 (assembly GCF_029893845.1). NCBI lineage: Bacteria > Bacillati > Actinomycetota > Actinomycetes > Micromonosporales > Micromonosporaceae > Micromonospora > Micromonospora sp. A200. The sequence continues at coordinate 303,726 of NZ_JARXXY010000003.1, read as the reverse complement.
TGCCGCTCTACCCCGGGCAGCGCACCGTGCTCGCCTACGCCTACCGGGTGCCGGCGTGGAAGTTCGGCGACTGGTTGCAGCGCGACATCCGGCTGCCCACCCGCCGCCTCACCATCCGGCTGGACCTGCCCGCCGCCGCCCGTCCCACGGTCTGGGGCAGCGAGACGTCGTTCACCTCCGAGACGACCGCCGACGTGCTCCCGCGCCGCCAGCAACGCGAGGGCGTCGTCGCGTACGAGTGGCAGGTGCCCCGGCCCCGGCTGCGCGCCCAGTACCGGCTGCACTGGCGCTACGGCGACCCGAGCGCCGCCGGCGCCGACCCGGACGCGGCCGGCGGGTGGGCCACCGACGCCTGGCCGCAGGCGTGCGGCGCGGGCCGCCCGGGTGCCGACCGGTGGCCCGCCGGGCACCCGTAACGGCCGGTCAGGGCGTCGGGCGGAAGTTCCAGGATAAGGGACCGGACGGGTGTCGTTTCCGACAGATCCGGCCCCTTGTCGATGCTCTCCGTAGCGACGCGACCGGCCCGACCGTTAGGCTCGACTGCTGAGTGAGGTTGTCGCAGCCGGATCAGCTTCCTCACCCGCCGGGTTACGCACGTTGGCTGAACGCAGCACCGGAAGGCAGGCTGGAGTGACCCGAGATGGCGAACCAGGGGCCGAATTCGCCCGCCGCGCGGACAACAAGCGCGTGGCGTACGAGGTCACCGGCGCGCCCGACGGGCTTCCGGTCTTCCTGCTCCACGGTACCCCCGGCAGCCGCCGTGGCCCGAAGCCACGCGGCATCGTTCTCTACCGGCTCGGCGTCCGGCTCATCGCGCACGACCGTCCCGGGTACGGCGACTCCGACCGGCGGGAGGGCCGCGACGTCGCCGACGCCGCCCGCGACGTCGAGGCGATCGCCGACCAGCTCGGGCTGGAGCACTTCGCCGTCGCCGGCCGCTCCGGCGGCGGCCCGCACGCGCTGGCCTGCGCCGCCGACGGCGCGTTACGCGGCCGGGTGACCCGGGTCGCGGTGCTGGTCAGCTTCGCCCCGTCCGACGCCACGCAGCTCGACTGGTTCGCCGGGATGAACAGCGACAACGTGCGCGGCTTCGGCGGCGACGGCAACCGCGACACCGCCTCGGTGATCGAGCAGATCCGGCGCCGCGCCGCGCGGGCGATCGAGGATCCGCGGTTCCTGCTGGAGGAGCTGATGGTGGAGATGAGCGCGGCGGACCGGCGGGCGGTCAACGACGCGGCGCTGCGCCGGCTCATCACCGACACCTACGAGGAGGCGCTGCGCGCCGGCCCGTACGGGTGGATCGACGACGTGCTGGCGCTGCGGCGGAGCTGGAAGTTCGACCTCGGGGCGATCGACACCGCGGTGACGCCGGTGCGGCTGTGGCACGGCGCGGAGGACACCTTCGCCCCGGCCAGCCACGCACGGTGGCTGGCCGGGCAGATCCCGGGCGCCGAGGTGGAGGTCCAGCCCGGCGCGGCGCACTTCGACGCCGTCGAGGAGCTGCCGCGCATGCTGCGCTGGCTCACCGACGTCGGCGCGCCGGTGGGCCGGGACGTGCTGATCGGCAGCCGGCCCGATCAGTAGGGGTGCGGGTCGACGACCCGGCGCACCAGCCGGCCGTCGCGCAGCACCAGCACGCTCGGATGCCGCTGACCGATCCGGTCGGCCAGCCGGTCGGCGATCCGGGTCCGGCCGATGCTCACCAGCCCGCCCGAGGCCATCTGGTGGACGACCTCCAGGTTGCCCAGGCCGCGCAGGGTGTCGGGGTGTTCGGGGCCGAGCACCTCGACCATCCGCTCCACGACGGTCCGCAGCCGCGCCCGGCCCTCCTCCAGCTCGCCGGAGTAGATGTCGAAGACCGCGGCGTTGTTAGCCGCCGCCATCGCGAACGGATGCCGCTCCTCCAGCGCCGCGCGCAGCGCCTCGGCGGCGGACTCGGCGAGCGTGCGGGCCGTGGCGTGCTCCCCCGCGTCCCAGGTCGCCACCGCGAGGTTGTTGCGGCAGACCAGCGCGTACGGGTGCTCGGCGCCGAACACCTGGGCGAACATCTGCCCGACCTCGGCCAGCTCGGCCCGGGCCCGGGCGCCCTGCCCCTGGAGCATCATGTTCGCCGTACGGCTCAGCCAGCTGAACAGGGTGTCCGGGCTGGTCGGGCCGAAGCTGGTGCGCAGCCGCTCGTAGGCGACGTCGAGCAGCTCGGCCGCCTCGTCGATCTCCCCGGTGCTGCGCAGCGAGACGGCGAGGTTGGCCTGGGCGACGAGCGCGTCGCGGGAGTGCTCGCCGAAGAGCCGGCGGTAGCCCTCCACCACGCCCCGCAGCAGCGACACCGACCGCTCGTACTCGCCGACCTCGCGCAGGTCCCGGGCCAGGTTGCTGGCGGAGAAGAGGGTCCGCGGGTGCTCGGCGCCCAGCACCAGCCGCAACCGGCGATAGGTGCTCTCGTCCAGCTCCCGGGACCGGACGAACTGGCCCATCAACTGGTAGGAGGCGGCCAGGTTGTTGGCGGCGACCAGGGTGCGACGGTTGTCCTCGCCGAACACCTCCACCGAGGCCGAGTAGGTGCGCAGGTCCCGCTCCAGCGCCTCCCGGTATCGGCCCAGGGCGCGCAGGTCGCCGGCGTAGCTGCCGGCCGTCATCAGCGTGTACGGGTGGCTGGCGCCGATCAGTTCCTCCTGCTGGCGCAGGGTGTCCTCGTCGAGCTGGCGGGCCTCCTCGAACCGGCCCAGGCCGCGCAGCAGGTTCGCCCAGTTGAACCGCAGGTGCAGCAGCTGCACCCGCAGCGCCCGGTGCGGCGGCGAGTCCGGGGACAGCTCCTCCAGCCGCGTCGACCAGGTCTTGTCGGCCTGCCGGGCGTACTGCTCGCCCTGCTCGAAGCCGCCGTTGAGGTAGATGTACCGGATCCGGTCGATCACCAGCTGGCGGACGTTGTCGTCCTGGCAGGAGACGGCGTCGGAGCCGTCCAGGTGCGGCCAGAGGATGCGGAACCGGTCCTGTACGGCCGGGTCCTCCACCTCACCCGAGGGGCGCGAGCCGGCGAGGATCCGGTGTACGTCGTGCTTGATCTCGTTCAGCTCGGTGTCGGACATGCGGACCCGCAGCGCGGCCTGGAGCAGGCGGTGCACCTGCACCCGCTGGGCGTGCAGGTCCACCTTGATCAACGCGAGCCGGTTGATCCGCTGCACCAGGGCCGCCGCGATGTCCCGCTCGGACACCCGGTCGGCGACCCGGGCCGCCACCACCGGGTCGTGCGGCGCGATGACCCGGGCCACCTGGTCGCCGTAGAGCAGGTCCAGGGAGATCTCCGGCGCCAGCACCGAGGAGAGCTGCAGCAGCCGGTACGCGCCGGCGGACTGCTCCTTGAGCCGCTGCAGGGAGTGGCCCCACACGTCGGTCTCCGGGCCGGTGCGTTCCAGCCCGGCCAGGTAGTCGCCCACCGGGGTGCCGGTGTCGGCCAGCCAGGCACCGGCCATCGCGACCAGGATCGGGATGTTCTCCACCGCCTCGGCGACCTGCTCGGCCTCGGCGACGCTCATCAGCTGCTCGCCGATGCGGGCGCGCAGGTGCGACACGCTCTCCGTGCGCTGGAACGCCTCCACGTCCACGGCCCGGGCCAGGTCCCCCCAGTCCGGGTTGCGGGTGGTGACCAGGACGTGCCCGTTGCCCTGCGGCAGGAAGTCCTTGACGTGCTCGTACTGGTCGGCGTTGTCGAACACCAGCAGCCACCGGGGTGGCTGGCCGCCGTCCTCGTGGCGCTCGGCGCGGCTGAGCCACTGCCGCACGGCCCGGGTCTTCTCCGGGATGGTCGGCAGCTCCGGCAGGCCGAGTTCGCGGCCGAGGTCGGACACCTGCACGTCGACGAACTGCGGCGGGTCCGCGTCGATCCACCAGACGATGTCGTACGCGCCGCGGAAGCGGTGCGCGTACTCGATGGCCAGCTGGGTCTTGCCGATGCCGGCGCCGCCGAGCAGCGCCACCGGGGTGCGCTCGTTGCCGCCGGCCTTCAGCTCCTCGCGCAGCCGGCGCAGCAGCTGCTCGCGGCCGGTGAAGCGGACGTTGCGGCCGGGCGGGTTGAACACCTCCGCCCCGACAGCCGGGAAGCGGGCGCCCGGCAGCCCCCGCCCGCCGTCGCCGGTGGGCCGTCCGACGAGCTTGAGCAGTTGCTCGGTGGCGGCCTCCACGCTCCGGTTGTGCACCGAGGTCCAGCTGCCGACGGGGACGTCCGGGGCGGGCGGGGTGTCGTCGAGGTGCACGGCCAGGGCGGCGCCACCGCGCCCGACCACGTCCGGGCCGAGCCGGTGCCGCGCGGCGACGTACGCCCGGGAGACCAGCCGCAGCTCGCGGGAGGCGGTGTCGGCCTTCACCGGCGCGACGGCGCCCGGCGCGACGGTCAGCACCCGCAGGTCCGCGCCGGTGAGCACCGCCTGCACCCACTCCGCCCAGGCCTGGTCCTCGGCGGCGTGCCGCAGCACGATCAGCTCGTCCGGCACGGCCGGCTTGCGCTCGAAGCGCTGGACGGTCTGCCGGCGCAGCGCCTCGTCGAGCCGGGGCAGCGAGCCGATCCGGCCGTTGGTGATGTGGCTGGTCAACGTCTCGTACGCGGACAGCAGGGTGGTCCGGCCGCCCGGCTCGTCGCCGAAGGTCGCCAGCGTCTCCTCGTAGGCGTAGTACGCCCGGTAGGGCACCTCGACGGTCAGCCAGTACTCCTGGCGTTCGGCGTCGGTCATGCCGCTGGGCAGGCCGGCGAAGCGCTGCATCGCCAGCGTCCGGCCGGCGTCCCGCTTGCCCTTCTCCCCGTCGTCGACCCGCATCGGCACCGGCAGCACCCGCCGCGCGCGGCGTCCCTCGTAGCCCCGGACCCGGCGGGCGACCGCCGACGCGCCGTCGATGCCCTGGTCGCTGAGGGTGAAGCAGTCCACCAGCACGTCCGGCAGGTGGATGGTGCAGATCTCGGCGACGTCGCTGATGCCGGTACGGCTGTCGATCAGCGTGTAGTCGTAGTGCCGCTTCATGTCCTCGCGCAGCGCGTCGAAGAACTGCGCGCCGCCGAGGCGGTTGTAGAAGTTGTCCCAGTTCAGGCCGGTGACGCTGGTGGCGTAGTCGGGGTTGTGCCGGCCGGCGAGCAGCAGGTCGAGGCTGCCGCCGCCGGGGAACTCCCAGTTCACCGAGAAGGCGTACTTGTGCACCCGGGCGAACTGGCGGTGCCAGTCACCGGGGCGGGCGGCGGCGTCGGACTCGGCGCGCCGCCGGGCGTTCTCCCACTCGTACTCCAGGATCAGGTCCATCACCCCGCCGGTGGAGGCGACCTGCTCGGGGTCGAGGAACGGCGCGTAGAACCGGTGCAGGCCAGGGGATTCCAGGTCCCAGTCGGCGACCAGCACCCGCTGCCCGTTCGCGGCCAGGATCCAGGCCGTGTTGGCCAGCGCCATCGTGCGGCCGGTGCCACCCTTGTATGAGTAGAAGGTGACGACCTGGCCATCGCGCGGTCCCGTCATCGGTCTTCCTTCCCTCGCCCTACGTCTGATGCGCCGGCCGGACGCAGGCTCGGCCGGGGCACGGCCGGGCCGTCGGGCGGATCGACCGGACCATGTCGGAGGAACTGCTTACGGGCCTCGATCACCAGCTGCGGCGCGCAACGCTCGAACTCCGCGATGTCGCGCACCGGCAGCACCTGCGGAAAGCGCGCGTCCTGCAACGTACCGGCGATCGCCTCGGGCGTCGTCTCGCCACGCTCACCGTCGGCGGCGATGACCAGCGGCACCGCCCAGCGGGGCAGCCCGTCGACCGCGTCGCGCGCGGCCTCCGCGCCGATGGCGGCGTCGACCAGCACCACGGCGGGGCACTGCGGCGCCTGGGTGCGGGCGTCGGCGAAGGCGACCACCCGGGTGGACAGGCCCAGCCGCTCGGCGGTGGCCGCGACGTAGTCGGCGACGGCCAGCTCGTGCTGGTCGCCGTACGGCCGCCAGCGCGGGCCGTGCGGGGTGAGCGTGGTGACCACCAGCGCGGTCTCCCCGCTGTCGGTCACCGGGTTGCTGGTCACCGTCGCGGCGCGGGACGGGGCGAGCGGCTCGCTCTCCGTCACCGTGATGATCCGTTCGGCGAGCACGGACAGGATGCTCTCGTACTGCCGGCGGTAGGCGCTGAGCTTGCACAGCGCCCGCAGCCCGTTCTCGGCGTAGTCGGCCCGCTCGACGCCGTCGCCGACCAGCTCCAGCGCCTGCGCCGTCTCGGGCCGCTCCTCCCACGGCGACAGGGGCAGCCAGAGCACCGGCAGGATGTGCCGCGCGGCCCGGCCGGGCGCCAGCCGGGTGAGCCGGCTGCGGAACGAGTCCCGCTCGCCGACCGCCCAGGCGTTGCTGAAGTACTTGGGCGAGTAGAGCGGCACGAAGACGTGGGCGAGGCTGAGCGCGTCGGTGAGCGTCTGCTTGAGGTCGGCCCCGGGGCTGACCAGCCCGTCGAAGAACCCCACGTCCAGCTCGCCGGTGCGGCGGGCGCCGCGTCGCACGGCGGCGCCGAGGTCCTGGAAGAACCGGTTGACCCAGAAATCGGTGTCGGGGCGGGCCGACGCGGACAGCGGCACCGAGTGCGCGTAGCTGAGGAAGAAGTACGTCTGCCGGCCCGGCGGCGCGCCGGACGAGGAAGCGTCAGACCAGGTCATGCCCGACCTCCTCGAACGTCGCGCGGAGCTGCTGCAGGTCGGCGGGGACCTGGGCCTGCACCCAGTGCGTGTGGTACGCCCGGGCGACCCGTTGCGCCAGGCGCCACACCACCGCGTCGTAGGCGTCCTTGCCGTTCTTGCCGAGGCTCAGCAGGCCGTAGATGCCCTCGTCGTGGTACTGCGGGGCGATGTCCGAGGGTAACCGGGTGGGGGTGAACATCTGCCGCTGCGACACGACCGGCGGCACCCGGTGCCGCTCCACCACCGACCAGTTGACCGGGATGATCGGGGTCTCCCCCGGCGTGGCCGCCGCGCCGGGGCGCAGCGTGAACCGGCGGCGGGCGAAGGCGTCCCACTCGCGGGCGCACCAGGCGCTGTTGAGGTACTGCGGCGAGATCAGCGGGAGGAAAACCTGGCTGTGGCCGGCGGCGAAGGCCAGGTCCTCCGTCCAGAGCTGCCCGCCGTCGATCATCCGGTCCATGAAGCCGGCCGGGCGCCCCGGTGGCAGGCCGAGCAGCTCGACCACGTGGTCGGAGAGGTCGACGAAGAGCTGGAACACCTTGCTGTTGGTGTCCCGCGGGGGCGCGGCGACCCGGTTCTTCGTCCGGGCGTAGCTGAGGAAGAACACGGGCGCGGACGGGTCGACCCGGAACTCTTCCTCGGTCACCTGCCGCTCCCGCCCGACGTGGGACACCCTGAACCGTCCACAGTATCGGCGTACGCAATACCGGGTGTCCCCGTCACCCGCACCGGGGCCGACCGGTGCCCGGAGCAGTGACCGCGGCGGCATCGGGGGTCACGACCAGCTGTCCAGCGTGTCGCGCATCCGGTGCGCGAACCGCTCGCCGGCGGCGGTCAGCGCACCGAGGTCGAGCAGCGCGTCGAGGGCGCCGTCGGTCCAGTCGCGGTAGCGGCGGAAGGTGGTCGCCGCCGCGCCGCCGGGCCGGCGACGCCACACGTCGGCGACGGCCAGGTGGGCGTACGTGCCGTGCAGGACGCCCTCCACCGGTCGCGGGTCCGCCCGCCAGGGCACGGTCAGCCGGCGCCGGTCGTGCCGGTCGAACAGGTCGCAGACGTCCAGCACCGCATGCATCTTGAGGTGCTGCACCTCGTGCACCAGCAGCACCGCGAGCGCCGCGTCGTCGCCGACCGGCGCGACGGCCACCGCGCCGAAGGCGGCCCCGGCGGCGGCGCTGCGCTGCATCCCGCCATCGTCGGCCCGCAGCGGCACCACCGCGCGTAGCAGCGTCCGCAGGCCCGGGGCGTACCCGCCGGCCTCGACGTCGACGCGGCGCAGCGCCCGGGTCAGCTGCCGGGTCCATCCGTCGGCGGTGGCCGCCGGCAGCCGGGCCGCGACCGGCGCCCCGAAACAGTCCCGGTACGGGTCGGTGTCCTCCAGTAGGACGTGGTGCCCGTCGGCGACCGCCGCCCGCACCGGCCGCCACCCGTCCGGGACATCCGGCCGGCCGGGCCGCACGGTGATCCGGCGCCCGCCGGCCCGCGCGGTGAACCCCCCGTCGTGGATGGACAGGAGCACCGCCTCCTGGTCGGCGTCGACGGCCAGCGCGCCGAGCGTGGGCAGGCTCAGCGCCCCGGCGCGCGCCGGCACGGTGAGCTCGGCGTCGGCTCCGGCGTGGATCGCGGCGGCGGCCGCGACGCACGCCAGGTACGCCAGGTCGGCGGTCGCGTCGTCGCGGCACCGCTGCGCCCAGCGACGGACGAACGGGTGCTCCAGCACGGCGCGGACGGCCTCGGGGGCGGTGAGGTCCAGGTCGACCAGCAGCTGCCAGCCGGCCGCGGCCCGCTCGTCGTGCGCCGCGCGGGGGCTGAGGTCGACCAGCAGCGCGCGGACCAGCCCGAGGTGGACCGAGGCGAGCTGGCGGGTCGACTCCACGGTGCCGTAGCCGGTGCCGAGGTCGTCGAGCACCGTCGGGCTCAGCGCGTCGGTGGGCTGCCGCTGGGCGGGTACGTCGGCGGTCGTCATCGCGTGGATCAGTTCCTTGAGGTCTGCGCAGTAGGCCGACGGGTTGTCGAAGCCGGTGTCGGGGCGGTACCGGTGGGCGAAGAGCCCGCCGCCGCACTGCCGCACGACCTCGCACTCCCGGCAGGTGGCGCACAGTCCGGCGAGGCCGGTCTGCCGGATGGCGATCATGGGGTGGGCGGCGGCGTCGTCGACCCGGTGGCGGAAGATGTCCAGCCCGGTGGCCGGGGCGCCGTCGTAGGCCGACTTGAGGGAGTCGACCTGCTCGAAGGTCCCGTCCGTCTCGATGACGACCAGGTCGGCGAAGCCCAGCCCGACCGCCTCGGTGCGGGTGGCCCCGCCGGACGCGGTGGAGAGCAGGGATTCCAGCAGCCGGATCGGCACCGGCCGCCCGTCGGCCAGCCAGCGTCGGTGGATCGCCAGCAGCCAGTCGGCGTACGGGGTGGGCAGCCCCTCGGGGCGCGCCGGCGGGCGCTCCCAGTTGGCGTGCGGGAGCAGGAAGTCGATCTGCGGCGGTTCCTGGGCCAGCAGCGCCTCGTAGACCGTGACCGGGTCGTTGGCCAGGTCGATGGTGCACAGGATGCCGGCGTAGCTGGACCGGTATTCGGGGCGGCGCAGCAGCGCCAGCCCGCGCAGCACGGCGGCGTGGCTGCTCTGGCCGCTGGCGTAGCGGCGGTGCAGGTCGTTGGCCGCCAGATCGCCGTCGAGCGAGATGCCGACCTTCACGTCGTACCCGACGAGCACGTCGCAGATGCGCGGCGTGAGCAGCACGCCGTTGGACTGCATCCGCAGGTCGAGCCGCGCCACCGGGTCGATCCGGCGGCGCAGTTCGGCGGCGGCGGCGGCCAGGCCGCCCGCGCCGGCCAGCAGCGGCTCGCCGCCGTGCAGCACGACGCGGACGGTGTCGAGCCCGTGCGCGGCGGCGTGTTCGGCGATCCGACGCGCCGCCTGCTCCAGTGTGGACGCCGCCATCACGTGTGGCTGGTGGCGCCAGGACTGGTCGGGATGCTGGTAGACGTAGCAGTGGTCGCAGGCGAGGTCGCAGCGGCTGGTCAGCTTGAGCACGTACTGACTCAGCGGGCTGGCCTGCCCGGGCGGCTTCCTGCCCGGCCCGCCAGCGTCAGATCGAAGAGCCGAAGCCTGCGACATCGACGCCGGTCGGGCGGTCGACCCTGCGGTCGTGGACACGGGCGACGGCACGCGCGCGGGAGAGGGAGATCTGGCCGAGCGGTGTGTGCCGCAGGTCGTCCAGTGGCGGCGGGCTCGGGGTCGGGGTCGGGTCGGGACGGACTGCGCTGCGATCCACGTCGGTTCCCCCATATGCGGTTGATGGTCGGTCGACATCCACGGTCGACGACACCATCGAAGATAATACATTTCACGCGCTGTGATGTCACTGCTGCGCTGTGCCATCTTCTTCGATCATCTTCGCCATCCAGCCCTCGTTGGAGAGCGAGATGATGCGCTCGGCCTCGGCGACGAACGCGTCGTCGTCGGTCCAGCCGTGCCCGGCCTCGCGGGTCGCGCACAGCCGGGTCAGCTGGTCGGCCGTCCGGGCGAACTCGATCTGCTGGGCCTCGTACTGCTGCGCGGCCCCGTACCCGACCAGGGCGGTCGTCACGGTCGCCGCGACCCCGAGCCAAGCGGTCAGGCCCAGCCCGTCGCCGAGCACCCCGACGGTCGCGGCGAGCAGGGCGCTGGCCACGGTCACCGCCGTCGCGGCCCACCGGACGCGCGCGGCCAGCCGGGCCATCCGGCGCGCCATCGGCGTGTAGTAGCCCGCCACCTGCCCCCGCACCCGGGCGGTGAGATAGCTCGGCACGTCCCGGACGTCGGGCAGCGGCCGGGCGACCGGCGCGAGGCCGACGGTCCGCCCCACCAGGTCACCCGAGTCGTCGAGCAGGGTGTCGGCGCGCCGCAGCAGCACCCGGTCGCGGTCCGCGCCCGCGAACGGCGCCACCCCGGCCAGGTAGCGGTGGACGTCGGCCTTCAACGCCTCGGAGACCGACCGGAGCCGGGTCCACGCGTGCACCGTGTCCCGCGAGGTCCACCTCGCCGCCACCGGCACCAGCAGCAGCGCGGCGGCGGCGAGGATGGCCAGCGCGCGGCTGGCCGTCCGGTGCGGCTCGCCGAGCTGGGTGGCGAGGGAGCCGGCGACGGCGGCACCGATGGTGAGGCCGGCGACCGTGCGCCGCGCGCGCACGACGCGCCGTTTCTCGGCCACCGCGGCCTGCGACCAGACGCTCTGCCGCTGCCAGACCATCGTGACCGCAGCCGACGCATCGAAGTTCGCCACGCCCGCATGGTAGGTCAGCCGCGCCCACAGGCCATGACACCGGGCGGCGGACGGGGCTAGCCGCGGGTCAACCGCTCGAGGTGCTCCGCCTCCTGCGGCGACGGCTCGCTCGGCCCGCTCAGCCGCAGCCGCCACCGGGTCGTCCCGCCGTCGGGGCCGCGCAACTCGCCGTGCGCCAGGGCACGGTCGATGTCCTGCCGCACCCGCTCCTCCAGGTGCGGTTCGGTGGCGAAGAGGATGTGCAGGCGTACCTCGTCACCGGACCGCTCGGCCCGGGTGTGGTGGGACGCGACCGGACAGGGTGGCTCGTGTTCCCAGTGGCCGCAGAGGGCCGTGGTGATGGCCGCCCCGGGCGCGCCCGGATCGGCGTCCGGCGCCATGTCGAGAACCGCCTGGTGAGCGAACCCCTGCCGCATGGCCACATTGTGCCCCTGCGGGACGTCTTCCCTACCAATGCCGCACCCGCAGATGCGGCCGTCCATCCGCCATCACCCTCGGGTACGCGAGGCACGTCGCCGCTTCCACCACGCAGACGCGAGCCGCTAGGGTGACCCGGTGACCGTGTTCCGGATCAGCGAGGCCGCCGAGCTGTTGGGCGTCAGCACCGACACCGTGCGGCGCTGGGTGGACGCCGGACGCCTGCCGGCGACCCGGGACGAGCACGGCCACCGGCTGGTCGACGGCGTCGAGCTGGCCGGCTTCGTCCGGGCGCAGGCCGCCGAGCCGGACGGGCGCGCCGAGTTCTCCTCGGCCCGCAACCGGCTGCGCGGGATCGTCACCGCCGTCGTCCGGGACACGGTGATGGCGCAGGTCGACATCCAGGCCGGCCCGTTCCGGGTGGTCTCGCTGATGAGCCGCGAGGCGGTCGACGAGCTGGGCCTGACGGTCGGCTCGGTCGCGGTCGCCGTGATCAAGTCCACCACGGTCGTGGTCGAGCGGGCCGCGCCGCTGCGCGGAAGGAACAGCTGTTGACATCCTCCCCTCCCTGAGGGGAGGGGATTCCCCGTGGTCGCCCGTGGGGTTTCCTGCTTCATCGCCGACTGCCCGTAGGGAGGACTCCCGTGAGGTCTTACGTCAGCTCCACAGGCGTTTCACCTCTCCGCCAGCCCGGCGGCGAGGATGTTCCTGGCGGCGTTGACGTCCCGGTCATGCTCTGTGGCGCATCCCGGGCAGGTCCACGACCTGACGGTCAGCGGCATGGCCGTGGTGATGCGGCCACACGTCGAGCAGGTCTTGGACGACGGGTACCAGCGGTCGACCGCGATCACCGTCCGCCCGTACCAGGCGGCTTTGTACTCCAGCATCGCGCGCAGGTCCGACCAGGCAGCGTCGGAGATGGCACGGGCCAGACTGTGATTGCGGATCATATTGCGCACGCTGAGGTCTTCGATCACGACCGTTTGATTCTCGTGGACGAGTCGGGTGCTCAGCTTGTGCAGGTGGTCGCGGCGCCGGTCGGCGATGCGGGCGTGGATCCGGGCAACCTTCAGCCGGGCTTTCGTCCGGTTGGCGGAGCCCTTGGCCTTGCGGGACAACTCCCGCTGCGCGGTAGCCAGTTTCCGCCGGTCGGCCCGCTCGTAACGCGGGTTGGTGACCTTCTCTCCGGTGGACAGAGTGACCAGGCTGGTGATACCCGCATCCACCCCCACCGCCGCGCTCAGGGGTGGCAGTGCCCGGATCGTCGGGTCCTGGACCAGCAGGGACACGAACCAGCGCCCAGCGGAATCCCTCGACACCGTGACCGTGGACGGCTGTGCGCCTTCGGGGAGGGGTCGGGACCACGCGACGGCCAGCGGTGCGCCCATCTTCGCGAGGGTGAGCTGACCGTCGCGCCAGCGGAACGCCGAGCGGGTGTACTCCGCCGAGGCCCGGGACTTGCGCTTGGACTTGAACCGGGGGAATCGGGAACGCTTGTCCCAGAACGCGGCGAACCCGGCTTGCAGATGCCGCAGCGCCTGCTGCAGCGGCACCGACGACACCTCGTTCAGGAACGCCAGCTCGTCGGTGCGTTTCCACTCGGTCAGCCACGCCGAGGTCTGCACATAGCTGGTCCGCTGCCGGTCCACGACCCACGCCCGGGTCCGCGCGTCGAGAGCCCGGTTGTAGACCAGACGCACGCAGCCGAACGTCCGGTTCAACTGCTCGACCTGCTCAGGAGTCGGATAGAAGCGGTACTTGTACGCCCGCTTCACCACCTCACCCACGTCTCACATTGTACCAATGATTCATGTAAATTGATCACTGAGGGGAGGGAGTGGCGTTTCCTCCCCGACCTGAAGGCGGGAGTATCCACGCCACAACACTGATGACGAGGATCCGTACCGCCCTGGCCGTCCTGCCGACGGTGGCCGCGCTCGGCCTCGCCGGCTGCGGCGGCGACGCCGACGACGGCGGACCGACCGGCGTCACAGGCACGGTGACCGTCTTCGCCGCCGCGTCGCTGACCGGGTCCTTCACGACGCTGGGCCGCCAGTTCGAGGACGCGCACCCGGGCGTGCGGCTCACCTTCAACTTCGCCGGCAGCTCGGCCCTGGCCACCCAGATCACCCAGGGCGCCCCGGCGGACGTCTTCGCCTCGGCCGCCCCGAGGAACATGGCCACCGTCACCGACGCCGGGGCCGCCGACGGCTCCCCCACCGTCTTCGCCCGCAACCAGCTGGTCATCGCCGTGCCGAAGGGCAACCCCGGCCGGGTCACCGGGCTGGCCGACCTGACCCGGCCCGGTGTCAAGGTGGCGCTCTGCGCCGAGCAGGTGCCCTGTGGCGCGGCCGCTACCAGGGTGCTCGGCGCGGCGGGCGTGGAGCTGACACCGGTGACGCTGGAGCAGGACGTCAAGGGCGCGCTGTCCAAGGTGATCCTCGGCGAGGTCGACGCCGCGCTGGTCTACCGCACCGACGTCAGGTCCGCCGCCGCGGAGGTGGACGGCGTCGAGTTCCCCGAGTCCGCCCGCGCGGTCAACGACTACCCCGTGGTGGTGCTGAAGGACGCGCCGAACCCGACCACCGCCCGCGCCTTCGTCGCACACGTCCGCTCCGACCGGGGCCGGGCCGTGCTCACCGACGCCGGCTTCCAGCCGCCCACCGGGTCGTGACCGCCGCACCGGACGCCGCCGCGCCGCGTACCCGGCGGCGGCCCGGCCGGCGGGTGCCGGTCGCGCTGCTCGTACCGGCCGGGCTGGGGCTGCTCTTCCTGGTGCTGCCGTTGGCCGGGCTGCTGGCGCGTACCCCGTGGACGACGCTGCCGCAGCGGCTGACCGCGCCGGGCGTGCTCACCGCGCTACGGCTGTCGGTGCAGTGCGCCACCCTGGCCACCCTGCTCTGCCTGGCCTGCGGCGTACCCCTGGCCTGGCTGCTGGCGCGGGTGGAGTTCCCCGGCCGCCGGGTGGTGCGGGCCCTGGTCACCGTGCCGCTGGTGCTGCCCCCGGTGGTCGGCGGCGTGGCGTTGCTGCTGGTGTTCGGCCGCAACGGGCTGCTCGGGCGGTGGCTGGACGGCGCCTTCGGCCTCACCCTGCCGTTCACCACCACCGGCGTGGTGCTCGCCGAGGCGTTCGTGGCGATGCCGTTCCTGATCATCGCCGTCGAGGGCGCGCTGCGCGGCGCGGACAGCCGCTACGAGGAGGCGGCGGCCACCCTCGGCGCGGGCCGGTGGACCGCCTTCACCCACGTCACCCTGCCGCTGATCGCTCCCGGCGTCGCCGCCGGCGCGGTGCTCTGCTGGGCCCGGGCGCTGGGCGAGTTCGGGGCAACGATCACCTTCGCCGGCAACTATCCCGGCCGGACCCAGACCATGCCGCTCGCCGTCTACCTGGCCCTGGAAACCGACCTGGACGCGGCGATCGTGCTCAGCCTGATCCTGCTCACCGTCTCGGTGGCGATCCTCGCCGGCCTGCGCGACCGCTGGATCACCAGCCCGTGAGCGCCCCGCTGCTGGACGGCCACCTGGTCGTCGACCGGACCGCCTTCCGACTCGACGTCCGGCTGACCGTCGGCGCCGGCGAGGTGGTCGCGCTGCTCGGCCCGAACGGCGCCGGCAAGACCACCGCCCTGCGCGCCCTCGCCGGGCTCCAGCCGCTCACCGCCGGCCACGTCCTGCTCGACGGCGTCGACCTGGACCGGCCCGACCGGGCCCGCTGGATCCCGCCGGAGCGACGCCGGGTCGGCGTGGTGTTCCAGGACTACCTGCTCTTCCCGCACCTGAGCGCGCTGGACAACGTCGCGTTCGGCCCCCGCCGGCAGGGCCTCGACCGGCGGGCCGCCCGCGAGCAGGCGGCCGGCTGGCTGGACCGGGTCGGACTGTCCGGGCACGCCCGGAGCCGGCCGCGGCAGCTCTCCGGCGGGCAGGCCCAGCGGGTCGCCCTGGCCCGCGCGCTCGCCGTACGCCCGCGGTTGCTCCTGCTCGACGAGCCGCTGGCGGCGCTGGACGCCCGGACCCGCCTGGACACCCGGGCCCACCTGCACCGGCACCTGGCCGACCACGACGGCGCGACGCTGCTGGTCACCCACGACCCGCTGGACGCACTCGCCCTGGCCGACCGGCTGGTCATCGTCGAGGACGGCCGGGTGGTGCAGGAGGGGGACGCCGCCACCGTCACCGCCCGGCCGCGCACCGACTACGTCGCCCGCCTCGTCGGGCTGAACCTCTACCGGGGCCACGCCGACGGGCACCAGGTACGCCTCGGCGACGGCTTCGCCCTGGCCACCGCCGACCGGCTGGACGGCGACGCCTTCGTGGTCTTCCGGCCCGCCGCCGTGGCCCTGCACCCGCGGCAGCCCGACGGCAGCCCCCGCAACACCTGGCCGGCCACCGTAACCGGAGTGCAGCGGCACGGGGACAACCTGCGCGTGCAGCTCGCCGGCCCGGTCCCGGCCGCCGCCGACGTCACCCCGGCCGCCGCCGCCCAGCTGCGCCTGGAGCCCGGGCAACGGGTGTGGGCGGCGGTCAAGGCCAGCGAGACCCGGGCGTACCCGGCCGGACCGGCGTAGCCACGGGTGAGCGCGGAGGAAACTCGGCTCGTCCGGCCGGCCCGGCGCCGGCCGGGGGGCTAGAGTGATCACCGGTGTGCCGGGAAGTCTGGTCGGCGTGTGATGAGCCCTGTCCCCACCAGATCCCGCAGGAGTCCTTGGTGCGAGCCCGAGATCTCGCGGTGCCCTTCCCCACCATCACCGTCGACACGTCCGCGCTGGAGGCGGCCCGGCTCCTGGCCGGCCACAACCTGCCCGGGCTGATCGTGGTCGACGACGCCGGTTGCCCCGTCACGGTGCTGCCGGGCACCCAGGTGCTCCGCCTGGTGATCCCGAGCTACTGCCGCGAGGACCCGACCCTGGCCCGGATGATCGACGAACCGTCGGCGGACCTCTTCCTGCGGGGGGTCGACGGCCGGACGGTGGCCGACCTGCTCCCCCGCGAGCAGGCAGAGCCGCCGGTGGTGGATCCGCGGGCGACCGTCCTGGAGATCGCCGCGGTGATGGCCCAGAAGCGCAGCCCGCTCGTCGCGGTGGCGGCCAGCGGGGAGCGGATGATCGGCGGGATCAGCCTCGACGCGCTGCTCGACCGGATGCTGGGTACGCCGTGACCGGGGTGGCCTGGACGGCGGTGGCCGTCTTCACCGTCGCCTACGTCCTGATCGCCACCGAGAAGGTCCACCGGATCGCCGCCGCGCTCGGCGGGGCGGCGGTGATGTTCCTGATCGGGGCCACCGACACCGAGCACGCGTTCTTCTCGGAAGAGTCCGGCATCGACTGGAACGTCATCTTCCTGCTGGTCGGAATGATGCTCATCGTGGCGGTGCTCAAACGCACCGGCGCGTTCGAGTACGTCGCGGTGTGGGCGTCCAAACGCGCCCGGGGCCGACCGTTCCGGGTGATGGTGCTCCTGGTCCTGATCACCGCCGTGGCCTCGGCGGCGCTGGACAACGTCACCACCGTGCTGCTGATCGCCCCGGTGACGTTCCTGGTCTGCGAACGCCTCGGCGTGCCGGCGGTGCCGTTCCTGATCGCCGAGGCGATGGCCTCCAACATCGGCGGCACCGCCACCCTCGTCGGCGACCCGCCGAACATCATCATCGCCAGCCGGGGCGGACTGAGCTACAACGACTTCCTCGTCCACCTGGCCCCCTTCGTCGCGCTGCTGCTGCTGGTCTTCCTCGGCCTGTGCCGGGTGCTGTTCCGGTCGGCGTTCCGCTACGACCCCGAGCGGGCCGCGCAGATCGCCGCGCTGCGCGAGGCCGACGCGATCCGGGACCGGCGGCTGCTCGTGCTGGGGCTGGCCGTGCTCGGCGCGGTGACCGCCGCGTTCGTCCTGCACACCACCCTGCACCTGGAACCGGCGGTGGTGGCGCTGCTCGGCGGGCTGCTGCTGCTCGCGCTCTCCCGCCTGGACGCCGGAGAGGTCAGCCGGGACGTCGAATGGCCCACCCTGGTCTTCTTCGCCGGGCTGTTCGTCATGGTCGGCGGCCTGGTCAACACCGGTGTGGTCGAGCAGATCTCGCGCGCCGCCATCGACGCCACCGCGGACCGGCTGCTTCCCGCCACCATGGTGCTGCTCTGGGGCTCCGCGGTCCTGTCGGCGATCGTGGACAACATCCCGTACGTGGCCACCATGAGTCCGGTCGTCGCCGAGCTGGTCAACGTCCAGGGTGACACCGAGCAGTCCCGGGTCCTCTGGTGGGCGCTCGCCCTCGGCGCCGACCTGGGCGGCAACGCGACCGCCGTCGGCGCGTCGGCCAATGTCGTCGTGCTCGGCCTCGCCGAACGCGCCGGGCAGCGCATCACCTTCTGGCAGTTCACCCGCTACGGGCTGGTGGTCGCCGCGGTCACCGTCGGGCTCGCGGTGCCCTACCTCTGGCTGCGCTACTTCGCGCTCGCCTGATCTCCGGTCGGGTCGGCGGGCCGGTCCCCGGCCGGTCCGTGGCCCGCCGCAGGCCCGCCCCGCGGGGGCGCGCCGGCGGGATCGTCGCGCCGGCCGGAAGCCGTCACCGACCGCCGCGCCCGGCGCATGGCCCCGTGCCAGGCCGGAACCTCCCGGCTGTCGTCGAAGGCCCGGGCGACCACCCCATCGGTCGAGGAGTGCGCGAGGATGGAGATGACGATGGTCAGCGCCACCAGGTGGAACACCTCGTCCGCGGCAGCGATGCCGGACTCCAGCACCAGCAGCCCGTAGACCACCGACGCGAACCCCTTCGGGCCGAACCACATCGCGGCGGCCTGCTCGCGCAGGCCGAGTCCGGAACGCAGGAACGAGATCCACAACGCGACCGGCCGGGCGACCACGATCGCCAGGACGGCGAACACCCAGCCGGTCCAGGAGATCTCCCCGAGGAACCGCACCGAGATCAGCGCCCCGAACACCAGCAGCGCGGCCAGCTTCAGCAGCTCGGCGACGTTCTCCCCGAAGTGCTCGAACGCCGCGCGCTCCCGCGGCCCGAACGTCGCGACGGTGATCCCGGCGGCGAACGCGGCCAGGAACAGGTTGCCGTGGGTGGCCATGCTCAACGCCAGCACCAGCAGACCGATGGCCACCCCGTTCAACGGCGCGTACGCGGCCGAGGCGGCGAGCCAGCGGGTCCGCTCCAACGCGATCGCCACCAGCGGCACCAGCACGCCGATCAGCAGGCCGACCGCCAGCTCGATGCCCAGGTCCTTCAGGTGCAGGTCGTCGGAGCCGGCGGCCACGGCGAGCAGCACCACCACGAACGGCAGCGCCAGGCCGTCGTTGACCCCGGACTCGACGTTGAGCAGGTGCCGCAGCCGGGCCGGAACCTTGTCGTTGCCCACCAGCGCGGCGGCGAAGACCGGGTCGGTCGGGGCGAGGACCGCCCCGACCAGCAGTGCCTCCGGCCAGTCCAACCCGGCCACGAAGTGGGCGAGCACCGCGGTGACCAGCAGGGTCAGCGGCAGGCCCCAGCCCAACGCACGTCCCGGCAGCCGCCACGCCGAGCGCAGGTCGGCCCAGCCGACCCGCATCCCGTCGGTGAACAGCACCGCGAACAGCGCGAGTTCGGCCAACTGCGCCACGATCGGCGAGTCGGCCCGCAGGTGCAGCACCCCGGTGGTGTCCTCGCCGAGAACGAACCCGGCGACCAGGAACAGCGCCGCCGTGGAGAGGATGGTGCGGTGGGCCAGCGCCGACACGAGCACGGCGGCCAGCAGGACGGCGGCGAAGGAGAGCAGCAGCACGGGTGGACCTCCGCGAGACATGGTTGGTCGAGGTGCCGACCAGACTTCCCGGCGCTCCACGGATCCCGGTGATCATAACCACCGGACGCCAGCGGGTGGACCCGCACCGCCGGCCACCCGGTGACCGACGGCAGCGGTTTCGTACGGTGAGCTCAGCGACCAGCGGCGCCGTCGGTCTGCCGCTCGTAGACGTCCGGAATGCCGTCCCGGTCACGGTCGACGGTCTCCAGCTCGTGCACCCGCCGGTACAGGCGGGTGCGGGCGCGGAGGATGACCGTCGCGAGCAGCGCCGCGAGCAGGGACCCGGCGAGTACGGCGACCTTCACGTGGCCGTCGCGTTCGCTGCCCAGGCCGAAGGCCAGCTCGCCGATGAGCAGCGACACGGTGAAGCCGATCCCGCCGAGCAGCGCCAGGCCGAGCACGTCGAGCCAGTTGAGGCCCTCGTCCAGGTCGGCGCGGGTGAACCGGGAGACCAGCCAGGTGGCGGCCATGATGCCGACCGGCTTGCCGACGAGCAGGCCGACCACGATGCCGACCGCCACCCGGTCGGTCAGGGCGGACGCCAGGCCGGCGACACCACCGATGGTGACACCGGCGGACAGGAACGCGAAGACCGGCACCGCCACCCCGGCGGAGATCGGGCGGAACCGGTGCTCGAAGTGCTCGGCCAGACCCGGTCCCGCGTCCGGCCCACCGGCGGCCTCGCTACGGATCACCGGAACCGTGAACGCCAACAGGACCCCCGCCACGGTGGCGTGCACGCCCGACTCGTGCATCAGCGTCCAGGTCACCGCGGCCAGCGGCAGCAGCAGCCACCAGGACCGGACGCGGCGTTGCACCAGCAACCCGAACAGCGCCAGCGGCACCAGGGCGCCCAGCAGCGGCGCGACCGACAGGTCGCTGGTGTAGAAGACCGCGATGATGACGATCGCCAGCAGGTCGTCGACGACGGCCAGGGTGAGCAGGAAGGTCCGCAGCGCGGACGGCAGGAGGCGGCCCACCACGGCGAGCACCGCCAGCGCGAAGGCGATGTCGGTCGCGGTCGGGATGGCCCAGCCCTTGGCCGCGCCCTCGCCCGCGCCGGCGGCGATGACGTAGTAGAGGGCGGCGGGCAGGAGCACCCCACCGACGGCCGCCGCGACCGGCACCGCGGCGCGACGCGGATCACGCAGGTCGCCGGCGACGAACTCGCGCTTGAGCTCCAGGCCGGCGACGAAGAAGAAGATCGCCAACAGGCCGTCGGCAGCCCAGGTGGCCAGGCTGAGGTCGAGGTGCAGGGACGCCGGGCCGACCTGGAAGTCCCGCAGCGACCGGTAGCTGTCCGCCCAGGGCGAGTTCGACCAGACCAGCGCCAGCAGGGCCCCGACCAGCAGGAGCGCTCCGCCCACGGTCTCCTTGCGCAGGATGGCGGAGATGCGCCTGGTCTCGCCCCACGAGCGGCGGGCGAACAGGCTGGTACGGCGCCGGGTGGCGTCGGTCACGGAAACTCCTCGTCGGCAGGGGTCGCGTCATCCATCGCCGACCAGACTTCCCGGCACACCGGGGTCAACCCTATCCGGCACCGCGGCGGGCCCGTCGGGTTCCGCGGTCGGCCGTGCTCGCGACCGGGCGCGGGACGCTCCCGGTACCCGGCGGTGGCGCGACCGACCGGCCGTAGCGCACCGCCCGGCGCGTCCGGAGCGACACCGCGCCGAGCGGGCCGACGGTGCGCCACGGCAGACCTCGACGCCCGGCCGGCAACGGGCCGGCCGGGCGTCGCTACGGTCTGTCCCTCGTGCGAGGCGGTGACGCGTCAGAGGCTGAGCTTCTGACCGGGGAAGATCAGCCCCGGGTCGGCGCCGACCACGCGCTTGTTGCGCTCGTACAGCGCCTGCCAGCCACCGGCCAGGTCCCGGGCGTCGGCGATCTGCGACAGGGTGTCACCCGGCCGCACCACGTACACGTCGCCGGTCCCGGCCGGCGCGCTGCGCCGCTGGCTGCGGGTGCTGTGCTGCTCCCGCGAGGACCGCTCGGTGGAGGTGGCCTTCGACGAGCCGGAGCGCCGCTGCGACTTCTGCGACTTCTCCGCCTTCTCGGAGGTGGTGGAGTAGCTCTTGGTGGAGCCACCCTTCCTGCCGCAGGTCGGCCAGGCACCGATGCCCTGACCGTCGAGCACCTTCTCGGCGATCGCGATCTGCTCGCCGCGGCTGGCCAGGTCGGCGCGGGAGGCGTACTTCTTGCCGCCGTAGCCGGACCAGGTGCTCTGCGAGAACTGCAGGCCGCCGTAGTAGCCGTTGCCGGTGTTGATGTGCCAGTTGCCGCCGGACTCGCACTGGGCGATCGCGTCCCAGTTGACGCTGGCGGCGCTCGCCGGCGACGCCGGCGCCAGGACGGCGGCGACCCCGGTGACCGCACCGACGGCGAGCGTGCCGACGGCGATGCGGCGCGAGCTGACCCGTCGGTGACGGGCGGTGTATTCAGTTGCCATGTGGATTCCTCCACGCCGACGAGGTGAGCTGTCGGGTTCGGGCCGAGGAGCCCGGCCGCCCGTGGGCGGCTTCACCCCGAGGTGACGTGCACCGAGGAACGTGTGGGTCCCCCGCTCCATGCCCACTGAAAAGGTCCCGCCGGCCGGCGGCATGGATTAGGCGTTACCGGCCGTGGTGTCCGCGATCGCGAACACGAACGACGTTAGGAACTGTTTCGGGCGATTGCCCACCTCTTGTGAAGTTCTTCACCCGGCTGAGCGACGGCTCCCTGCTTCGAGTTGCGGGCTGGTCGGCGGTGCTCTACAAGGGCTGGTCGGGAACCTGTCACGACTGGGCCGAAAGCCTCGCTCCGAGCGGCGGATCAGGTGCCGTCGCCTCGCCGTCTTCGCTGGTCAGGCGGCCTCGATCGGCGGCCCGCGCCGCCGGACGGTCAGCGTTGCCGCTGATTGGCGACTCATGTCTGGGCAGCCCGGCCGCCGACTCGCACGGTAGGAGCAGAGCGCGGCCGCGGCGCCGACGCGTCGGATGCCGGGCGCCGGCGCCCTGGCCGGCACGGTCCGCCCCGGTTCGCGGCGGCCGACCATCCGCAAGAGGAAGGACCTCCATGGACACCGTCAGCATCGACACCGACTACCTCGTCGCCACCTTGGACGAGGACGACGACCCCGAGAGCCTGGCCGGCGACGAGGTCGACTTCGACCTGGCCGCCGCGCTGGAAGAGGAGGAGTGAGATGGGCGTGCACCTGGCGCCCGCGCTGCGGGTGCTGCGCGAGGAGATAGACACCCGATGGCCGCAGCGGGACCGCAAGTCCGACGGCTGGTTGGGCGACGCCAGTCACCAGGCGCGCCGCTCGGACCACAATCCGGACAGTGACGACCAGTCGGTCAACGCGGTGGACGTAGACGTCGACGGGATCGACCCGCTGCTGGTCGTCCGGCAGGCCGTCAGCCATCCGTCCACCCAGTACGTCATCTACGACCGGAAGATCTGGAGCCGTACCCGCAGCTTCCGGCCGGCCCGGTACACCGGGCCGAACCCGCACGACAAGCACCTGCACGTCAGCGTCAGCCACCAGCGGAGCCTGGAGGACAGCCGCCACCCGTGGGGCATCGCCACCGCCACCACGGCGCGGCTCGGCGACCGGGTGCTGCGCGCCGGCTGCCGGGGCGGCGACGTCCGGGAGTTGCAGGCCGTCGCCAACCGCCTCGGGGCCCGGCTGACGGCCGACGGGGTGTTCGGGCCGGCCGTGGCCGCCTGGGTACGGTCGTTCCAGACCGCCCGGAAGCTCGACGCCGACGGGGTGGTCGGCCCGCGTACCGTGGCTGCCCTGCGCGCGGCCGTCAAGCCGGCCCCGTCGGTGCCCAGCGGGCGACCGGCGACACCGGTGTCCGGGGGCAGACCGGGCTCGCGGACGCTGCGGCGCGGCAGCAAGGGCGGGGACGTGGCCTTCGTCCAGCGGTTCGTCGGCGCGAAGCGGTGCGGCCCCGCGAGCGGCGCCTTCGACGCGAAGACCGAGGCCGGGGTGCGCTGGTACCAGGGCATGCGGGGGCTGACCGTGGACGGGGTGGTCGGCCCGGCCACCTGGGCGGCGATGGGCGTGCGGGTCGGTTCCTGACTGAGCAGGCGGCCCCGGCCCGGCGCTGCACCGGGCCGGGGCCGTCGTCGCGTCAGAGGGTGCGGGCCAGCCGGTCGGCGAGGACCCGGGCGAACCGGGCCGGGTCGGCCAGGTCGCCGCCCTCGGCGAGCAGCGCCATGCCGTACAGCAGCTCGGCGGTCTCGGTGAGAGCGGCGGAGTCGCCGCCGCGCTCGTGCGCCACGCGCAGGCCGGTGACCAGCGGGTGGGTCGGGTTGAGTTCGAGGATGCGCTTCACCTTCGGCACCTCCTGCCCCATCGCGCGGTACATCTTCTCCAAGGTGGGCGTGATGTCGTGGGCGTCGCCGACGATGCAGGCCGGCGAGGTGGTCAGGCGGGATGAGAGCCGCACCTCCTTGACGCTGTCGGCCAGCGCCCCGCCGAGGAAGGCGAGCAGGGCGGCGTACTCCTTGGTCTGCCGCTCCCGTTCCGTTTCGGCCTCCTCGCGCTCCCGCTCGGTGTCCAGGTCCACCTGGCCCTTGGCGATCGAGCGCAGCGGCCGGCCGTCGAACTGCGCTACCCGCTCCACCCACACCTCGTCGACCGGGTCGGTGAGCAGCAGCACCTCGTAGCCCTTGGCGCGGAAGGCCTCCATGTGCGGCGAGTTCTCCAGCATGGCCCGGTTCTCGCCGGTGGCGTAGTAGATCTCCTCCTGGCCGTCCTTCATCCGCTCGACGTACCCGCGCAGCGTGGTGGGCTCGGTGGCGTCGTGGGTGGAGGCGACCGAGACGATGTCGAGGATCGCCTGCTGGTTGTTCGGGTCCTCCAGCAGCCCCTCCTTGACCACCCGGCCGAACTCCGACCAGAAGGTCCGGTACCGGTCGGCGTGCTCGGTGCGCATCTCCTTGACGGTGGCGAGCACCTTGCGGACCAGCCGGCGGCGCACGATCTGGATCTGCCGGTCCTGCTGGAGGATCTCCCGGGAGATGTTCAGCGACAGGTCGTGCGCGTCCACCACGCCCTTGACGAAGCGCAGGTAGTTGGGCATGAGCGCGGTGCAGTCGTCCATCACGAACACCCGCTTGACGTACAGCTGCACCCCGCGCCGGCCGTCGGCCATGAACAGGTCGAACGGGGCGTGCGTGGGGATGAAGAGCAGCGCCTCGTACTCGAAGACGCCCTCGCCCCGCATGTGGATGGTTTCCAGCGGGTCGGCCCAGTCGTGGCTGACGTGCCGGTAGAAGTCGCGGTACTCCTCCTCGGCGACCTCGTCGCGCGGCCGGGCCCAGAGCGCCTTCATCGAGTTGAGGGTGACCGGCTCGGCGTCCGGGGTGACGAGCCGGATCGGCCAGGCGATGAAGTCGGAGTACCGCTTGACGATCTCGCGGATCTTGCCGTGGTCGGTGTAGTCGGCGAGGTTGTCCTCGCTGTCGGCCGGCTTCAGGTGCACGGTGACCGAGGTTCCCTGCGGGGCGTCGTCGACGGTCTCTACGACGAAGGTGCCCTCGCCGGTGGACTCCCAGCGGGTGCCCTCGGTCTGGCCGGCCCGGCGGGTCAGCAGGGTGACCGTGTCGGCCACCATGAACGTCGAGTAGAAACCGACGCCGAACTGGCCGATCAGGTCCTGGGCGGCCGCCTCCCGGGACTCCTTCAGCTTGCGCAGCAGCTCGGCCGTCCCGGAGCGGGCGATGGTGCCGATCAGCGAGACGACGTCCTCGCGGGACATGCCGATGCCGTTGTCGCGCACGGTGAGGGTACGGGCCGCCGGGTCGGTCTCGATCTCGATGTGCAGGTCGGCGGTGTCGGCCGCCAGGTCCTTGTCGACCAGGGAGTCCAGCCGCAGCTTGTCCAGCGCGTCGGAGGCGTTGGAGACCAGCTCCCGCAGGAACACGTCCTTGTGCGAGTAGATCGAGTGCACCATCAACTGCAGCAGTTGACGCGTCTCGGCCTGGAACTCCAACGTCTCGGTCCGGCTGCTCACACCAACCTCCTCATCGGGCTGTTTCGGTCCATGGGGCAGGATCCGCGGGAGAAGGATACGAGCCGTCGTGGTCGCCCGGTCACCGCCGGTCGTCATCGCGACGGTGGGCCACCAGGTAGGCCTGTGGAGTGGGTTCCCGCCACCCGCCCAGCTCCTGCGGCTCCCGTCGCATGCGGGCGTGCACGATCAGCCCGGCGGCCTCCAGCAGGGCCGCCACCCGCTCGGGCCGACGCCGGTGGAAGGTGAGCGAGACCGGTCGCCCCCACGCGTCCGTGCGGTGCACCGGCTCGTCGCCGACCTGGAAGGCCAGCAGCAGGTGGCCGCCGGGGGCGAGGACCCGGTGGAACTCGGCGAAGGCGGCCGGCAGCAGGTCGTCGGGCAGGTGGATGACCGAGTACCAGGCGACCAGGCCGGCGAGCGCGCCGTCGGCCAGGTCGAGTTCCAGCATGGACCCCTCGGTGAAGCGCAGGTCGGGGTACGCCCGACGGGCGTGCGCGATCATGCCCGGCGACAGGTCGAGGCCGGCGGCGTCGAGCCCGAGGTCGTGCAGGTGCCGGGTGATCCGCCCCGGGCCGCAGCCGACCTCCAGCACCGGCCCGCCCCCGTCGGCGAGCACCAGCTCGGCGAAGGCCGCGAGCATGGCCCGCTCGAGCGGCCGGGCGGCCAGCTCGTCGCGGACGAACTCGACGTAGTCGGCGACCATCGTGTCGTACGAGGTGCGGGTGGCGGTGAGGAAGTCCGGTTCGGTCACGACCGCCGACCCTACCGTCGGGCGGCCGGCGACAGGGTCCGGCGGGACCTGCCGCCCGTACGCGTCGCGCCCCGCTGTTCCGGGCGGCGCGACGGGTATCCTGCATCCGGTCCGCAGCCCACCCGCAGGAGGTCGTCGTGTCCAGGGACACGGAGCGCAAGCTCATCGCCTCCAACAAGAAGGCCCGGCACGACTACACCGTCCTGAAGACGTACGAGGCGGGGATCGTACTGGCCGGCACCGAGGTGAAGTCGCTGCGGGAGGGGCGGGTGTCGCTGGTCGACGCCTTCGCCCAGGAACGCGACGGCGAGCTCATGCTCTACGGCCTGCACATCGCCGAGTATGGCTACGGCACCTGGACCAACCACCAGCCCCGCCGGACCCGGAAGCTGCTGCTGCACCGGGTGGAGATCGCCCGGATCCTGGAGAAGCTGCGCGACGGGGGCGTGACGCTGGTGCCGCTGTCGATGTACTTCAGCAACGGCTGGGCCAAGGTCGAGCTGGGCTTGGCCCGGGGCCGCAAGTCGTACGACAAGCGGCAGGCGCTCGCCGAACGCGACGCCAACCGGGAGATCGCCCGCGAGCTGGGCCGCCGCCTCAAGGGCCGCCGCCCCGCCTGAGCCACCCGCAGGATCCGCCCCGGCAACGTTTGACAAGACTCCTTGTACATCACATCTTGTACGTCTAGCCTGTCCCCATGTCCGAGGACGAGTCGACCCTGCACCTGACCGACCCCCGCGCCATGCGCGCGCTGGCCCACCCCACCCGCCTGCGACTCCTCGGCGAGCTGCGGGTACGCGGCCCGCAGAGCGTCGGCATGCTCAGCGAGCTCGTGGACGAGGCCGTTGGGTCGGTCAGCTACCACCTCGGCAAGCTCGCCGAGCACGGCTTCATCCGGGAGGCCCCCGAGCACGCCCGCAACCGCCGGGAACGGTGGTGGCGGGCGGCGCACAGCCGCACCAGCTGGGAACTGGTCGAGGTGCTGCACGACCCGGAGCGCAAGCTCGCCTCGGACCTGCTGCGCCGGGCCGTCTTCCAGCGCTACGTGGAGCGGTTCCAGGCCTACCTCGACAGCGAGGCCACCCTCGACCCGGACTGGGTGCGGGGCACCACCAGCAGTGACCAGACCATGCACCTGACCCCCGACGAGCTGCTCGAGTTGCACGGCGAGCTGGCGGAGCTGGGTGCCCGCTGGCAGGCCCGCAGCGACCCCGACCGGCCCGCCGCCCGCACCGTCACGCTGATCTGGCAGGCCTACCGGGGGCCGCAGTGACCGCCGCGCCCCGCCGCTGGGGCCCGCTGCTCGGCCTGCTGATCGGCCACACGGTCTCGCTCACCGGCAACATGCTCACCTACATCGCCCTGCCGCTGTACGTGCTGGCCGACACCGGCTCACCGGCGGCGACCGGCCTGACCGGGGCGTTCGCCGCCGCGCCGGTGGTGCTCGGCGGCGCCCTCGGCGGCGTGGTGGTCGACCGGATCGGCTACCGCCGGGCCAGCGTCGTGGCCGACCTGGTGTCCTGCGCGACGGTCGCCGCCGTCCCGCTGCTCGACGCGACCGTCGGCCTGCCGTTCTGGGCGCTGCTCGCGCTGGTCTTCGCCAGCGGCCTGCTCGACACGCCCGGGCAGACCGCCCGGACCGCGCTGCTGCCCGAGGCGGCGACCGCCGCCCGGGTGCCGATCGAACGGGCGATCGGCTGGTTCGAGGCCACCGAACGCGGCTCGCGACTGCTCGGCGCGCCCGTGGCCGGGCTGCTGGTCGCGGCCATCGGCGCGCTGCCGGTGCTGGCCGTGGACGCCGCCACCTTCGCCGTCTCCGCGCTGGTGGTGACGCTGCTGGTGCCCCGCGGCATGCGCCCGGCCGAGCCGGCGTCGGAGGAGTCCGGCGGGTACTGGCGGAACTTCGCCGCCGGGGTACGGTTCCTGGTCCGGGAGCCGCTGCTGCGCGCGGTGGTGCTGCTGGTGCTGATCACCAACTGCTTCGACGCGACGAAGAGCAGCGTCCTGCTGCCGGTGGTCGCGGAACGCGAGCTCGGCGGGGCTACCGCGTTCGGCCTGCTGGTCGGCGCGATGGGCGGCGGCGCGCTGGTCGGCTCGCTGCTGTTCAGCGCCGTCGGCCACCGGCTGCCCCGCCGCGCCACCCTCGTCACCACCTTCGCGGTCGCCGGCGGGCCACCCTTCTGGGCGCTGGCCGCCGCGCCGCCGCTGCCGGTGCTGGTCGCGATCTTCGCAGTCTCCGGTCTCGCCGCGGGTGCGATCAACCCGCTGATCGGCGCGGTCGAGCTGGAGCGGGTGCCCGCGCACATGCGGGCCCGGGTCTACGGGGTGGTGGGGGCCGGCTGCTGGGCCGCCATGCCGCTCGGCGCTCTCGGCGCCGGACTGGCCACCGACCGGTTCGGCCCCACCGCCATCCTGGTCACGATCGGCACCGCCTACGTCCTGGTCGTGCTCACCCCGCTGCTGGGCGGCCCGTGGCGCCGGATGGGCCGGCCGGCGACGGTGGACGAGCGGCCGGCCGACCTGGCCAGCACACCCGGCTGAGCCACGGCCTGCCACTGGTTGCCGGGGCGGCGCCGGCCCGCGCCGCCCCGGCAACGAACGCGGACACTCGCCCTTGCGCACGGCAGCCGCGGCGTCGTCGGCGTATCCATGGGCGGCGGCCGGGCTGCGCGCACCCCGCCGCCGCGGCTTAGACTCCGGGCATGAGGCGTGGAGCTTGACCAGCGAATCAGTGGGTTCCGTGCCGCCCGGACACGTCTGCTGGACCTTCGACGACACCGCGGTCTTCGACGCCCGGGCACAGCGGTTCCTCCTCGCCGGCCTCGACGCCGGCGAACGGGTCCGCTACGTGACTGCGGAGCCGGGGGACGTCGCCGTGGCCCGGTGGCAGTGCGTCCCGCGCCTGCGCGAGGCGCTGCGCGGTGGGGCGGCGGAGGTGGTGTCAGTGCGCGACACCTACGGCGAGCGGCACGTCGTCGACCCGGCCGCCCAGGTCGCCGCCTACGCCGCGTTGACCGACGCGGCCCTGGCCGACGGTCACGCCGGCCTGCGGGTGGCCGCCGACGCGACGACGCTCGTGGTCACCGCGGAGCAGCGCGCCGCCTTCACCCGCTACGAACACCTGGTCGACCGCTACATGCGGGTCCGGCCGATGTCGGCCGCCTGCGGGTATGACCGGCGGGTGCTGGACGGGCGGGCGATCGAGGAGCTGGCCTGCCTGCACCCGGCGGCCGACCCGGGGACCACCCTGTTCCACCTGTACGCCGGGCGCGACGAGCTGGTCCTCGCCGGGGAGCTGGACACCTCCAACCAGGACGTCTTCGACACCGCGCTCACCCGCGCGAACGTCGACGACCCCACCGGCGAGCTGGTGGTCCGCGCCGACGAGCTGCGCTTCATCGACCACCGGAACCTGATCCACCTGCACCGGCACGCCGCCCGCCGCGGCGGCACCGTGGTCCTGCACACCCCGCTGACCTCCGCCGCCCGGCTGGTCGAGCTGCTGGGGCTGTCCCGCGTCCGGGTCGCGGTGGTGCCGCGATGAGGACCGGCGCGGCCGCCGGGCATCGCGGCTACTTCCACGAGGCCGTCTGCTACGGCTCCGACGAGGATCTGCTCGCCGTCGTGGTGCCCTTCCTCACCGGCGGGGTCGCCGCCGGGGAGCCGACACTGGTCGCCCTCGGCGAGCGCAACACCGCGCTGGTGCGCGCGGCGCTCGGCCCGGACTCCGGGGTGTCGTACCTCGATGGCGGCGACGTGTACGCCCGGCCGAGCGCGGCGATCAGGTCGTACCGCCAGCTGCTGGCCGACCACGTCGCGGCGGGAGCGGGGCAGATCCGCATCATCGGCGAGCTGCCCGCGTTCGGCCCCACCTGGGACTGGTGGGCCCGCTACGAGTCGGCGATCAACCACGCGTACGACGACTTCCCGCTGTGGGGCATGTGCGTGTACGACATCCGCACCACCCCGACCGCGATGCTGGCGGACGTGCTCCGCACCCACCCGCGCACGGCGATGCCGGACGGGCGACACGTGCCGAACGAGGGCTACACCCCGCCGGAGCTGTACCTGCGGGAGAACCGGCCGATCGTGCCCGACCCGTTGCAGGCGGGCGCTCCGGCCGTCGAGCTGCACGACCCGACACCGGCCCGGGCCCGCGAGGCGGTGCACGAGGCCGGTCGCGGCCGGCTGAAGGTCGACGACGTCGACGACCTGGCCGTGGCGGTGAGCGAGGTGGTGACCAACGCGCTGCGACACGGACGGCCACCGGTGCGGTTCCGGCTCTGGGTCGGCGAGGACCGGATCGTGGTGAGCGTCGACGACCGCGGTGCCGGGCCGAGCGACCCGTACGCCGGTCTGCTGCCCGCGGGGGGCGCGGCGCCGGGCGGGCTCGGGCTCTGGATCACCCATCAGTCGTGCAACCACGTCGTGATGCACCGCGGCGCGGACGCCTTCACGCTGCGCCTGACCGCCGGCAACCCGCACGGCACGCCCTGACGGCGGCGGCCGGCCCGGCGGGGCCGGTCAGTCGCGGAGCAGGGCCGGTCAGTCGCCGCGGAGCAGGTCGGCGTGGACGGCGCGCAGCCGGTCGAGGGCGCGGTCGGTGCCCGGTGGGACGCGCTGGTCCAGCTCGGCCCAGACCTCGGCGAGGGCGGCCGTGACCGCGCGCAGCTCGGCGGCGTGCCGGCGGGCGCCCTGCCGGTGCGCCTCCTCCAGGCGGCGGGCCCAGCCGGCGGTGACGGCGGCGAGGCGCTCACCGTCGGCGCGGGCCTGGGCGGCGGTGCGGGCCGCGGCGGCGGGCACGATCGCGGCGACCGGGCGGGAGTCGCCGTCGCGGGTGACCAGGGTGACGGTGTCGGTCAGCTCCGCCATGGCGATCAGCTGGGTCAGCCGGGTGCGCAGCTCGCGCAGCGGCAGGGAACGGGGTCGACCACTGTGGTCGGTCAGCGCGGGGGCAGCCATGACGTCATGCTCAGCCGGGGGTACGACATTTATCGTCGTGACGCTCCGGCGGGCCGTTCGAACGCGTGCCGTGGGGGGCGGGGCGGGCGGCGGGCCCGCCCCGCCCCCGGTCGGTCAGCTCGCCTGCAGGGTCACGTCGTCGATGACGAAGCTGGTCTGCAGCGACGAGTCCTCGGTCCCGGTGAACTTGAGGGTGACGGTCTGGCCGGCGTACGCGCCCACGTTGAACGAGCGCAGCACGTAGCCGCTGGCGGCGTTGAGGTTGGAGTACGTCGCCAGGGTGGCGGTGCCCACCTGCACGGTCAGCCTGTCGTACGCGGTGCCGGTGGTGGTCTCGGCGGTGTCGATGTGCAGGTAGAAGGCGAGGGTGTACGTCGAGCACCCGGCCGGCACGGTCACCGACTGCGACAGCGTGTCGGTGTGGGTGCTGCCGTAGCCGTCGAGCCACGCCTTGTACGACCCGGTGCGGGCGGGCTGGCTGGCCGAGTTGGTGATCACGCCCGAGGTGGCGGTCCACGGGGTGGTGCCGGACTCGAAGCCGCCGTTGCCGATCACCTGGCCGCCGGCGCACCCGCCGGTGCCGGTCACGGTGAGGCTGTAGGTGGCGGTGCGGGTGACCGACCCGGTGCCGGTGACCGTGATGGTGAAGGTGCCGGTGGTGGCGGTCGACGAGGCGGTGACGCTCATCGTGGCGGAGCCGCCGGAGGTGACCGACGAGGGGCTGAACGACACGGTCACGCCGCTGGGCGCGCCGGTGGCGGACAGCGCCACCGTCTGCGGGCTGCCGCTGGTGGTGGCGGTGCTGACGGTGGCGGTGGTGGACGCGCCCCGGGCCACGCTGCCGGCGGTCGGGCTCACCGACACCGAGAAGTTGTTGGTCGGGGTGCCGGTGCCGACCGCGAGCTGCCAGATGGCGTACGCGATGCCGTCGGCGTTGCGGTTGAGCATGGTCGCGCTGATGTTGCTGCTGGTGTCGCAGGAGCGGTGGTAGCAGGGGTCGTACGCGGCGTTGGCGGTGCCACCCCACTTGGTCGCCTGGGCGCTGGTCTTGCGGGCGCTGGCGCCGGCGGCGTACCCGGAGGTGGGGATGCCGCCCTGCTGGAACGAGTAGTCGTCGGAGCGGCCCTGTCCCTCGACGTTCTCCTCGGGCTGCAGGCCCAGCGAGTCCCAGTACGCCTTGAGCGGCGCGGCGGTGGTGGAGGTGATCCGGTTGATGAAGTAGCCGCCGTTGGTCGAGCCGACCATGTCGAAGTTGTAGTAGCCCTTGATGTAGCCGCGCTGGGTGGCGTTGAGCGAGTTGACGTAGAACTCGGAGCCGTTGAGGCCCTGCTCCTCGTCGGTCCACCAGGCGAAGCGGACCCGCTTGGTCATCGACGGGTTCTGACTCGCCAGCACCAGCGCGTTCTCCAGCAGGGCGGCCGAGCCGGAGGCGTTGTCGTTGATGCCCGGCCCGGCGGAGACGCCGTCCAGGTGCGCGCCGAACATGACGACCTGGTCGGCGGGGCCCTGCGGCCACTCGGCGATCAGGTTGTTCGACGGGTATGTGCAGGAGGAGCAGTACTGCTCGCTGACCGTGTAGCCGGCGGCCTGGAGCCTGGTCTTGACGTAGTTGACCGACGCGGTATAGCCGGCCGACCCGGCCCGCCGGGTGCCGCCGCTGTTGGTGGCGATGGTCTGGAACTGGGTCAGGTGGGCCTGGACGTTGGTGATCGAGATGTCCGGCGCCGCGAGGGCGGCGAGCGGGGTGGCGGCCGGTGCGGCGGCCGGCGGGGTCGCCGTGGCCGGCGGGGCGGCCAGCGTCATCGTCACGGCGGCGAACACGGCGAGGGCGAGGCCCTTCGTCGGCGTGCTACGTCTCATGCGGAACTCCTCGTGGGGGTCGGCGGGCGTGGCCGGATCCCTGGCGGGGGTCAGGTCGGGGTGGACGGGATCTCGCGGCCCGGGGGTGAGGTCGCGGCGGTCACGCCGGGGATTGAAACACTGACATGTATCAATCTCCCGGTCAACCGGCCGAACGGTGTCACAATCCCGGCCCGTCGACGGGCGCGCCCATCCCCCGCGCCAGGAAAGCCCCGACGACCTGCGGGGACGCGGCTGCCGGCGGAGTAGCCACCCCGCGTACACACCGCGCGTATACTCGGTGTGTATAGTCGCCGACATGTCCATCGGTCAGACCTTCCTCGGCCTGCTGGAGGAGACTCCCCGGCACGGCTACGACATCAAACGCCTCTACGACGAGCGCTTCGGCCACGCCCGGCCGCTGGCCTACGGCCAGGTCTACGCGACCCTGTCCCGGCTGCTGCGCAGCGGCCTGGTCCAGGTGGAGGCGGTCGAGCCCGGCGAGGGCCCCGATCGCAAGCGGTACGCGATCACCGAGGCGGGCGTGACCGACGTCCAGCGGTGGCTGGCCACGCCGGAGAAGCCCGAGCCCTACCTGCAGAGCACCCTCTACACCAAGGTGGTGCTGGCGCTGCTGACCGACCGCGGCGCGGCCGACCTGCTCGACGTGCAGCGCGCCGAGCACCTGCGGCTGATGCGGGAGCTCACCCGCCGCAAGCGCGACGGCGACCTCGCCGAGCAGCTGATCTGCGACCACGCCCTGTTCCACCTGGAGGCGGACCTGCGCTGGCTCGAGCTGACCGCCGCCCGCCTCGACGAGCTGGCCGCGGAGGTGCGCAAGTGAACCCCACCCCGCTGCTGGCCGCCGAGGACCTGCACCGTCGCTTCGGCGCCACCGTGGCGCTGGCCGGCGCGTCGCTGCGCGTCGACCCCGGCGAGGTGGTGGCCGTGATGGGGTCCTCCGGCTCCGGCAAGTCGACCCTGCTGCACTGCCTCGCCGGCATCGTCCGCCCGGACGGCGGTCGGGTCCGCTACGACGGGCGGGACCTGGCCGAGCTGTCCGACGCCGAGCGCAGCGCCCTGCGCCGGGAGAGCTTCGGGTTCGTGTTCCAGTTCGGCCAGCTGGTGCCCGAGCTGACCTGCCTGGAGAACGTGGCGCTGCCGCTGCGGCTGGCCCGGGTCGGCCGCCGGGAGGCCGAGCGCCGGGCGCTGGACTGGCTCACCCGGGTCGAGGTGGCCGAGGTGGCGGGCAAGCGGCCCGCCGAGGTCTCCGGCGGCCAGGGGCAGCGGGTCGCGGTGGCCCGGGCACTGGTCGGCCGCCCCCGGGTGGTCTTCGCCGACGAGCCGACCGGCGCGCTGGACTCGCTCAACGGCGAACGGGTGATGCGGCTGCTCACCGGGGCCGCCCGGGAGACCGGCGCGGCCGTGGTGCTGGTGACCCACGAGGCGCGGGTGGCCGCGTACTCCGATCGGGAGGTCGTGGTGCGCGACGGCCGCACCCGCGATCTCGAGGCGGTCGCGTGAGCGCCGGCGGACGCTTCCGGGGCGCGGCGGCCGACCTGGCGATGGGCGCCCGGATGGCGGTCGGCGGTGGCCGCGACGGGTGGACCCGGGCGGTGCTCACCGCGCTCGGCGTCGGCATCGGCGTGGCGCTGCTGCTGCTCGCCGCGTCGGTGCCCGGCGCGCTGGACGCCCGCCAGGCGCGCGGCGACGCCCGCGACGACCTGCGGATGGGCCAGGAGCTGGCGCCGGCGGCGAACACGCTGCTGGTGTCCATGGTGGAGACCGAGTTCCGGGGCCGCCCGGTACGCGGCCGGCTGGTGCGTCCGGAGGGACCCGACGCGCCCGTCCCGCCAGGGTTGACCCGGCTGCCCGCGCCCGGCGAGGCGGTGGTCTCCCCCGCCCTGCGGGACCTGCTCGACTCCCCCGACGGCGCGCTCTTCGCGCCCCGCCTGGGCGGGGCCCGGGTCACCGGCACCATCGCCGACGACGGTCTGGCCGGCCCCGGCGAGTTCGCCTTCTTCGCCGGCGACGACCGGCTGAGCACCGAGCGGGGCGCCACCCGGCTGGACCGCTTCGGCGGCGGGCTGCCCGGGGAGGGCTTCGGGCCGGTGCTGCTGCTGCTCGTCGCGGTCATCTTCGTGGTGCTGCTGCTGCCCATCGCCGTCTTCCTCGGCGCCGCGGTGCGCTTCGGCGGCGAGCGGCGCGACCGGCGCCTGGCCGCGCTGCGCCTGGTCGGCGCCGACGCGGTGATGATCCGACGGATCGCCGCCGGCGAGGCCGCCGCCGGCGCGCTGCTCGGGGTCGCCGTCGGGGGCGCGCTGTTCGCCCTCGGCCGCCAGCTCGTGCCGCTGGTCACCCTCTTCGACCTCAGCGTGTACGCCTCGGACGTCCGCCCGCCCCTGCCGCTGGCGGCGATCGTCGCCGTCGCCGTGCCGGCGCTGGCCGTGCTGGTGTCCATGGTGGCGCTGCGCGCGGTCGTGGTGGAGCCGCTCGGGGTGACCCGGCGCGGCGTGCCGGCACGCCGCCGGCTGTGGTGGCGGCTGCTGCTGCCGGTCGTCGGCCTCGCCCTGCTGTACCCGCTCACCGGCATCCGGAACGACGGCTCCGCCACCACCCGCTACCAGGTGGCGGCCGGCGCCGTGCTGCTGCTCGTCGGCACGGTCACCCTGCTGCCCTGGGCGACGGAGCTGCTGGTCCGCCGGCTGCGGGGCGGGCCGGTCGGCTGGCAGCTCGCGGTGCGGCGGATGCAGCTGGACAGCGCCACCTCCGCCCGGCTGGTCAACGGCATCGCCGTGGCGGTGGCAGGCACCATCGGGCTGCAGATGCTCTTCGCCGGGGTGGCCCGGGAGTTCACCACCACGACCGGGCAGGACACCTCCCGGGCGCAGGTCCAGGTCCAGCTGCCGGCCGGCCCGGACACCGCCGGGGCAGTCCACCGGCTGGCCACCGCCGCCGGGGTCACCGGAGCGAACAACACCCTCATCACCACCGCGGCCGCGGACGGCGTGGAGAACGCCCTGGTGGAGGTGCGGGTCGGCGACTGCGCCGCGCTGGCCGAGTTCGCCCGGCTCGACCGCTGCGCCGACGGCGACACCTTCCTGGCGCGCGCGCCGGACGGGCCCACCGTCGCACCCCGCGCGACGCTGATCGTCGACGGGACGTCGCGGTGGCAGGTGCCGGCCGACGCTCGCAGCGTCCCGTCCCGGCCCACCCCGGCCGGCTGGGAGCAGAGCGCGGTGCTCATCACCCCGGCCGCGCTGGGCGGGGCGACGCTGGGCGAGCTGCGCGGCGAGGTGTTCCTGCGGCTCGACCCGGACGCGCCGGACGCGGTGGAGCACGTCCGCAACGCCGCCGCGACGATCGACCCGACCATGGCGGTCACCACGCTGACCGCGGTGCGGGAGAGCGACCGGTTCGCCGACGTCCGGCGTGGCCTCTACATCGGCGTGGTGGTCACGCTGCTGCTGATCGCCGCGAGCATGCTCGTGGGCACCCTGGAACAGCTGCGGGAACGCCGCCGGCTGCTGGCCATGCTGGTCGCCGTCGGCACCCGCCGTACCACCCTCGGCTGGTCGGTGCTCTGGCAGACCACGGTGCCCGTGCTGGTCGGGCTGGCGCTCGCGGTGGTCTTCGGGCTCGGCCTCGGCGCCGTGCTGCTGCGCATGGTGCAGGCCCCGGTGACGGTGGCGTGGCCCGTCGTCGGGCTCTCCGTCGCGCTCGGCGCGCTGACCGTGCTGCTGGTCACCGGGCTGAGCCTGCCCATGCTGCTCCGGCTGACCCGGCCGGACGGGCTGCGTACCGAGTGACCGCCTCCCCCGGGGCCGCACCGCGCCGCGCAGGCGGCCCCGGGCAGGATCGGGCCATGCGCCTGGTCTCCCTGCTGCCCTCCGCGACCGAGATCGTCTACGCCCTCGGCCTCGGCGCGGACCTGGTCGGGGTGACCTTCGAATGCGAGGTGCCGGCCGCCGACCGGGCCGGCAAGACCGTGGTCGTCGGCGGCACGGACACCCGGGGCATGACCCCGGGCCAGATCGACGCGCACGTCCGGGCCCGACTCGCCGCCGGCGCCGACCTCTACACCCTGCACGCCGACGCGCTCGCCGGGCTGGACCCCGAGCTGATCCTCACCCAGGACCTGTGCCGGGTCTGCGCCCTGCCCTCCGGACACGTCGCCGACGCCCTCGACCACCTGGGCTGCCGCGCCGACGTGCTCTCGCTCGACCCGTACACCCTGGACGAGGTGCTGGCGAGCATCCTCGCGGTGGGCGACGCCGCCGGCGTACCGGAGCGGGCGCGGGCGCTGGTGGACGGTCTGCGCGACCGGCTCGCGGCGGTCGCGGCGGCGGTCGGCGACCGGCCACGGCCCCGGGTGGCGGTGGTGGAGTGGACCGACCCGCCGTTCACCGCCGGACACTGGATCCCCGACCTGGTGAGCGCCGCCGGCGGCGAGCCGGTGGCCACCCGTCCCGGCGCCCGCTCGGTGCAGGTGCCCTGGTCCGAGCTGCGTGCCGCGTCGCCGCAGGTCGTGCTGGTCACCCCCTGCGGTTTCCGCCTCGACGGCGCGGTCGGCCAGGCCGAGGCGGTGGCGGAGCATTTCCCGGGCACACCGGTCTGGGCGGTCGACGCCGACGGACTGGTCGTCCGCCCCGGCCCGCGGCTGGTCGACGGCGTCGAGGCGATCGCCGCCGTCCTGCACCCGGACGCGGTGCCCGCCCCGCCCGCCGGCACGGTGGCCCGGGTGGCCTGACGGCCCGGCCCGGCGCGACCCCCGGGTCAGCCCGCCCCGGCGAGCAGCGCCTCCGCCGAGGTGGTCCGCGCGTAGAGCAGGAACCGGCCGACCCGGTGCGTGCCCACCAGACCCGCGTCCCGCAGCGCGGTGAGGTGCTGCGAGACCGTGCCGGGGGCCAGCCCGCAGCGGCGCGCCAGCTCGGTCGTCGAGGACGGCACGGCCAGCTCGTGCAGCAGCGTGGCCCGGGTACGGCCCAGCACCCGGCTCAGCGCCTCGCCCGGCGGCAGCGCGGCGCGTTCCCAGAGCGTCGCCACCGCCCCCGCCGGGTAGCGCAGGGTCGGCTGCCCGGACGCCTCCACCAGGTTCGAGAACGGCCGCGGCCAGGTGAAGACCGACGGCACCAGCAGCACCCCGCGACCGTCCAGCCGCACCGATCCGGCGGTCGTCAGGTGCTCGACCAGGAGCGTGCCGTCGTCCCAGGACACGTAGCGGTCGAGGTGGTTGAGCAGGCCCCGCACCCCGTCGACGGCCATCCGGCGGGCGCCGAGCAGCACCTCCCGCTCCAGCAGGGTCCGCATCCGCGGCCAGTACGGGGCGAGCGCGACGTCGGCGTAGCCGCGGATCTGCGCGGCGAGGTCGGCCAGCCCGGCCTCCGGGTCCGCGCGCAGGGCGGCCGTCCGGGGTGTGGGCGGCACCGGATCCCGGTCGAGGCAGGCACGGACCACCTCCGGCGGGGTCGCGGCCAGCGCGGCCAACTCCAGGTCGAGGGTGGGCCCGGTGGTGGTCGGCGGTGGACAGACGAACGACGGGATCACCACGGTGGGGACCGGCACCAGGTCGGCCAGCAGCCCCCACCGCACCGCCGCCAGCCGGGGCACCACCTGGCGCGCCCAGGGCAGGTGCGCGGGAAAGCCGGCCGGGTTCTTGACGATCCGTACGCTGGCCACCACCTCCCACAGCGGCGACACGGCGAACCTGGTGTTGGCCAGGTCCGCCACCGACAGCGCGGCGCGCAGCACCCCTCGTCCCCCGTCCTCTCGTCGCCCACGGATTTGCCCTGGGCCGAATTCATCGACCCCGGACCGGGCGTCCGGGCACCGTACCGGCATGATCACCCACCCGCGCCCGACCGCCCGCTGGTCCCGCGCCTTCCGTCAGTTGTACGCCGTCAGCGTCGTCGGTGGCATCGGCCAGCAGGTGGCCCTGCTGGCCGTCCCGGTGCTCGCCGTCGACGTCCTGCGCGCCACCCCCGGACAGGTGGGCCTGCTGGGCGTGCTCGGCACCGCGGCCTTCCTGCTGATCGGCCTACCCGCCGGGGTCTGGGTGGACCGGGCCGACCGCCGCACCGTCATGATCTTCGCGGATCTCGTCCGGTCCGCGCTGTTCGCCTCGGTCCCGGTGGCCTGGTGGGCCGGTTGGCTGACCATCGGGCAGCTCTACCTCGTGGTCCTGCTCGCCGGGGCCGGCACGGTCTTCTTCGACGTCGCCGAGCAGAGCTACCTGCCGGCGGTGGTCGGCCGGCAGCGGCTGGTGGCGGCGAACTCGCTGCTGGTGAGCACCGGCGCGACCATCCAGATCGGTGGGCGGGCCCTCGGCGGATTCCTGGTGCAGCTGCTCAGCGCGCCGGTGGCCCTGGTGCTCAACGCCCTCGCGTACCTGGTCTCCGCGCTGGTCCTGACCCGGCTGCGACCGGACGCCGCGCCGGCCCGGCGGGCCGCCCGGCGCGACGGCTTCGGCCGCCAGCTCGCCGAGGGGGTACGGCACGTGCTGGGCAACCCGCTGCTGCGGCCGCTGGTGCTCTCGCTGGCGAGCATCAACCTCACGGTCAACGTGATGACCACCATGCTGCCGGTGGTCTTCCTCCGCGAGCTGGGACTCGGCGCCGGGGCGCTCGGGCTGTTCCTCGGCGCCGGCGGGGTCGGGGCGCTGCTCGGGGCGGTGACCGCCCGGCCGCTGGCGGACCGGATCGGCCACGGTCGGGCGCTCTGGCTGCCCGGGCTGATCGTGGCACCGCTGGGCGCGCTGGTGCCGCTGCTGGACACCGGTCCGGTGCTCTGGCTGGCCGGGTTCGGCTGGCTGGCCACCGCCTGGCGCACCGGGATCGGCAACGTCATCGGGGTGAGCCTGCGCCAGCGCTGCACCCCGGACGCGCTGCTCGGGCGGATGAACGCGGTGTTCCGCTTCCTGCTGTTCGGCGCGATCGCGGTCGGCGCCGCCCTCTCCGGCCTGCTCGGCCAGTACGCCGGTGTCCGCACGGCGCTCTGGCTCGGCGCCGCGGGTGCCGCGCTGACCTGGCTGCCGATCTTCTGCTCCCCGCTGCGCGCCCTCGTCGAGCCGCCGACGGTGGCGTCACCGCCGGGGCCGGCCACCGTCGCCGACGCCTCCGCGCCGCCGGCCCGGACCGGCCGTTGAGGACTGTTACCCCGCTGTTACGCCCCGGTGGGACGGCTGTGGCGGATCGGCCCGACCGTCGAAGTCGAACCGGTCCACCGAACGGACCGGACGGAACAGGCAGGGAGGACACCATGCGATCCACGAAGACACTGGGGGCGGTGGCGGCGATCATGCTCGCCGTCCTGCTCACCGCCGCCACGGCGGCCACCGCGGGAGCGCGGCCCACGACCACCGGCACGCAGGTCGCGCCCCGGGCGGTCACCGGCGCGCCGTACTGCGGGATCACCTGGGGCAGCCTGGAGAAGACGACCGGCCCGCTCAGCAGCGCCCCGCTGACCCAGGTGCGTACCGGTCGGCACGACTGCTACGACCGGGTGGTGTTCGAGTTCGCCGGCCCGGTGAGCGGCTACTCGGTCGCCTACGGCGAGACCTGGACCGAGGGCGAGGGGCTGGCACTGTCGCCGTACACCGCCGGGGACGCGCTGCTGCGGGTGTCGCTGCGGGCGCCGGCGTACGACGACCGGCATGTCGCCACCGTCCCGTACCGGGTCGGCGAGCACGCCGCGAACGTCCTGCGCTACTCGACGCTGCGGGACGTCGTCTTCGCCGGCAGCTTCGAGGGCTACACCACCTTCGCGGTCGGGGTGCGGGCCCGGCTGCCGTTCCGGGTGTTCGTGCTCGCCGGCCCCGGCACGCACAGCCGGATCGTGCTGGACGTCGCGCACCAGTGGCAGGAATGACCAGCCGTCGGGGCGGGGGTCCGGCGTCGACCGGCCCCCCGCCACCGGCCGTTGCGGCAGGACCGTCCGATGACCTCCCGGGGCTACCCTGAGGACGTCATGGACGGCCGCGTGCTGCTGGTCGAGGACGATGCCTCCATCAGGGAGGTCACCGCCCTCGGTCTGCGGCGGGCCGGCTTCCGGGTCAGCACCGCGGTCGACGGCCGCGCCGCGCTGGCCGCCTGGCGGGCCCAGCCGGTCGACCTGGTGGTCCTCGACGTGATGCTGCCCGGCCTCGACGGGCTGGAGGTGTGCCGGGAGATCCGGCGCACCAGCGCGGTGCCGATCCTGATGCTCACCGCCCGCACCGACACCATCGACGTGGTCGTCGGGCTGGAATGCGGCGCGGACGACTACCTGCGCAAGCCGTTCGACCTGCCGGAACTCGTCGCGCGGGTACGCGCCGGGTTGCGCCGGGCCAGCGCCGTCGTCGAGGAGACCATCCTGACCGTCGGCGGGCTGGAGATCGACCCAAACCGGTTCGTCGTCCGCAAGGCAGGCCGGGAGCTGACCCTGACCGCCACCGAGTTCCGACTGCTGCTGGAGCTGGCCCGCCGGCCCGGCCAGGTGTTCACCCGCGAGCTGCTGCTGGACCGGGTGTGGAACCACTCCCACCTCGGCGACTCCCGACTGGTCGACGTGGCGGTGCAGCGGCTGCGCGCCAAGGTGGAGGACGATCCCGCCGAGCCCCGGCTGGTCCGCACGGTGCGCGGTGTCGGCTACAAGCTCGCCACGGCATGACGAGAGGATGGCGCGATGGCCACGGGCGCCGTACCGCCGGGTCGGCTCCGCCGCCGGTTGACGGTGGCGTTCGTCCTCGTCGCCGGGGTCTCCGCCGGGGTGCTCGCCGGCGGGTCGTACCTGATGCTGCGGCAGGCCCGGCTGGACGGCTCGGTGCAGCGGGCAGCGGCCGACGCCCGCTACCAGCTCGTCCTGGCCGGGCAGTTCGTGCCGCTGACCGACACCCGCCGCGCCGAGCTGCTGACCAGCTTCGAGGGCAGCGGCCGGCACGTGCTGCTGATCTCCGGTGACACCCGCGCGTCCCACCCCTCGTACGCCCCCACCCCCGGCCCGCAGCTGCGGGCCGCCGTCGCCGACGGGCAGCTCGGCTACGAGCGGCTGGACGGCGCCGGCGGACGGCACCTGCTGGTGGTCGGCGGACGGATCCCCGGCTCGACCGCCGAGCTGTACGCCGTCACCGACGAGAGCGACCTGGTCGGCGGGCTGGACCAGCTGCGCACCGCGCTGGCGGTCGGCTGGCTGGCGGTGGTGGCGCTCGCCGCGGGCGTCGGGCACTCCCTGGCCCGGCGCACCCTCGAACCGGTGGGCCGGGCCAGCCGGGCCGCCCGGGCGGTGGCGGAGGGGCTGCTGGCGACCCGGCTGCCGGTGCGCGGCCGGGACGAGTTCAGCGACTGGGCGGCCGCGTTCAACGACATGGCGCAGGCGCTCCAGACGAAGATCGACGACCTGTCCCGGGCCGAGGCGCGGGAGCGGCGGTTCACCGCCGACGTCGCGCACGAGCTGCGTACCCCGGTCACCGCCCTGGTGGCGGCGGCCTCGCTGCTGGCCGACCGGCTCGACACGCTGCCCGACGACTCCCGCCGCGCCGCCGAGCTGCTGGTCGCCGACGTGGTACGGCTGCGCACGCTGGTCGAGGAGCTGATGGAGATCTCCCGGCTGGACGCCGGCCGGGAGGCGGTCAGCCTGGCGTCGGTGACCGCCCTCGCCCCGCTGCGCGACCTGGTCGCGGCGCACGGCTGGGCCGGCCGGGTCGTCGTCGCCGGCGACGAGGCCGTCCTGCGCACCGACCCGCGCCGGCTGGAACGGGTGCTGGCCAACCTGGTCGGCAACGCCGTCACGCACGGCCAGGGCGAGGTCCGCGCGAGCGTGACCCGGGCCGGCCCGCTGCTCGTGTACGAGGTGAGCGACCAGGGGCCGGGGATCGCCGCCGAGCACCTGCCGCACGTGTTCGACCGCTTCTACAAGGCCGACCCGGCGCGCTCCGGTCGGGGCAGCGGGCTCGGCCTGGCCATCGCCCGGGAGAACGCCCGGCTGCTCGGCGGCCGGCTCACGGTCCGCAGCACCCCCGGCGTCGGCACCACCTTCCAGCTGGCGCTGCCGGTGACCCCGCCCGACGCCGACGCGGGAGGAGAACCGTGAACCGGCTGCCCGCCCTGCTCGCCGCGCTCGCGCTGCTGCTCGCCGGCTGCGCCGACGCCCGATCGGGCACCCTCGGACCGGCCCCGCGCGCCGCCGCGCCCGGCACCGCCACCGCCCCGGTGACCGCCCCCACCGCCCCGTCGGGCACCCCGACCGGCGTCCCCGGGCCCACCGCCACCCGGTCGACCGGGCCGGTGACGCCGCCCCGGACTCCGACGCCGTCGCCGGCCGGCACCGGCAGCGTGACCGTGCAGCTCTGGTTCGCCCGGGCCGGGGTGGTGGTGCCGACCCGGCGTACCCGACCCGCCACCGTCGCCACCTCCCGGCTGGCGCTGGCGGAACTGGCCGCCGGACCGACCTCCGCCGAGGCCGCCGCCGGCCTGGCCACCCTGGTCCCCGCCGGCGTCGAGATGGTCCGGATAGCCGAGGGCACCGCCACCGTCGCCCCGCCGGAGTCCTTCGCCGACACCGACGCCCGGACGCTGCGGCTGCGGCGGGCGCAGGTGGTCTGGACGCTCACCCAGTTCCCCACCGTGCGCCGGGTGGCCTTCGCCGGTAGTGGCGTCGTGCTGGCCCGCACCGACCTCGCCGACCTGCTGGCCCCGATCGTGGTCACCGAGCCGGCGATCGGCCAGCGGGTCGCCGGGCCGGTCACCGTCGCCGGCACCGCCGACGTGTACGAGGCGACCGTCTCGATCCGGATCCTCGACGGCAGCGGCCGGGTGGTCGGCACCGGCTTCACCACCGCCACCTGCGGCAGCGGCTGCCGGGGCGACTACCGCGGCGGGGTCGCCTATCGGTTGGCGACCGCCGGCCCCGGCACCGTCGAGGTGTACGAGGTGTCGCCCCGCGACGGCTCCCGGACCCACGTGGTGGCCGTGCCGGTGCTCCTGGCCGCCACCGGCTGACCGACCGGCACTGCGGATGAGTCGCCGGACCCGGGGTCGAACCGGGCGGGCCACCGTTATGAGCAGCGGCTGGGCCCACGCCCTCCGGCGAGGACCACAGTGGATGGCATCCGTGGAGACCAAGGCGGGAATCAAACCCACGTGTAGTTTTTGCGGATCGCCCCATGGCCACTCGGACACCCGGTCTGCCGCAGCACCGACCGAGCGCGCAACATCGCCGTCTGGCCTTCCGGACGGCGGGTGTCCTTGCCCTGCTCGCAGCACTGGCAGGTGCCGGCCACAAGGGCGGTGCTCTGGCCGCTGAGCTACGCCGGCAAGACGCAACTACTGGCTACACCCGAAACTCCTCGTACCTCTCGCCCATGTTGGCCGTGCTGCGCCGTCCAATCACTTCGTACGGCAGCACATACATCGAGCCGTCGCCAAGGACGACGAAGAAGTAGTCG
This sequence comes from Micromonospora sp. A200, assembly GCF_029893845.1. Classification (NCBI taxonomy): domain Bacteria; kingdom Bacillati; phylum Actinomycetota; class Actinomycetes; order Micromonosporales; family Micromonosporaceae; genus Micromonospora; species Micromonospora sp. A200. Next base: position 259,626 of record NZ_JARXXY010000003.1, on the reverse strand, counting down.
ATCTCGTCGGGTTCGTATGGTGCCGACCGGAAGTAACCGGTGGATGTCCGTCCCGGCTGCTGGTTGTCGTAGACAGTCCGGGTGAACTTCACGGTACGGCTCGTTGTCGTCGACGACTTCACCTGGATCCGATCGAGGCCGTTCGGCGAGTCGACGATGAGGTCGTAGATCGCAGGCTCTACCGGCAGCGAAACGACGTAGGCCCGCTCCGAGAACCAAGCGATTGCCTTACCTGTCGCTGCGACCCGCAACCGCTCGGGAGTTGGGTCGGCCGTAAACGTGGGCTCGTTGGTGAACGGTGTCAAGCCGTTGAACCCGCGTCCTCGGAAGTGCTCGACCGATAGACCTAGCGCGTCGATGCGGGCCGCCAGTCGCGACCTCCACCCGCCTTGGCGGGAGTTCGCGTACCCGATCTCTAGCGCGAGGTGGTTCCACGACCGGCACTGCGGCACCAACTCCCGTAGTCGGTCATCACTCACGGCCTCAATCACCGGCCGCCGCTGCCCGTTTCCGTAGAGGTGGCTGTAGTCCAGCCCAAGGGCTTCGGCACGGTCGCGCAGGCTCTTGAAGGTCTTGCCTCCGATGGGAACGGACAGCGTTTCGCATACGTCCTTCCAGGATCGCGCGCCAGGAAGGGCATTGCGAAGCCCTTCGTCTGTCCATGTGCGCGGTCTTGGCATAGCCCAATGATGTCCCAAACCGCCTAAACAAGAGGCGGAATGGGCTACGAGGGCTCGTGCTGCGAGCGGAGGACTCGAACCTCCATCGACCGATCCAGAGTCGGCTGTGCTGCCGGTTGCACCAGCTCGCAAGGGTTCCGTTCCGCCGGTGGCGGATACGGACCGTGCCCCGACCAGGACTCGAACCTGGGATCTCCCGCTTCGTAGACGGGCGCTCTCTCCGCTGAGCCACCGGGGCGTACGACCGGCGCCTCCCCCCGGGGGCGCCGGCCGGCCTAACCCTTCACGCAGACCACCTGCTTGAGGTGCGCCACCACCTCGACCAGGTCGTCCTGCTGCGCCATCACCTTGGTGATGTCCTTGTACGCGCCGGGAATCTCGTCGACCACCCCGGCGTCCTTGCGGCACTCCACCCCGGCGGTCTGCCGGACCAGGTCGGCGGTGCTGTACGTCCGCTTCGCCTGCCCCCGCGACATCCGCCGCCCGGCGCCGTGCGACGCCGAGCAGTACGCGTCCGGGTTCCCCTTGCCGCGCACGATGTACGAGCCGGTGCCCATCGACCCCGGGATGATGCCCAGGTCCCCCCGACCGGCCCGGATCGCGCCCTTGCGGGTCACCAGCACGTCCACCCCGTCGTAGCTCTCCTCCGCCACGTAGTTGTGGTGGCAGCTGATCGGCTCCCCGTAGGCGACCTGCGGGAACTGCTCCCGGACCACGCCGCAGAGCAGTGCCAGCATGACCGCGCGGTTGCGCCGCGCGTACTCCTGCGCCCACCAGAGGTCCCGGCGGTAGGCGTCCATCTCCGGGGTGCCGGCGAGGAACACCGCCAGGTCGCGGTCGGGCAGGTCGGTGTTGTGCGGCAGCTTCCGCGCCACCCCGATGTGCCGCTCGGCGAGTTCCTTGCCGATGTTGCGGGAGCCGGAGTGCAGCATCAGCCAGACCTGGCCGGCGTCCGGCCCGCCCTGCTCGACGCAGACCTCGATGAAGTGGTTGCCGCCACCGAGGGTGCCCATCTGGTGCTGGGCCCGGCTCTCCAGCTGCGCCACCTTGCGGTCCAGCTCGCCGAACCGCTTCCAGAAGGCGTCCCAGCCGGCCTGCTCCAGGCCCCGGATCCGGCGCGGGTCGATCGGGTCGGTCCGCTTGGCGAAGCCGACCGGGACGGCTGCCTCGATCGCCGCGCGCAGCGGCGCCAGGTCGTCCGGCAGGTCGGCCGTGGTGAGCGAGGTACGCACCGCGGACATCCCGCAGCCGATGTCCACGCCGACCGCCGCGGGCGAGACGGCCTGCCGCATCGCGATGACGGAGCCGACCGTGGCGCCCTTGCCGAAGTGCACGTCGGGCATGACCGCGACGCCCTGCACCCAGGGCAGCGCGCCGATGTTGCGCAGCTGCTGCGCGGCCTGCGGCTCGATGCCGTACGGGTCGGTCCAGACCCGTACCGGCGCCCGGGTGCCCGGCAGCGGGGTGAATGCCATCGTCTTCTCCTGGTGTCGTGGCGTCCCGCCCCGGGTGGGGCGGCGGAAGGCTCGTGGACCGCCCGGGAATCGAACCCGGCCGGAGTGGCTTGCAAGGCCTCTCTGCGCCCCAGCGCGCAGCCCGTGGGATGGGAGTGTTTTGAGCGGCTGGCCGGATCCGAACCGGCGATCTTCGCCATGGCGAGGCGACGCGCTTCCACTGCGCCACAACCGCGTGTCGTCACTACGTAGGCCGTACGGGGCTCGAACCCGTAACCTCCCGGCTGAGAACCGGGTGAGCTGCCAGTTGCTCCAACGGCCCGTGCGGAGTGCTGGTCGCACCCCGTGTCGTACCCGGCCGACGCGCTCGCGGCGCCGGCCGGGTTCGTACTCATGCCATCCACTGTGGAGTTGAGAAGAAGCGACGTCGCCGGCGGTGCCGGGACATGAGGCAGGGGTGACAGGAGTCGAACCTGCAACCGTCGGGTTTGGAATCCGGTGCTCTTCCGGTTGAGCTACACCCCTCGGACGGGTGCCGGGTGACGAAAAAGCCGCCCGTTCCCCGGTGGGGTGGGCGGCTGCGCTGTCGCGCTGGCGCTATCCGCGCCGCCACCCTCGTCGCCAGCCACACCGGCCCTGGAGCAGGCCCCGGGCTCGTTCGCCCGCGGGCAGCATGGCACCGCCGCGCGGCATGGACCGCGTGGTCTCGGTGCTGGTCTGCTGCTGCACGGCGGGCTCCCCGGAGTGATCGGTGTGACGTTGCGGCATTGACGGTAGGCGAGGCCTCCCGATGCCCGCAACGGATATTCCGAGAATCCTTCGGCGGCTGCCGAACGATTCCGCCGCTACCGTCGCAGCCCGATGCGAGGAAGGGGACGTCGATGGGGTTGGCGGAGCAGGTGGCCGAACGCTTCCGGGAGGTCAACGGGGACCATCCAATGACGGCGGCCGACGACGCGTACGTCGACGCGCAGTTCGTCGTCCTCGAGGAGCTCTGCGCGGCGCACGGACGCGACGTCGACGCCGTACGCCGGCTGATGCTGGACCGGCGGTTGCCGCTGCCGGGCTACCTGCGCTCGGACGGCGCGCAGATGGTGCCGGCGGACTTGTTCTCGCTGGCCGACCGGGCGGGCGGGCCGGCGGCGCTGCGGGCCTGGTTCACCGCGCACTGGGCGGAGCCGGGGCAGGGCGCGGAGGAGTGGGACGCCTACCTCAGCGGCCGGTACGTGTGCCTGCGGTCGGTGACGCCGGAGACGATCCGGCGCAAGGACGAGCTGACCGCGGCCATCCACGCAGCGGTGGACCGGCCGGAGCCCGGCGCGGGGTGGGCGCGACGGTTGCACGCGCTGGTGGACGAGTTGGACCGACTGGAGCCGGCCTTCACCGGCTACGACCGGCTGCGCTTCGGCGGCCCGACCTCCCGGGACAGCTGCGTCGACGCGGTGCGGGCTCGCTTTCCCCGCCGGCCGACCGGAGGGCGCGCACCCGGCCCGGCCGGCTCAGCGGGGTGATCGCAGGATCTCGTCGCGGACGAGCTGGACGAGGCCGGGCTGCACGGCGGTGGTGGCGACGCCCATCGCCCGGCGGGGGAAGCGCCGCTCGTCCAACTCGCGCAGCATGGCGGCGGCAAGGTCGGCCCGGGCGGTGAACACGCCGTCCGCGCTGCCGTCGGCGACGAGATGGTCGGTGACCGTGGGATGTTCGAAGAGGCCGGACGGGCGCACGATCGTCCAGTCCAGGTCGCTGGCCCGGACCACCTCCTCCATCCGCCGCATGTCCTGGTGCACCTGCCGGACCAGCACCCGGTTGACGTAGGGGTCGAGGACGTGGTTGAAGAAGAACGCGTTGCTGGGTCGCCAGCCGGGGTCCAGCACGCTGGAGCTGACCACCATCAGCCGCCGTACGCTGTGGCGTCGCATCGCGGTGACGACGGCGGTGGCCGCCGCCGAGTAGGTGGTGACCGGTTTCCGGCTGGGCGTGACGCCGAGCGCGGAGAGCACGACGTCGGCGCCGGCGACCGCCGGTTCGATCGCGGCGGGGTCGGTGGCGTCGGCGGCCACCACGGTGAGGTGGTCGTGCCGGGGCAGTCCCCGGGGGCGACGGCTCACCGCCGTGACGTGCTGGCCGGCGGCGAGGGCCTGGCCGGTGAGCTGCCGGCCGGTGGGTCCGCTGGCGCCGATGACGACGATGCGCATGTGTCCACTCCTCCTCCGGGACGCGGGCGGTCCGGGTCCCTCGGTCCGCGTTGACACTGCGGGTCCCGGGCGGCATGTTCAACGGTGATGAATAAATCCCGAGGACGTCCACGTGGCAATCCGCCGACCCGCGCGCGCATCGCGGAGGCGGCGCGGACGCTGTTCCTGGAACGGGGCTACCACGGCACCACGCTGCGGGCGGTGGCCGCCGCGGCCGGCGTCGACCAGGCCCTCGTCAGTTACCACTTCGGTTCCAAGCAGGGCCTGTTCGGCGAGGTGATGCGGGTGCACTGCGCGCAGTCCCGGGCGCTGGCCGAGGCGCTGCCGGGTGACCCGGCCGGGCTGGCCGACCGGCTGCTGCAGGCGGTGGTGACCCTGTGGGACGACGCCTCCGCCACGGGCGAGCCGGCGCCGGACGACCAACTCCTCGGCCTGGTGCGCGAGTACCTGGACCGGGAGGTGCTGGTCCGGCTCGCTGAATTCCTCGGCGGCCCCGACGCGACCGAGCGCGCCACCGCGGCGGTCACCGTGATCGGCGGGCTGATCTACACGCGGTACCTCAATCCGCTCCCGGCCGCGTCCGGCCTGTCCGCCGCCGACGTCCGGCGGATCCTCGGTCCGGCACTGCGCGCGGCGCTGGCGCCCCGGCACCGGCCCGGCCGTCTCCGGCCGCCCGTGCGCGGCGCAACGGGACACCCGCTCAGCCGGGAATCGCGGTCCCTGTCGGTGGGGTGAGCAGGCGGCGCATCACCGACGGGGGCAGTGCCGGGTTGGCCGCCACGGCCTCCACCACCGCCGGGTGGTGGAGGAGCAGGTCCCGCAGGTCGACGGGGAGGGCCGGGTTACGGGCCAGCCCGGCCAGCGCCTCGTCCGTCACCCCCGGTCATGATCGCTTCGCGAGCATCTCAAGGTAGTGCGGGTTGGTCATCACGCCCAGCACGTTTCCGAACGGGTCCACCACGGACGCCGTGACGAACCCGGCACCGCGCTCCCGGATCGGGTCGTGCTCGCGGGCGCCGGCCGCCAGCAACCGGGCCACGGTGGCCGGCAGGTCGTCGACGTGCCAGTAGACGACCGCTCCGCCCGGGCCGGTCGTCGCGCCGGGCGGGGCGTACCGGCTGTCGATCAGGCCGAGTTCGTGCTGGTGGTCGCCGAGGCGGAACTCGTAGTACCCGGGCCGCCCGTCGGCGCCGGCCCGCTCGAAGTACGGCTCGACGCCGAGCAGGTCGGCGTACCAGGTCTTCGCGGCCGGCAGGTCGTCGGCCCAGAAGCTGACGGTGGCGATGCCTCGCAGCATGGTGGTTCCTCTCCTCGATTGGTTCCTCGCCACGAACGCTACGAGGGATTGCGGAAGGTGCGGTTCCGCAATTGCGGGCAGACTGTCCGGCATGGTGGAGACGTCGGTGCGGTTGCTGCGGCTGCTGTCGCTGCTCCAGTCCGGGCGGGACTGGCCCGGTGGTGAACTGGCCGCCCGGCTGGGCGTGACGACGCGGACGGTGCGCGCCGACATGGAGCGGCTGCGCGCCCTCGGCTACCGGGTGGACTCCCGCCCGGGGGCGGCGGGCGGCTACCGGCTCGGGCGGGGCAGCGCCCTGCCGCCGCTGCTGCTCGACGACGAGGAGGCGGTGGCGGTCGCCGTCGGCCTGCGGGCCGCCGCGGCGGGCTCGGTCACCGGCATCGAGGAGACCTCGCTGCGGGCGTTGGCCAAGCTGGAGCAGTCGCTGCCGTCCCGGCTGCGGCACCGGGTGGACGCGCTGCGGACGGCCACGGTCTCGGCGGCCGGGGGCGGTCCGACGGTGCCGGCGGCGACGCTGACCGAGGTCGCCGCGGCGATCCACCGGCGGGAGCGGCTGCGCTTCGACTACGTCCGGCGCGACGGCGCCGACAGCCGGCGGGCGGTGGAGCCGCACCGGCTGGTCTACACCGGACACCGCTGGTACCTGTTGGCCTGGGATCCGCAGCGGGCGGACTGGCGGACGTTCCGCGCGGACCGGATCCGCCCGCGATCGCCGAACGGTCCGCGCTTCGCGCCTCGGGAGGTGCCCGAGGCCGAGGTCGACTGGCGGGTGCGGCGGGGCGTCGGCTCCGTCGCGTGGCGGCACCGCGCGCGGGTACGGCTGCACGCGCCGGCGGCCGTGGTCGCCGCGCTGCTCACCCCCGCGGCCGGCCTGCTGGAGCCGCTCGACGAGGGCACCTGTCTGCTGGAGACGGGCGGGCACTCGCTGCCCGACCTGGCCGGCTTCCTGGGCAGCCTGGACGTCGCGTTCGAGGTGCTCGACCCGCCGGATCTGCGGGAACTGCTCGCCACCCTGGCCGCCCGCTACGCGGCAGCGGCCGCCGGCGCCGGACCACTCCCCCGCACCGGCGACGCCGCCCCGCCCGGACAGAGCACCGGCGACGCCGCCCCAGCCGACGCCGCCGACGCGGGTACGCGCGGGCCGAGGCCCCGGCCCGCGCCGGACCGGTCGGCCGACCCGCCGTTGGTTCCGCCCGGGAACGGGTAACCGGCCCGGATGCAGCCGGACAGCGTGGACGTCGACGAGCCGCTGGCCGTGGGCGTACCCCCGGCTCCGCACGACGCGAGCGGCGAGCGGGTGCCGACCCGCGATCTGGCCGGGCTGGCCCCGCCGCCCCGACCGGCGCGGCGCTGGACGCCCCGGCGGGTGGTGGCCACCCCCGCGGCGCTGGACCATCCGCACGGGCGGCGCATCGTCGGGCGGGTCGAGGCGCTGGGCATCGAGGTCGAACGGTTGCGGGCGAACCGGCTGACCGGCGTGCGCGGGGAGACCGAGCGGGAGACGTACGCCCGGGCGAAGTCGACCCTGGCGATCGTGGTGAGTCCGCCGTCGCGCCGCCGGCTGCAACCGATCGCGCCCAGCGCGGACTGGCGGATCGACCTGGCGGAGGGTTGCCCGGCGCACTGTCAGTACTGCTATCTGGCCGGGTCGCTCTCCGGCCCACCGGTGACCCGGGTGTACGCGGACCTCGACGAGATCCTCGACGGCCTCGCCGAGTACGCCGGGCGGGGCACGGTGACCAGCCGGAACGCCCGGCGCGCCGAGGAGGGCACCACCTTCGAGGCGTCCTGCTACACCGATCCGCTGGCCCTGGAGCACCTGACCGAGAGCTGGCGGCGGGCGGTGGAGCACTTCGCCGGCTGGGACGCCCCGGTGCAGCTGCGCTGGACCACCAAGTACGACGACGTGGGTACCTTCGTCGGGCTGGCGCACGCGGGGCGTACGCGGGTGCGGTTCAGCGTGAACTGCCTGCCGGTGAGCACCCGCTTCGAGGGCGGTACGAGCCCGGTGCCGGCCCGGCTGGCCGCGCTGCGCCGGCTCGCGCTCGACGGCTACCCGGTGGGGCTGACCATCGCGCCGATCATCGCGCTGCCGGACTGGCGGACCCACTACGGCGACCTGCTCGGCATGGTCGCCGCCGCGGTGGCCGGGGTGCCGGGGCTGGACCTGACCGCGGAACTGATCACGCACCGGTTCACCCCGGGCAGCCGCGAGGTGCTGCTCGGCTGGTACCCGCGCACCCGGTTGGAGATGGACGAGGCGCGGCGCAGCCGCAAGCACGGCAAGTTCGGGGCGGTGAAGTTCGTCTACCCGCGCGAGACGATGACCGAGCTGCGCTCCTGGTTCACCGCCGAGCTGGCCGCCCGGGTGCCGGCCTGCCGGATCCTCTACTGGACCTGACGGCCCGGCACCGGCGACGGCCCCGGCACGCCGGGCGGCGGCGGTGGAATGGCCGGCGGCGGCGCGTAGCATCCACGCCCATGGCGCGGATCCGCTGTGACTTCTTCTCCGAGGCGCTGGGCATGGGGACGTCGATGACGGTGCTCCTGCCGGAGCGCACCTCGACGCAGATCGGCATGGCCGGCGCCGCCCCGGCCGGCGATCCGCCGGTGCTCTACCTGCTGCACGGCCTGACCGACGACGACACCATCTGGACCCGGCGCACCGCGATCGAGCGGTACGTCGCGCCGCTGGGCCTGGCCGTGGTGATGCCCCAGGCGGGGCGGAGCTTCTACGCCGACGAGGAACACGGCAACCGCTACTGGACGTTCCTCACCGAGGAACTGCCGCAGGTGTGCCGGTCGTTCTTCCGGCTCTCCGAGCGCCGGGAGGACACCTTCGTCGCCGGCCTGTCGATGGGCGGGTACGGCGCGGTGAAGTGGGCGCTGCGCCGGCCGGACCGGTTCGCCGCCGCCGCCAGCCTTTCCGGGGCGCTGGACGTGGCCCGCCGGCGGGACCACCCGACCCGGCCGGTCGACCCGGCCGTGTGGCACACCGTCTGGGGTGACCGGGACGTGCCGGGCGGCGACGACGACACGGTGGCGCTGCTCGGCCGGGCCGGCGCCGACCTGCCGGCGCTCTACGTCGCCTGTGGCACCGAGGACTTCCTCCACGAGGACAACGTGCGCTTCGTCGAGGCGGCACGGGCCCGGGACGTCCCGGTCACCGTGGACTTCTCCCCCGGCGACCACGACTGGGCGTACTGGGACGAAAAGATCCGCGACGTGCTGGCCTGGCTGCCGCTGCCCGGTGCGGGACGCACCGGTGCCGAGGCCCCGCCGGCGGGCAGCGCCCGGCACTGAGCCGGGACGCCGCACCGGCGACGGCGGGGCGGCAGGACGGTCACGCCCCGACGGAGCCGTCGATGCCCTCGCGGAGGAAGTCGGCGTGGCCGTTGTGCCGGGCGTACTCGTGGATCATGTGCAGCATCACCAGCCGCAGCGAGACGTCCTCACCCCACCGCGCCTGGTGCCCGGTGACGTCGAGGGACTCGGCCTCCCGCTCGATCCGGCGGGCGTGCTCCACCTCCCGCTGCCACACCTCGAACGCGTCCGGGCCGGTCGAGCCGGTCGGGTCGTACGCCTCCTGGAAGTCGCCGGTCGCCGACCAGATCAGCGGCACGTCCTCGGCGTCGATCACCCGCCGGAACCAGGTCCGCTCCACTTCGGCCATGTGCCGCAGCAGGCCGAGCAGGGTCAGCGTCGAGGGCGGCATGGACCGACGCCGCAGTTCCTCGTCGGACAGCCCCTGGCACTTCATCACCAGGGTCGCCCGGTGGAAGTCGAGGAACGCGCGCAGCGTCTCCCGCTCCCCGGCGCGCAGCGGCGGGCCGATCCGTTCCATCTCCACAACGGCTCCTCGGACGCGTTCGACGGGCCGGCGGTGACCGGCCCGTCGAGGGTTGGCAGGGGTCGGCGGGAAGCCTAGTCCCGGCGGGTCGCCCCCCTCGAAGGGATCATGGGACGCCTCCGGCCCGGGCTCAGCGCGGGCGCAGCGACGACACCGCCACCGGGAAGTCGAAGTACGTGTCCGGGTACGGCTCGTCGGCGAACCGGTAGTGCCACCACTCCCGGTCGTAGTTGACGAAGCCGGCCTGCTTCATCAGCCGGCGCAGCAGCTGCCGGTTCTCGCGGGGCGTGCCGGTGACCCGCGGGTCGTCGGTGTGGGCCCGGGGGTCGAAGCAGTCGAAGCCGGTGCCCATGTCGACGCCGCCGTCGGCGAAGCGTTGACCGGCCGGCGCGGTGCAGGCCACCAGCGGCTGCCCCGGCCGGTACGTGGCCCCGGGCGACGCCGGCACCGGGTCCAGGGTCAGGTCGAGGGTGCTGCCGCTGCTGTGCGAGGTGGGCGCGCCGATGTAGCCGTCGTCGAAGAGCTTCGACTTGGCGACGTGGGGGTAGAACTCGGCCTTCGTCTTCTCATCGGCGGGATCCTTCGCCCAGCGGACGAAGTCGTCGGCCGCCCGCTGGGGTCGGTAGCAGTCGTACACCCGCAGGCTGCGGCCCTGGGCACGGGCGGCGGCCTGCACCCGGCGCAGCGCCTCGGCCGCGGTGCGGGTGAGCAGGCAGAGCGGTTCGGGGTAGCCGTCGACCGGCCGGCCCACGAAGTTGTGCGCGGTGGCGTACCGGATGTCCACCGTGATGCTCGGGTCGACCTCGGAGAGCAGCACGAAGTCGGCCGGGGCGGGTGAGCCGCTCGGCGACGGCGTGACCGCGCTGGGCCGCGGTGCCGGGCCGGGAGGCCGCTGGCAGCCGGCGACCGCCGCCACCGCCAGCAGCAGGGCCAGCGCCCGGGCGACCCGCCGCGCACCGGACGGCGGCACCGCGCCGGGCCGCTCCCGGGACGCGGGTGTCACCGCGCGGGTGCGGGCCCGGGCGGACGTCACGCCCGGCGCCCCGCGGCCGCCCGCCGGCGACGCCGCCCGGCCAGCGCGCCGACGACCGTCGCCCCGAGCAGCAGCAGCGCCGCCCCGGCGAGCGGCCCGGGCCGCGCCCACCGGTATTCGAGCGGGTCCACCCGCGTCGGTCCGCCCGCCGCGGCCAGCGGCGGCGGGGTGCCGGTGGCCGTGGGCAGCGGCGAGGCCAGCTCACCGGGGCGTACCAGCCGGCCGACGGCGGCGGCGCGGGGCAGCGCGAAGCCCCAGTCCAGCAGCGCGGCGCCCTGCTCCCAGCCGCGCCGGTCGGTCGCCTCCGCGCCGAGCAGGGTCACCACCAGCCGCCGCCCGTTGCGCTCCGCGGCGCCGACATAGGTGTGCCGGGCCAGGTCGGTGAAGCCGGTCTTGCCGCCGAGCGCGCCCGGATAGCGGTAGAGCAGCTGGTTGTCGTTCTGGATCTGGAACGCCTTCTCCCGCAGCGCCGGCTGCGCGGGCACGACCGCCTCCCGGGTGGCGTCGTAGCGGCGGAAGTTGGCGTCGGCGAAGCAGGCCCGGGCGATCAGGGCCAGGTCGTAGGCGCTGGTGAACTGGCCGGGACCGTCCAGCCCGGAGGGGGTCACCGCGTGGGTCTGCAACGCGCCCAGGCGGTGGGCCTCCGCGTTCATCGCCCGGATGCCGCCGGCCTGTCCGTCGGGGCCGCCGCCGAGCCGGGCGAGCGCGTTGGCCGCCTCGTTGCCGGACTTCAGCAGCAGCCCCAGCCAGATCGTCTCGATCCGGTAGCGACCGCCCTCAACCAGCCCCACCGCGGAGCTGCCCGGTTCGATGTCGAGGTCCCCGGCGGTGACGGTGACGACCTGCCGCGGGTCGAGTCGGGGCAGCATGGTGGCGGCGAGCAGCAGCTTCTGCACGCTCGCCGGGGTGGCGTACTCGTGGGGCCGGCAGCCGCCGAGCACGGCGCCGCTGTCCAGGTCCGCGACCAGCCACGAGGTCGCCGGCACGGCCGGCGGCGCGGGCGACCCGGCGGGCGTCACCAGGCCCGGGGTGGCCAGGGCGGCCCCGCCGACGGCCCGTTGCGCCGGGTCCGCCCGGGGTGGCGCCGGCCGGGGCGGCCGGGACACCGAGGGTACGGGCGGGCACGGGCCGGTCGTGACGGCCCCGGTCCCGGTGGTGGCGGCAGCGGTGCGGGCGGGGGCGGCGACGGCCGGGGTGCCCGCCGGCGACAGCAGGACGGCGGCGACTGCGGCGACGATCCGACTGGTGACTCTCACTCTGTCGCACGGTAGTGAGGCGCGGCGGTCCGTTCCCCCCTTCCGCGGAATCACCGCCGGCGGGCGGGGCCGGGCCGCTAGGATCCCGGCCCCGCCGCGTCCGGGTCAGTGCCGCCGGGCGACCTCGCAGATCTCCACCGGCTGGGCGGGCGCGCCGTCGACCGGCGCCGGGTCCTCCGGGGTGGGCGCGATCCCGGCGGCGGCGATCCGGTCGAGCGTGGCGAGACCGGCCGCGTCGACCGAGCCGAAGACCGTGTAGTTGGGGCGCAGCGCCGAGTCGGCCTGCACCAGGAAGAACTGGCTGCCGTTGGTGTCCGGCCCGGCGTTGGCCATGGCCAGGGTGCCGCGCGCGTAGAGCCGGCGGACGCCGGTCGGGTCGGTCGGCGCCGGCGGCAGGTCGGTGGGCAGTTCGTCGGCGTACCGGTAGCCGGGGCCGCCCTCGCCGGTGCCGGACGGGTCACCGCACTGGAGCACCTTGAGCGTCGGGTACGCGGTCAGCCGGTGGCAGGGCGTGCGGTCGTAGAACTTGTGCCGGGCCAGGTGCAGGAAGCTCTGCACGGTGCAGGGGGCCTGCTCCCGGTCCAGGGTCAGCCCGATCGGGCCCTGGTTGGTGCGCAGGGTGACCCGCACGGTGCCCCGGTCCGGCGTACGCCGGGGGTCCGGGGGCAACGGCACCGGCCGGGCCGCGGGCTCGTCGGGCGTCTCGGTGTACGCGCACGGCCCGTTGGTCGTCCGCGGCGGCGCGGACGCATCGGTGCCCGGCGCGGCGACCGCGGCGGTGCCGCCGGCGACGACCAGCGCGGCCGAGGCCAGCGTCACGCCGGCGAGTCGGCGCAGCGCCGGGGCCACGGACAGCCGCGGCGGGGTGGCGGGCGGTCGGGGTTCGCTCGACACGTGGGGTCCTCCCTGGACTCGTGGTACCAGAAAGACCGGAGTCTATGGAGGCGTCGGCCGGTTGTCGACGCCGGTCAATCCCACTGGACCGCGCGCCGCCGGGGCCGGCGACGACGTCGCCCGATCGCCAGCAGGGCGGCGAGCAGCCCGACCAGCCCGGCCGAGCCGCCGACCACCGCCCCGCCGAGCCACTCCGGGGCGCCACCGGACGACCGGCCGGCGGCCACGGCCGCCCCCGCGTCCGGGGTCGCAGCGGCGCCGTCCTCGCTGACCTCCCCCGGCTCCACCAGCCGGCCCACCGAGGAGTCCGGCGGCAGCGAGAAGCCCCAGTCGAGCAGCCGGGCGCCCTGCTCCCAGGCCCGTACCGGCCGTCGTTCGGCGCCCAGCAGGGTGACCACCAGCCGCCGGCCGTTCCGCTCGGCCGCGCCGACGTAGGTGTGCCGGGCCAGGTCGGTGAAGCCGGTCTTGCCACCGAGCGCACCCGGGTAGTCGTAGATCAGCGGGTTCTCGTTCTGGATCTGGAAGCCGCGCTTGCGCAGGGCGGGCTGGGCGGGGATCTGGGCGCGTTCGGTCAGCGCGTACCGCCGGAAGGTGGGGTTGGCGAAGCAGACCCGGGCGATCAGCGCCAGGTCGTAGGCGCTGGTGAACTGGCCCGGGCCGTCCAGGCCGGACGGGGTCACCGCGTGGGTCTGCAACGCGCCCAGCCGGCGCGCCTCGGCGTTCATCTCCCGCACCCCGGCCTCCGCGCTGCCGGCGCCGAGCCGGGCCAGCAGGTTCGCCGCCTCGTTGCCGGACTGGAGCAGCAGCCCGAGCCAGACCGTCTCCACCGGGTACCGGCCGCCGACCAGCAGGCCCACCGCGGAGCTGCCGGGCTCGATGTCCAGGTCCTCGCGGGTCACCGTGGCCACCTGCTTCGGGTCCAGCTTCGGCAGCATGGTGGCGGCCAGCAGCAGCTTCTGCACGCTGGCCGGGGTGGCGTACTCGTGCGGGCCGCAGCCGCCGAGCACCGCGCCGCTGTCCAGGTCCGCGACCAGCCAGGAGGTCGCGGTGACCGGCGGCGGCGCGGGCGTGCCGGGCGGCACGACCAGGCCGGGGGTGGCCAGCGCCTCCCCGCCCACCGCGCGCTGCCCGGGCACCGGTTCCGGTGGGGTCGGGCGGGGCGGGCGGGTCACCGCCGGCGTCGGCAGCTTCGGGCAGGGCGCGGTCACGCCGGGAGCCACGGCCGTCGGCGGCGCGGCGTCCGCCGGGACGGCGGTCCCGGTGCTGAGGAGTACGGCGACGGTGGCGGCGGCCAGGGCCCGGGCTCTCATGGTGAGGCACCATACCGAGGCCGACCGGCGGGCCCGGCACGCCTCACCCGGGCAGCCCGGAGCCGGCGAGCCCGATCTCGGCGAGGTAGTCGTACAGGGCGGCCGAGGCGCGCAGCCGCCGCAGGCTGCGCCGGTGCAGGTCCTGCTCGCGCCGGGCCAGCTCGGCGTGCACCCGTTGGGGCCGGCCGCTGGTGCGCATCTCGTCGAGGACCGCCGTCACGATCTCGAAGGGGTAGCCGCCCCGGCGCAGCAGCGCGACGACCTGCGCGGCGCGCAGCTCCGCCGCGTCGTACAGCCGGTAGCTCGTGCCCGGTTCGCGCGCCGGCCGCAGCAGCCCCCGCTCCTCCCACAGCCGGAGCTGCGAGGTACGGACGCCGACCAGGTCCGCGACCTCGCCGATCCGGGCGCCGCGCCGGGGTGCGGGCACCACGACCGGCGGGCTGACCACCACCGTCTCGAAGGCGCCCAGGACGCGGCGGATCTCGGTTCGCTCGCGGTCCAGTTCGGCGTGGCCGGCGTCCAGCGCCGTCAGCGCCGCCGCCAGGTCGCCCCGGTGGACCGCGAGCATCACCTCCCGGGTACGCGCCCAGCCGTGCCCCTCGGCCATCCAGCGCAGCACGGCGAGCGCGCGCACGTGCGCGACGGTGAACACCCGGTAGCCGCTCGGGGTGCGCTCGACCGGTGGCAGGACCCCCTCGTCGAGATAGTTGCGCACCTGCTGGGTGGAGATCCCGGCGGTGGCCGCGACGTCGACCACCCGCAACCGCCCGTCCTTCACCGGGTCACCCTATCGCTTGCCACGTCGTTTGAGACTTTCCCTCCCACATCTCGCGGCGCTGCTCGGCGGTTTGGCCCCAGAGTTTACATAGGAACATCAATGAGATGATCGAACCCATGGAGCAGCCAGCGCGGAACGCCGCCGACAGCCACGACGTCATCGAGGTACGAGGTGCCCGGGAGAACAACCTCACCGGGGTCTCGGTCGACATCCCCAAGCGCCGACTCACCGTCTTCACCGGGGTCTCCGGATCCGGGAAGTCGTCCCTGGTCTTCGGCACCATCGCCGCCGAGTCGCAACGCCTGATCAACGAGACGTACAGCGCCTTCCTGCAGACCTTCATGCCGAGCCTGAGCCGGCCGGACGTGGACGCGCTGCGCAACCTGAGCGCGGCGATCGTCGTCGACCAGGAGCGGATGGGCGCCAACTCCCGCTCGACGGTCGGCACGGCGACCGACGCGTACGCGATGCTGCGGATCGTGTTCAGCCGGCTCGGGCAGCCGCACGTCGGGCCGGCCGGCGCGTTCAGCTTCAACCTCCCCGAGGGGATGTGCCCGACCTGCGAGGGGCTGGGCCGGGTCGCCGACCTCGACGTGCACGCGATGGTCGACGTGGAGCGGTCGCTCAACGACGGGGCGATCCTGGTGCCGAACTTCGCCGTCGACTCCTGGTACTGGCAGACCATCGTCGGCTCCGGCCTGTTCGACCCCGACGCCAAGCTGCAGGACTACAACCCGCAGCAGTGGCAGGACTTCCTGCACAAGCCGGCCACGAAGATCAAGGTGGGCAGCAACAACTGGACGTACGAGGGGCTGGCGGTGAAGGTGCGCCGGATCTACCTGACCAAGGACCGCGAGTCGATGCAGCCGCACATCCGGGCGTTCGTGGACTGGGCGGTCACCTTCACCACCTGCGCCGACTGCGGCGGCGCCCGGCTCAACCCGGCGGCGCTCTCCGCGCGGATCGCCGGACGCAACATCGCCGAATGCTCCGCCATGCAGATCAGCGACCTGGCGGAGTTCATCCGCGCCGTGGACGACCCGTCGGTGGCTCCGCTGGTGGCCACCCTGCGCGAGACGCTGGACTCGCTGGTGGAGATCGGCCTCGGCTACCTCAGCCTCGACCGGGAGTCGGCGACCCTCTCCGGGGGCGAGGCGCAGCGGGTGAAGATGGTCCGGCACCTGGGCTCCAGCCTCTCCGACGTGACGTACGTCTTCGACGAGCCGACCGTCGGGCTGCACCCGCACGACATCGCCCGGATGAACGACCTGCTGCTGCGCCTGCGCGACAAGGGCAACACGGTGCTGGTCGTGGAGCACAAGCCGGAGACCATCGCGATCGCCGACCACGTCGTCGACCTCGGGCCCGGCGCCGGGGCGGCCGGGGGCCGCATCTGCTACACCGGCGACGTCGCCGGCCTGCGCCGCTCCGACACCCTCACCGGGCGCCACCTCGACCACCGGGTCACCCTGCGCGACCCGGTACGCCGTCCGACCGGGCAGCTGCCGATCCGCGGCGCCGACCTGCACAACCTGCGCGACGTCGACGTCGACATCCCGCTCGGGGTGCTCACCGTGGTCACCGGGGTCGCCGGCTCGGGCAAGACCTCCCTGATCCACGGCTCGCTGCCGCGCCGCAGCGGGGTGGTCGTGGTGGACCAGTCCCCCCTCCGGGGTTCCCGACGCAGCAACCCGGCCACCTACACCGGTCTGCTCGACCCGGTCCGCACCGCCTTCGCCAAGGCCAACGGGGTCAAGGCGGCCCTGTTCAGCGCCAACTCCGAGGGCGCCTGCCCGACCTGCAAGGGCATCGGGCTGGTCTACACCGACCTGGCGATGATGGCCGGCGTCGCCTCGGTGTGCGAGAGCTGCGAGGGGCGCCGCTACACCGACGAGGTGCTGACGTACACGCTGCGCGGGAAGAACATCAGCGACGTCCTCGCCATGTCGGTCACCGAGGCCCGGGAGTTCTTCCCCGGCGGCCAGGCCCGCGCCGTGCTGGACCGGCTGGCCGACGTGGGCCTGGGCTACCTCAGCCTGGGTCAACCGCTGACCACCCTCTCCGGGGGCGAGCGGCAGCGGTTGAAGCTGGCCATCCGCATGGCGGAGAAGTCGAGCACGTACGTGCTGGACGAGCCCACCACCGGCCTGCACCTGGCCGACGTCGACCAGTTGCTGGCCCTGCTGGACCGGCTCGTCGACGACGGCAACACGGTGATCGTCATCGAGCACCACCAGGCGGTCATGGCGCACGCCGACTGGATCATCGACCTCGGCCCCGGGGCCGGGCACGACGGCGGCCGGATCGTGTTCACCGGCACCCCCGCCGAGCTGGTCGCGCAGGGCGACACCCTCACCGCTCGCCACCTGCGCGAGTACGTCGGGTAGCGCCGCGGCCGGACCGGCTCAGCCCGTGGTCACCGGTTCCTCGGCGCCGGTCCGGTCCCGCCACCACTGCACGACCAGCACCACCGGGCCGACCATCAGCATGGACAGCGCGGCGGTCACCAGGAAGACGTCCAGGAAGAGCGTCGCCAACACGCTGAGCACCGCCAGCGAGAGGGTGACCCGTCCGAGGTGGCCGGGGGTGGGCAGCGGGCGGCGGTGCGTACCCCGGTAGTGGGGGCCGGCTGCGGCCATGGTGGTACCTGCCTTGCGTGGAGAGCGACCAGGGACGGCGACCGTGGCCCGCCGCCGGCCCTGGTGCCGCGCCGACCGGTGGCGCGGCTGATCATCGTGGCCCGGTTGTACCCGCCCTGAGCTGCGGGAACCGCCGAGGTAACCAGTACCACAGCCGGTGCACCGCCCGCCGGGTCACGCGCTGACGTCATCCCAGCCGGCGCAGCCAGCGCCGCTGCCAGGGGGTCTCCACCGCCCGCGGGTGGTACCGCTCGCGCACCCAGCCCACCGCCCGGTCCGGCGGGAGGCCGTCCAGGATCGCCAGGGCGGCCAGCGCCGTCCCGGTCCGGCCGACACCGCCCCGGCACGCCACCTCGACCCGCGCGCCGTCGTGCGCCCGGCGCAGGGCCTCGGCAAGCGCGTCGAGGGCGTCGGCGCGGTCGAGCGGCAACCAGAAGTCGGGCCACCGGATCCGGCGGTGCGGCCAGGCCGGTGCCGGGCCCGGGGCCAGGAGCAGGGCGAAGTCGGCGGGCGAGGCGGGATCGCCGACGCGGCGACCGCGCACGGTCGCGCCGCTGGGCAGTACGACCACCCCGGTCGTCTCGGACCAGTCCACCCGGGTGATTCTGCCGCCCGAAACAGCGCCGCCCCCGGCCCTGGTGGGTCGGGGGCGGCGCTGGGGTGTCGGTGTGCAGGTCGCCTCTCGGCGAGTGGCACGACGCGGCTCCAGCCGAACGGTATTCCGCGAAGGCAATTTAGGTGAGGCCCGGGGACACTGGACACACCGACACCTGACTCAACAGGCTACCCGCTCCGGGTCTTCCACCTGGCTTCGTGACGCCCACCACTGCTATGGCTTCTGGCTCGTCGGTGGTGTGGCCCGCCGCTTGCGGCTTGTCGGTGCCGCGCGGCCCTCTCACCCCCCACACACCCATGACCGTCGCACCGTTGCCCACCGCGCCGCGCCTGGGCGATCGTGGACATTTGTTGTCGCCAGAGCGACAACAAATGTCCACGAACCGCTTCGGGCGGCCTGCGCGGGAGACGCCGCTGGCCGGCACCTCGGGTTCGGGGTGCCGGCCAGCGTTCGCGTGCGAGCTGTCGTTCAGGTGGCTCAGTTGTTCCAGTGCTTGGCGACCAGGTCGGCGGCCTGCTGCTCCCACTGGGCGTAGTGGTCCGGGTAGGCCGAGACCTGCACGGTCTGCGCGGCCTCGGTCAGCGGCATGTCCTGCCAACCGTCGACCTGCTTCAGACCCTTCAGGAACGCCATCGTGCTGTACTCCGGGTCGGTGATCTGCTCAACCGTGCCCCAACCGCTGGACGGACGCTGCTGGAACAGGCCCTGCGAGTCGTGGTCGTTACGGTCACCCAGGTGACCCAGGTTCTCCAGCTTCGACTCCTGCAGCGCGGTCGCGATCGAGACCACGGCGGCCCGCTCGTCCATGCCCGACTTCTTCGTCGCGGCGATGATCGCCTTCACATTCTTCGTCTGCTCGCTGTCCAGCGTGATGTGCGACTGCTTGCCCTGCACGCCGTGCGGGATCAGCTTGCTCTTGTCCACACCGGGCTTGTCGGCCTGCACCACGGCAACGGCCTTGGCGTCCACCGCGGGGTGGGCTTCGGTGACGGGGCCGGCGAAGACGCCACCGGCGAAAGCCAGACCAGCGATACCCAGAACGCTCTTGCGCAGAATGGTGGTGTTCATCAGAGTGGCTCCATTCGGGGGTTGGCGACGTGTCCAAGGGGGGTCGGACACGCGCAAGCACCACGACGGCGCTCAAAGATCAGGGGAAAGTCTTCGCCCGGCAGGCTTCGCGAGCGGGGGGCTCACGGCGCCGGGTCCATGTGTAACGACCGCCGGCCCACCATCATTCCGGGGCCCATCCCCGGGCCGGCCACGCGTTCGGGCCAGGCCAGCGGGGTGCTGCTGCGATCGTCCAGGTGATGTAACGACCCCGGCCCGGCCACCATTCCACCGCCAGAGTGCCGCCGGTCACGGGACGACCCGCCACTGGCTGGCCCAGACCCGGACATCCGGGCACGCCCAGCGGACCCGGTAACCGGATATCCGGCACGCCAAAGCCGATCCGGAGCGCCTTATCCGCCCACGCTGATCCCGGCCGAAACCGGACATCTCGACACGGCGAGCGGCCGGGCGGCGCGGGCCGTGCGGGGCGGGCGGGTCAGGAGGTGCGGGCGCGGACCTTGGCCGCGCACTCGGCGACCACCGACCGGGCGTCGAGCCCGAGGCTCTCGATGGCGACCAGCGCGGTGAAGACCACGTCGGCGAGTTCGGCGGCGACGTCCTCGCGGGTGTGGGTGACCCCCTTGCGCGGGTTCTGCCCGAGCACGCCGATCCAGGCGCCGGCCGCCTCGCCGGCCTCCTCGGTGAGCTTGAGGATGCGGCAGGTCAACTCCGCCTGCCCGGTGCCGTTGGCGGCGTCCAGCCAGCCCCGCGAGGCCCGTACGGCGTTCCAGATCGACTCGTCCATCGGATCAGTGAACCGGACAGGGGTGACGATCCGTATCCGGGGACGGTCGGCGGGATGACGCCGGCCCGGTGGTGGCGACGAGGCCGCCAGCTGGACCGGAAGGGACGTGCGGTGTGATGCCGGAGGCCGTCGAGTCGGTGTTCGCCAGTGTGGTCAGCCGGAACCCGGGCGAACCGGAGTTCCACCAGGCGGTACGGGAGGTGCTGGAGAGCATCGGCCCTGCCCTGGCCCGTCACCCCGAGTACGCGCGGGCGCGGATCATCGAGCGGATCTGCGAGCCGGAGCGGCAGGTCATCTTCCGGGTGCCGTGGGAGGACGACCACGGCCGGGTCCGGGTCAACCGGGGATTCCGGGTGGAGTTCAACAGCGCGCTCGGCCCGTTCAAGGGTGGCCTGCGCTTCCACCCGTCGGTCTACCTGGGAATCGTCAAGTTCCTCGGCTTCGAGCAGATCTTCAAGAACGCGCTGACCGGCCTGCCGATCGGCGGCGGCAAGGGTGGGGCGGACTTCGACCCGAAGGGCCGCTCGGACCGCGAGGTGATGCGCTTCTGTCAGAGCTTCATGACGGAGCTGTACCGGCACATCGGTGAGCAGACCGACGTGCCCGCCGGGGACATCGGGGTGGGCAGCCGGGAGATCGGCTACCTGTTCGGGCAGTACAAGCGGATCACCAACCGGTACGAGTCGGGGGTGCTCACCGGCAAGGGCCTGTCGTACGGGGGTGCGCAGGTACGCACCGAGGCGACCGGGTACGGCGCGGTGTTCTTCGCCGAGGAGATGCTCGCGCAGACCGGGGACAGCCTGGACGGCAAGCGGGTGGTCGTCTCCGGATCGGGCAACGTGGCGACGTACGCGATCGAGAAGGTGCACCAGCTCGGCGGGACGGTGGTGGCCTGCTCCGACTCGGACGGTTACGTGCTGGACGAGAAGGGCATCGACCTGGAGTTGCTGCGGGAGCTGAAGGAGCAGCGCCGGGTCCGGCTGGACGACTACGTGCGGCACCTGCCGCACGCGGTGGCGGTCTCCGGCCGTACCGTCTGGGAGGTGCCCTGCGACCTGGCCCTGCCCTGCGCGACGCAGAACGAGATCGGCGGCGCGGAGGCCGCGGCGCTGGTCGCCGGCGGCTGCGTGGCGGTGGTCGAGGGGGCGAACATGCCGACCACCCCGGAGGCGGTGCGCATCCTCGGCCGGGCCGGGGTGCGGTTCGCCCCGGGCAAGGCGGCCAACGCCGGCGGCGTGGCGGTGAGCGCGCTGGAGATGCAGCAGAACGCCAGCCGGGACTCGTGGACGTTCGCCCAGTCGGAGCAGCGGTTGCGGGAGACCATGCGGGACATCCACGCCCGCTGCTGGGCCACCGCCGAGGAGTACGGCCTGCCGGGCGACTACGTGGCCGGCGCCAACATGAACGGCTTCCGCCGGGTCGCCGAGGCGATGCTCGCGCACGGCCTGGTCTGAGCCGATCCCCCTGACCGGGCGGTCAGTCGGTATCGGCTGACCGTTCGGTCAGGAGGGCATTGACAGCGTTCGACGGCGGGGCCTAGCTTCAGGACGCTACCGGCCGGTAGGCACCGTCCCGCCTGGCCGCCCGCACACTGGGGCGGCACCGTCCCCGGGGGAGCATCGATGCTGTCCTCATCCACCCGACTCGTCCGCCGCCTGCTCGCCGCCGGCGCCACCCTCGCCCTGACCGTCGGGCTCGCCGGCGCGGCGCCCGCCGCCGCCGCCGACCGTGACGGCGACGACTCCCAGCCACTGCCCGGCTACACCATCAGCAACCCGCCGCTCGCGCCGCTCGACGTGCGGGGCACCCCGTCGACCGTCCGGCAGGGCGTGCACCGGCACGCCGGCTACATCATCGAGATCCCGCCGACGTGGAACGGCGAGCTGGTCATGTGGGCGCACGGCTACCGGGGCCAGACCACCGTGCTCTCCCCGGAGACCCCCAACTACGGCCTGCGGCAACGCCTGCTGGACCAGGGGTACGCCTGGGCGGCGTCGTCGTACTCCACCAACGGCTTCGACATCCGCTCCGGGGTGGTCAGCACCCGGGAGCTGGCCGACCTCTTCGCCGGCACCGTGCGGCGGCCACACCGGACGTACCTGACCGGGGTGTCGATGGGCGGCTACATCATCGGCCGCTCGCTGGAGCAGTACCCCGGCTACTACGACGGGGCGCTGCCGATGTGCGGCGTCCTGGGCGACCACCAGTTGCTCGACTTCTTCCTCGACTACAACCTGGTCGCGCAGGCCCTCGCCGGGGTGCCCGCCTACCCCACGCCGCCGGACTACCTGACCAACGCGGTGCCGCGGATCCAGGTGGCGCTCGGCCTCGCCGGGCTCACCCCGACCGGGCCGGACACCACCAACGAGCGCGGCAAGCAGTTCCGGGAGATCGTCATCAACCGTTCCGGCGGCCCGCGTCCGGGCGCGGACCGGGCCTTCGCGGTCTGGAAGGACTTCCTCTTCGGGATCAGCACCACCAACGGCGGCGACTCCCCCGCCCAGCGACCGGGGCAGCTCGCCACCAACCTGCTCACCCGCTACACCCCGAACACGCCGGTGAACGTCGACGCCGCGGTCCAGCGGGTCGCGCCGGAGAACGTCCGGCAGCGGCTCTCCCCCACGCTGACCGAGGTGCCGCGGATCGCCGGGCGGCCCACCGCCCCGGTACTCAGCCTGCACGACCTGGGCGACCTGTTCGTGCCGTTCTCGATGGAGCAGGCGTACGCCCGCGACGCGGCGTGGCACGGCCGCAGCCGGCTGGTCGTGCAGCGGGCCATCCGGGCCAGCCAGCACTGCGAGTTCACCCCGGCCGAGGCCGGCGCCGCCTGGGACGACCTGGTGTCCTGGGTACGCACCGGCGCCCGCCCCGGCGGTGACGCGGTCACCGACCCGAAGGCGGTCGCAGCGGCGGACTTCGGCTGCCGGTTCAGCGACCCGGCCGCGTACGCCACCGGCGTGGGCACCCGTCGGCTCTACTCCGCGTGCCCCTGACCGGACCCGGACACGCCGCTGGCCGGCACCCCGCTCGGGGGTGCCGGCCAGCGTGTCGTTCACGTGGTTCAGCTGTTCCAGTGCTCGGCGACCAGGTCAGCAGCCTGCCGCTCCCACTGCGCGTAGTGGAACGGGTAGGCCGAGACCTGCACGGTCTGCGCGGCCTTGGTCAGCGGCATGTCCTGCCAACCGTCGACCTGCTTCAGACCCTTCAGGAACGCCATCGTGCTGTACTCCGGGTCGGTGATCTGCTCAACCGTGCCCCAACCCGACGACGGACGCTGCTGGAACAGGCCCTGCGAGTCGTGGTCGTTGCGCTCACCCAGGTGACCCAGGTTCTCCAGCTTCGACTCCTGCAGCGACGTGGCGATCGCGACCACGGCGGCCCGCTCGTCCATGCCCGACTTCTTCGTCGCGGCGATGATCGCCTTGACGTTGTCGGTCTGCTCGTCGCCCAGGTCGATGCGGGACTGCTCGCCCTGCACGCCGTGCGGGATCAGCTTGCTCTTGTCCACGGCCGGCTTGTCCGCCCGCACCGCCACGGCGGCGGCCCGGGTGTCGACCGTGTCGGTGGTGCCGTGGTTCAGCGGACCGGCGGCGAGACCACCGGCGACAGCCAGACCAGCGATACCGAGAACGCTCTTACGCATCATCGTGTTCATGGAGTAGCTCCTTCGGGGGTTGGCGCCACGACTCGACGGGGGGTCGAGCACGGGCACAAGCACCACGACAGGGCGCTCAAAAGATCACAAGGGGGAAAGTCTCTGCCCGGCAGGTCATCGCGAGCGGGGGGCTCGTGGCGCCGGGACCATGTGTAACGACCGGCGGCCCGCCATCATTCCGGGCCCCCGCATCCCGCGTCGGCCACATCATCGGGCCCGGCCAGCGGGGGTTGCTGCTGCGGTCGTACGGAGGATGTAACGACGCCGGCCCCGCCACCATTCCGTCGCCGGGGTGCCGCCGGTCACGGGACACCGCGCACGGTCACCCCTGATACCGGACATCGCCCGCGAGCGGATCCGGACAGGCCGCACCTGACCGGACATCAGGGCCCGCGACGACCGCGGTCGCAGGCGACGCCCACCCGTCCCGAACGCGCCCGGTGAGGGACAGGCGGCAGTGGTTTACCGCTCGTGCCGCCCGTGACCGCCCAGGCCCGTGGCTAGGTTCTGCGAACCGCCCGTCGTCGGGGATACCGGGGGAAGCTCGCCCACGTCGGCGCCCACCGCTGCGGCCGGCGCTCGGTCGTCGGGCGGCTGCGGCGGCGAGATCCAGGTGACCAGCACCACCGAGATGATCATGAGGAGGAACCACGACGCGAGCTTCGTCGCCGAGACCGGGTGCCAACCGCCCAACTGGCTGGGATACAGCCAGGCATGCGACCAGGTGGCGATGTTCTCCGCGAGCCAGATGAAGACGGCGACGAGGAGGAAGGCCAGCAGGAGCGGCATGCGCCACCGGAACCGGAAGATGCGGAACTGCATGACACAGCGCCCGAACACCAGCGCGACGACGGCGATGAGCAGCCATCGCACGTCCCGGACGTAGTGGTTGGTGAAGAAGTTGGCATAGATCGCGGCGGCCACGACAGCCGTCACCCAGCGCCTCGGGTAGCGCACGAAACGCAGGTCGAACAGCCGGTTGACCCGGACCATGTAGGAGCCGACCGCGGCATACATGAAGCCGCTGAACAGCGGCACCGAGCCGAGCCGCAGGACGCCGTCGGGCGCGTAGGACCACGAGCCGACGTGCGTCTTGAACAGCTCCATCGCCGTGCCCACGAGGTGGAACAGCACCACCACCCGCAGTTCGCGCAGGGTTTCCAGGCGTCCAGCCACCATCGCGATCTGGATGACGACCGCGGCGAGGGTCAGGACGTCGTTGCGGGCGAACGGCGCGTCCTGCGGGTACCACAAATGCGCCGCGAAGATGACCGCCAGCATCGCCCCACCGAACACGCACGCCCAGGCCTGCTTGAGCCCGAAGACCGCGAACTCGGTCAGCCAGCCGGCCGGTCCGCGCCGGGGCAGCCGGTCCAATATCGCGCGGAAGCGGGCATCGATCGCGCGCTCGGCCGTGGTCAGGGTGGCCGGTCCGGAAGGGGTACGCATCGCCGCGACGCTATCGTGCCGGCGCAGCTCAGCCGGCACCGGCGGGGTGCGGCGGAGGAATCACATCGGGCATGGTCGGCCAGAGTCACGGGGAACCCGGTGGAGCAGGCGCCCGTCCCGCCACTACGGTGCGGGGATGCCGCTGCACCCCGCACCCGAAGCATCCACCGGACACCTGCTGAGCACCGACGACGGCACGCCGCTGGCCCGGCTGCGGCTGCGCGACGAGGACGGTGAAAGCGTGGCCGGGGAGGTGACACCGCTGCCGGGGGCGGACGTGCGGGTGCTCGCCGCCCAGGCGCGCCGGGACCTCGCCGGCGCGCGGCTGGAGACGCCGGACGACGCCCTGGCCGGCGTGCTGGTCGCCGGGGGTCTGAAGCTGCGCCGGGCCGCCACGGACATGCGGCACGAGCTGACCGACGTACCGGAGCCGCTGCCGCTGCCCGCCGGTTGGTCCTGGGCACCCGCGGGGTGGGACGACGACCTGGCCGAGGGTCTGGCGGCGGCGTACGGGCCGGACCACCCGGACGGGCGGTGGCAACCGAGCGACACCGCCGAGGTGCGCGGGATGTTCGAGCGGGCCGATCCCGTCCCACCGCTGCTGCCGGCCTCGGCCCGGGTGGTCGGTCCGGACGGGCGCAGCGCCGGTCACGTCCTCGCCGCCGGACCGGTGCCGTGGACCGAGGACGTCTGCGCCTGGATCCTCAACCTGGGGGTGGCGCCGGCGGCGCAGCGGCGGGGGCTGGGGCGGGCGCTGCTCGGCCACGCGTTGCGCGGGGCGCGTGCGGCCGGGCTGCCCCGGGTGGGGCTGTCGGTGGCCGACGGCAATCCGGCCCGCCGGATGTACGACGAGGCCGGCTTCCGCCCGGTGGCCCGGGTGCTCACGGTGCCACTGCCGGGCGACGACGGGGCGCCGGACGCCCGGCCCTGACCGGGCGCACCGGCCTGCGCCCGTGCGCGCCGGAACACGTGCGGGCGCCCGCCGGATTCCTCCGACGGGCGCCCGTCCTCACTGTTCCGGGCCCTGCCCGGCGTGCGGGATCAGCGTGGCGACCCCATGCCGAAGCGGTTGCGCCGGCGCCACACCAGGCTGCCCAGCATCAGGACCGCCCCCGCGCCGACGAGACCGCCGCCGACCTTCAGCGGGGTGCCCATGCTGTCACCGGTGACGGGGAGCTGCTTCCCGTCGTGCTTCCCGTCGTCCTTCCCGTCGTGCTTCCCGTCGTGCTTCCCGTCGTCCTTCCCGTCGTGCTTCCCGTCGTCCTTCCCGTCGTGCTTCCCGTCGTGCTTCTTCTTCGGCAGCACGGTGACGGTCGCGCTGGCCGTCCGGCCGGACTCCCGGCCGGTCGCGGTGAAGGTGTAGCGACCGGGTTCGGTCGGCCGGTAGGTCACCGTGCACCGGCCCGCCGCGTTGGTCTCCGCGGTGAAGTGCCACGGAGCCGGCTGCGGGAACGCCACCGCGGCCATCGCGACGGTGCTGCCGTCGCTGCGCCGGGCCGGCGCCTGACCGGGCACCGCGGCGGCGAGGGGCGCCACGCTGACGTCGAAATCGACCGTCTCGTTGGGTCCGAAGCCGGTGCAGGTGAGCACAATGGGCTGGCCGACCTTGACCGTGGTCCGGTTCGCCGTCAGGGCCGGCGGCTGAGGCGGGTAGTCTGGGGCCGGCTGCGGCGCCGCCGCCCCCGCCGCCGTCGGCGCCAACACGACGGCCGCGCCGGCCGTGAGCGCCATGATGATGCGGGATAGCCGCATGGTGGTCTCCTCCTACTGGTTGCAGCTTGGTGCGGATACAACTTGGGTGGTCCATGGGGTGGCTGTGGGGGTGAGCCAGAGCTCAGGCGTACCGGCGGTGTTCCTGCCGGTCAGCAGGTCGACGTCGAGCGTCCGGGTGGCCCCGGGCGCGACCTCGACGTTGGCGACGCCCACCTGCCGGCGCCGCTCGGTGCCGCTGCCGAGGGCGCTGTCCGCCCCGTCGAGCCGCGCGCCGATCACTGCGCCGCCGGCGGGGCTGAAGACGTACACCAACGTGCGGATGGTGTACGGGTCGCCGGCCTTCCCGCCGCCGAGCACCGACTTGTTCAGGCCGGACGTCGGCGCCGAGGAACGCAGGCTGAACCGCAGGCGCAGCTGACGGCGTCCCTCGCCCTGGCACTCACCGACGGTCAGTTGCGCCGTCGGCTTCAGGTAGTAGCCGAGCTTCGCGCCGCTGCCGTCGTTGAGGAACACCCCGACGCTGGGCACCGTCTCGTGCTCGGGCAGGATGCCGCTCACCTTGCTTTCGCCGAGGATGCGCTGCTCTCCTGACCGGGCACTCCAGAACAATATCCTTCGTTCCGCTATAGAACGGTCGAAAGCGGACAAAACACCCTTTGGGTTGACTTTCGCGGCGAGGAACGCGTTGAAGACGGCCGCGGCGGCGGCCGCGTAGTAGGCGTCCTGCTCCTTCAGGCCCAAGGTCCGGTAGGTGTCCGAGAGCAGCGTGCGGACGACGGTGTCGGCGGCGAGCTTCGGCCCGCCCGGCACCGCGACCGGGCCGGTCGCGGCCAGCAGGTACGACAGCGCCACCGGATCGACCGCCAACACACCGTCCACGGTGGTGCCGGTACGGAGCCGGACCATTTCCCGGTAGAGCTTCGCCGCGGTCGGGAAGTGCGGGGTCAGGTTGACGTCCGCCGGATAGATCGCGGGCAGGTCGGTGTAGAGCCGGCGCATCTCGGCCGGGAGCGTGGTGACCGGCGGATCGAACCGCCGCAGGTCCACCGCACTGCCCTGGGTCACGATCTCCACCCGGCCGTTGTCGGCGCGGATCACCGCGTACGCCCCGAGCATCCCGCCGGTGGCGCGCAGCTCCGCCGGGTTCTGCGAGACCAGCAGGTAGGTGCGGGGCCCGTCGGCCCCGAGCAGCGCCGGGAGCACCTTCGCCCCCTGGTCGGCCGCTCCGGTCAGACCGGCCAGCCGGTCGATCTCCGCCCGCAGGTCGGTCAGCGCCGTGCGTACCTGTCCGACCAGGTCGGTGGTCGGCACCGCGTCGAGGCGGGTACGGGTCTGGCGCACCGCGGCGTTCACGTCGGCCAACTCGGTCGAGACGGCCCGCAGCCGCGCCACGTCCAGCCGCCCCTCCTTCGGCACCAGGGTGGCGAGGTCGGTACGCACCAGCGTGGGGAACGCGCGCCGGGCGAGGTCGTCGATGGCGACCGCGATCTGGCGTATCGCTCCCAGGTCGTCACCCGCGTACGGCGAGCGCTGCCCCAGCCACCAGCCCGGGTCGCCGGTGGCGTCCCGGGCCGCCCCGGCCTGCTCCTGGAGCGCGGCCAGGGTGCGCTGGGCCCGCGCGGCGTCCCCGCCGACGATCTGGGCGCTCAACTCCCGGGCGAGACCGGCGGCGTTGAGCAGGTGGGCCCGCGCCTGCCAGCCCCGGAAGGCGACCCATCCGGAGCCGGCAAGGAGCAGGGACCCGACCACGAGTCCGACGAGCAGCGCCCGCCGGATGCGTGCCCTGGTCCGTCGCCGCAGGCGCCTGCGGCCGCGACGAGACACACCGCTCTCGGTCACACCGGTCTCCACTCTGAAACGGACACTAATGACGATTCATCCGTTTCTAGCATGAATAACGATGCCTGCCTGCGGCTTTCGCCGCTTTACCGCCCTAGAAAGCGTTCTGCGAGGATCGTCCGACCGCTCAGCGGCTGCGGCGGGCCAGCGCCACCTGGTTGAGCAGGTCCTCGACCCGGTCCACACCCGCCCGCAGCGACATCTCCCGCAGGTACACCTCGCGCCCCCGCCGCCCCATTTCCGAGCGCGCGGCGGCCGGGATGGTCGAGGCGAGCCAGAACCGGTCGGCCAGCGTGGCCCAGTCCTCGGGCGGGCAGGACAACCCGGCCCGGGCCCGCTCCACCAGCTCCGCGGTGTCCCCGCCGGCCGAGGCGATCACCGGCGCGGCGCAGGCCAACGCGGCCTGCAACTTGCCGGGCACCGTGCCGCGCAGCTCGGGCAGGTCGCGGAGCATGACCAGCTGGTAGTCGGCGGCCGCGTACAGCTCGGGCATGTCCACCGGCGACCGGCGCTCCACGAAGCGGACGTTCTCCGCCCGCAGCTCGGCGGCGAGCCCCCGCACCCGCCGCTCCTCCGCGCCCGAACCCACCAGCACCAGGTCTGTCCGGCCGTCCAGCGCCGCCGCCGCGCGCACCGCCGTCTCCAGCCCCTGCCGTACCCCGATCGTGCCGGCGTGCATCACCACGCACCGGCCGTCGCGTCGGACGAATCCCTGCGCGGCGCGGCTGGGTCGGACCGGCTGGAAGATCCGCTCGTCGGTCCAGTTGAGCACCACCCGCACCCGGTCAGGTTCGACGCCGTCGGCGAGCACCAGGTCCCGCATGGACGGCGCGGTGACCGCCAGGGCGTCCGCCTCGCGCAGCACCCGGCGCATCGTGGTGGCGAGCCGTCCCGGCCCGCGTTGCCGCTGCGCGCCGTCGCCGGTCACCTCCTCCTCCGGCCAGAGGTCCTGCACGTGCAGCACGGTCGGCACCCGGCCGAGCATCCGCAGCAGCGCGGCGGTGGCGAACGTCGTCGCGGGCAGCTGGAAGACGTAGAGCACGTCCACGTCGGCCAGGTAGCGGCGCCCGACCATCGCCACGCTGCCGGCGAAAGAGAGGTGACTGGCCATCCGGGCGCCGGTGGAGCCGTCCCCGCCGGCGTAGCGGGGCACCCGTCGTACGGTCAGCCGCTCGCTGCGGGTCAGGTGCCGCCAGCGCTGCCGCCAGCCCGGATAGACGTGCCCGCCGGGATAGTCCGGGAAGCCGGTCAGCACCCGCACCTCGTGCCCCCGGGCGGCCAGTTCCTCGGCGAGGCTGCCCGGGATGAAGGCCGGTTCGGGCGGGAAGTGGTACGACAGGATGCCGACCCTCATCAGCGGGTCCCCCTCGACGGTGAACTCGGCGCGGCGGCCGACCCGCTGCCGGAGCGGGTCGACACGCTGCGGCGCGCCGTGCTGTCGGCCGCCGCCCGCGCCCGGGGACGGCGGCAACCAGCCGCCCCCGGCGCGGACGATCCCGGTGCTCCCAGCGACGGCCGGCCGGCCGTACGACCAGCGGTGGCGCTCATCGGCGCAGCCGGGTGAGTTCCTGCGTGCGATCGGTGACCCCGTCGACCCCGTTCGACTCGCCGTGGCGGGCCACCGGTGCCCGGTCCGCGGGAACCTTGGTCTTGCCGGTGCTGGCGATCCGGTACGCCTCGTACTGGTAGGCGTCGGCCTTGGCCACCTTGGTCATGTTCAGCACGCAACCGAGCAGGCGCACCGAGACCGAGTGCAGCGACCGGGCCGCCGCGGCCACCTGAGTCCGTGAGGTACGCCCCTGCTGGGTGACCAGCAGCGCACCATCGGCCTGCACCGCCACGACCACGCCGTCGGTGACGGCCAGCAGCGGCGCGGTGTCGATGACCACGATGTCCGCCGACTCGCGCAGCGCGAGCAGCAGATCCGCCATCGCCTTGGAGCCGAGCAGCTCGCTCGGGTTCGGCGGGGCGGATCCGCTCGGGAGCACCAGCAGCGACTTCTCGCCCCAGCGCTGCACCACGTCACCGACCTGCACGTCGCCGACCAGCACGTCGGTCAGCCCGACACCGCCGTCGAGGCCCAGGTAGTCGGCGACCTTCGGCCGGCGCAGGTCGGCGTCGACCAGCAGCACCCGCCAGCCCGCCTCGGCCAGCGCAATGGCCAGGTTGCAGGAGAGGGTCGTCTTGCCCTCGCCCTGCAGCGCGCTGGTGACCGCGATGACCCGGGCGGGCTCGTGCACGTCCACGAACCGCAGGTTGGTCCGCAGCTTGCGGACCGCCTCGGCCCGGGCGGAGGTCGCCGCGTCGCCGACGATCAACGGTGCCGCCTTCGCGCCG
This sequence comes from Micromonospora sp. A200, assembly GCF_029893845.1. Taxonomy (NCBI): domain Bacteria; kingdom Bacillati; phylum Actinomycetota; class Actinomycetes; order Micromonosporales; family Micromonosporaceae; genus Micromonospora; species Micromonospora sp. A200. The sequence continues at coordinate 228,776 of NZ_JARXXY010000003.1, read as the reverse complement.
GCCTCGAACGGGATCTCGCCCAGCAGCGGGCTGCCGGTGACCCGTTGCAGCGCGGCGGCGTCGCGCATCCGGACGTCGAGCAGCCCGCGCAGCACGGCCAGCGCGGCGCCGAGCAGCAGACCGACCAGGCCGCCGACGATCAGGTTGCGGGTGGGTTGCGGCGAGACCGGGCTCGAACTCACCCGGGGACCACTGACCACCTCGATCTTGATGGGAGCGGCCTGCCCCTCGGCCGGCGTCTCGACCTTCTGCACCAGCTCCACGAACTTCGCCGCGAGCGTCTCGGTCACCCTCATCGCCCGGGTCTGATCCGTGTCGGTGACGGTGGCGCGCAGCAGCACGGTGCCGGTCTCGGTGGAGGCGCGGAGGCGGCGCTGCACGTCGTCGGCGGTGAGGCCGACCTGCGTCTCGGCCACCACGCTCTGCGCCAGGCGGTCGCTGCGCAGCAGGTCCGCGTAGGACTTCACCCGTTGCTGGAGGAAGAGCCCGCCCTGGTAGGCGTCGGTGACGCCCTGGCTCGGCGTGGTCACGAAGAAGGTCACGGAGGCCACGTACCGGGGCGGCGTGCGAACGGTGATGAGGGCGGCCGAGCCGACCGCGACCATCAGCGTGACCAGGACGATCCACCAGTATCGGCGGATCAGGCGCAGGCAGGTGCGTACGTCCATCACGCTCTCCGTTCCGCCGGGACAACTAGCCGGTGAAACTGCACGAAATCCCCCAATACTTCCCAAACGGCATGACAGGATCTATTCGCCGCAAGCTTGCCGAGAACGACCAAACGAATGTAAGCCATCGAACATCCCCAGAGACCTGAATCCTCGCAATCAGGCAACAAACGCAGAGGACACCAATGGACGATGCAGCCTCTCCGGCCGGCACGAACATCCCGCGACGTGACTGGGTCACCCGACGTGCGAAGACCCTGTCTCTGCTAACGCTCGACACGGGCGCATGGTGCGGCGGATTTCTGGTCGCCGCCTGGGCCAGGTACGAATTCGGCCTCACGCCCGGGCAGTGCGCCCTCGCGCTGGGTGCCGCCGGCGTGTGTGCGGTCGTCCACGCCGCCATCGAGCAGGTGCGCTCCACCGCCCGCGGCCGCCACCCGATCGGCAGCATCGGCGAGGCCCGTGACCTGGCCCTGACCACCCTCCTCGCCGCCGCCGTGATGCTGGCCGCCCTGGCGACGCTCACCGAACGCCCGGTGCCGGCCAGCGTCCCGGTGACCGGCGGGGCGGTGGCCCTGCTGGTGATGGCCGGCGGGCGGGCCGGCTACCGGTGGCGGCGCGACCGCGACGACCGCCCGGTCCGGGGCGCGGAGCGGGCCCTGATCTACGGCGTCGACGCCGCGAGCGAACGCCTCGTACGGGTGCTGGTCGGCGACCCGGGCGGCAGCTACCTGCCGGTCGGCCTGCTCGACGACGACCGCGAGCGGCAGGGGCTGCGCCTGGAGGGACTCCGGGTGCTGGGCGGCCGCGAGCAGATCGAGCAGGCGGTACGCCGCACCGGGGCCACCACGGTCATCTTCTCCATCGACGGCTCGGACGCCGAACTGATGCGCGACGTACGCCGCCGGACCTTGCAGGCCGGCGCCGCCTTCAAGGTGCTCCCGCCGGTCCGGGAACTGCTCGACCGGCCGGTGCGGGCCACCGACGTCCGGGACCTGCAACTCACCGACCTGCTGGGGCGGGCGCAGCGGGTGGCCGAGCTGATGATCGAGCGCAACGGCCTGGCCGGCCGACGGGTGCTGGTCACCGGGGCGGGCGGTTCGATCGGCTCGGAACTGTGCCGGCAGATCGCCCGCTGCGAGCCGGGCGAACTGATGATGCTGGACCGGGACGAGTCGGCCCTGCACGCCCTGCAGATGTCGCTGCACGGCCGGGCGCTGCTGGACGGGCCGGAGCTCATCCTCGCCGACATCCGCGACGCCGACGGCATCGCCCGGATCGTCGCCGACCGGCAGCCGGACATCGTCTTCCACGCCGCCGCCCTCAAGCACCTGACGCTGCTGCAACGGCACCCGGGGGAGGCGGTCAAGACCAACGTCCACGGCACCCTGAACGTGCTGGAGGCGTGCCGGGACGTGAGCGAGTTCGTCAACATCTCCACCGACAAGGCGGCCAACCCGGTCAGCGTGCTCGGCTACTCGAAGCGGATCACCGAGCGGCTGACCGCCCACTACGCCGAGCAGGTCGGCGGTGCCTTCCTCAGCGTGCGCTTCGGCAACGTGCTCAGCAGCCGCGGTTCGGTGCTGACCGCGTTCCAGGCGCAGGTCGAGGCGGGGTTGCCGATCACGGTGACCCATCCCGAGGTGACCCGCTACTTCATGACCGTGCAGGAGGCGGTGCACCTGGTGCTCCAGGCGGCGACCATCGGGCGCGGCGGGGAGGCGCTGGTGCTCGACATGGGCGAGCCGGTGCGCATCGCCGACGTGGCGCGCCGGCTCGCCGCCGAGGCGGACCGCCCGACGGAGATCGTCTTCACCGGGCTGCGCCCCGGCGAGAAGCTGCACGAGGACCTGTTCGGCGTCGACGAGATCGACAGCCGACCGCTGCACCCGCTCATCTCGCACGTGCGGGTGCCCTCGCTGAGCCCGGAGGACGTCCACGGGCTCGACCCGTACGCCGACGCGGACGAGCTGATCAAGTGGATGGCGGCGTACTGCGAGGACCTGCCGGTGCGGTCCTCCGTGCTGCCCTCACCCCGCTGACGACGACGCCGCGGCGGCGGAGCCCGGTGGGGCTCGCCGCGGCGGCGTCCGGGACGGTACGGCGGGGTCAGCGCCGCTCGCGGGCCCGCTCCCCGTCTTCGCCCTCGGTCTCCTCCAGCGCGTCGGCGAACGGCTCGGTCAGGTCGTCGCCCGGCACGGCGACCGCCTCGGCGCGGTCCTGCTCGTCGATCCGGCCGCCCGGCGGCGGCTCGGGAGCGGTGGCGCCACCGGCGAAGCCGTACTCGTTGGGCTCGTCATGCCTGCTCATGGGGTTATCCTCCCGCTATGTTCGCTTTGCGTCCCTGCCGCTCACGGTAGGCCGTGATCGTCTTACCCGCAGGACGGCGGCGATAGTCGGTGCCGGAGCGGGCGGGCCGGCGGCGATCCCGGCCCAGAGGAGCTGGCGCAGCAGGATGATCGCCGCGGCGGTCGCCAGCGCGGTCCAGCCGCTACCCACGGCGAGCCGGAGCAGGCCGGCGGCGACGAGCAGGTCCAGCAGCACCCGCAGCGCGGTACGCCAGGAACGGACGGTGAGCAGGACGACCGCACCGCTGCCCAGCGCGAGGGCGGTCGCCACGTCGGCGAGGCCCTCCGTCACGTCGCTTTCCCCTGCTCCGTCCCGGCCTCGCCGACCTGCCGCTGTTCCTGGGCGATCTCGCGGCGCAGGAAGAAGTTCAGCGCGGTCCGGATGGTGGCGATGGCCGCCAGCTGCCCGATCTGGTCGAACGTCGGTGACACGGCGGTACGCAGGATGTCCCCGGCGAGCTGGAACTCGAGGCCGAGCGTGAGGAACCGGCCGAGGGAGAGCCGGATCGGGGTGAAGACGGCGGCGCTGCGGTGTCGCAGTCCCTCGACCACGAACCGCAGCGCCGCCCAGAGCGCGCCGACGAAGATCACGGCCGCCCCGGCGATCTCCACCAAGGTGACCGCGACGCGGTCGCCCTCGCGCAGGAACTCGTCCAGGTCCACCCGGGGGCGTTACCCGCCCCCGCCGGCGCTAGGCCGGGTCAGAGCTGGTCGACCGCCTCCAGGATCAGCCAGAGACCGCAGATGGCGAAGAGCACGGCGGCGCCGTACCGGATGGCCTTCTCCGGCAGGTGCCGGCCCAGCATCCGGCCCACCAGGATGGCCAGCGCGTCGGCAGCCACCATGCCCAGCGTCGAGCCGAGCCAGGTGCCGAACCAGCCGTACTTGGTGGCCAGCGTGATGGTGGCGAGCATCGTCTTGTCGCCCAACTCCGCCAGGAAGAACGCGACACCGACCGCGATGACGGCCGACTTGCCGGTCTTCTCCGCCTTGCGCTTCTCCTCCTCGGTGAGCTTGTCGCCGCGCAGCGTCCAGACGCCGAAGCCGAGGAACGCCAGGCCGGCGATCAGCGAGATCCAGCCGGTGGGCAGGGCCGCGTTGAGCCCGTAACCGATGGCCACCGAGGCCAGGTGGACGATCGCGGTGGCGATCGTGATGCCGATCAGCACCGGGACCGGCTTGAAGCGGGTGGCGAAGGTCAACGCCATCAGCTGGGACTTGTCCCCCAGCTCGGCGACGAAGATGACGCCGAAACTGATCACCAGCGCGGCGAGAAAACCGTCCATGAGAACCTTCCCGATCATGCCGGGAGGAGGTACGGGGGCGCCCTCGACCCGGCTGCTACAGCCTGAGTCGAAGGTCTCGCCCGCCCCACCGGGGTGGGGCCGCGTGGCCGGATGCGGAACGCACCAGTGTGTCGACCACGACATTGGGGGCTACTCCCCTTCGCGCCCTCACCCTAACCGATCACGCCGGCCGCCGGCCCGGACGGGTGCCCCAGGTCACCGCGCGCCGGGCCGCCGAGGTCGCCCGGCGGGCCGGCGCGGCGGCCGCCGGTCAGTCGGCCCGGGCCAGGTTCACCCCGAACAGGCCGTCCGGGTCGGTCCAGAACTCGCGTACGGTGAAGCCGGCCGCCGCCAGCTCCCGGGCGATCCCCTCCGGCCGGAACTTCGCCGACACCTCCGTGCGCAGCTCCTCGCCCGCGGCGAAGTCCACCGTCAGGTCCAGTACCCGGACCCGCATGGCCCGCTCGGCCCGCAGCCGCATCTCGATCCACTCCCGGTCGGCGTCCCAGCGCGCCACGTGGGTGAAGGCCGCCGGGTCGAAGTCCGCGCCCAGCTCCCGGTTGACCACCCGCAGCACGTTGCGGTTGAACTCGGCGGTGACCCCGGCCGCGTCGTCGTACGCCGGCACGATCACCGCCGGGTCCTTGACCAGGTCGGTGCCGATCAGCAGCCAGTCGCCCGCCTCCAACGTCGCGCGCATCGCGGACAGGAACGCGGCCCGCTCGGCCGGCAGCAGGTTGCCGATGGTGCCGCCGAGGAAGACCACCAGCCGCCGCCCGCCGGTGGGCAGCCGGTCGAGCTGGCGGGTGAAGTCGCCGACGATGCCGCGGACCCGCAGGCCCGGGTAGTCGGTGGCGATCTGCTCGGTGGACTGGCGCAGCGCGCTGACCGAGACGTCCAGCGGCACGAAGGTGCCGAGCCCGCCCCGGCGGGTGAAGGCGTCCAACAGCAGCCGGGTCTTCTCCGAGGAGCCGGAGCCCAGCTCGATCAGGGTCTTCGCGCCGGTCAGCTCGGCGATGTCGGCGGCCCGCTCGGCCAGCACGGCCCGCTCCGCCCGGGTCGGGTAGTACTCGGGCAGCCGGGTGATCTCCTCGAACAGCTCGCTGCCCCGGGCGTCGTAGAACCACTTCGGTGGCAGCCACTTCTCCTCGGCGGTCAGCCCGGCCCGTACGTCCTCCCGCAGGCTGCGCCCCAGGTCCTGGTCCTCGAGGTAGATCTCCAACGGCTCCGCGCCCATGAGGTGTCCCTTCTCTTTCGGCGAACGTCCCTGTCTCCACCTGCGACACTGCTGCGGCGTCACGCTCCCGGCAGGGCGCGCACGCGCACCGAGGTCGAGGTGGCCACCACCAGGTGCCGGTCCGGCAACGACCGCCAGCCCGGGTCGTCGTCGTGCGGTTCGGAGGCCAGCAGCACCGAGTCCGGCGTCGCGAGGACGGACATCGCGTGCCCCGCCACGGTGGCCACCATCGTCCGGCCGTCGGTGAGCAGCAGGTTCAGCCGCGACCCGGGCGCCGCCTCCGACACCACCGCGACCGCCTCCGCGACCGCCTCCGCCGGGTCGGCGCCGGCCCGCAACCGGTGCCGGACCAGCGCCCAGAGCAGGGCGGAGTCGGTCGGGGCGTCGAGGGTGAGCAGGTCACGGACGGGAAGGGTGTCGGCGAGCGGCACCAGCGCGTCGGGCCAGCCCCGCACGACACCGTTGTGGCTGAACAGCCACCGGCCCTCGGTGAACGGCGCGGCGGCGGACTCCTGCACGGGCATGCCGACGGTGCCGGAGCGGACGGCGGCCAGCACCGCTCCGGCGAGGGTCACCCCGGCCAGCGCCGGCAGCGTCACGTCGCTCCAGATGGGCTGGGCCCGCCGGTAGCGCACCGGGTCGCCCTCGCCGGGGTACCACCCGACGCCGAAGCCGTCGGCGTTGACGGTCCCGCCGCCGCGCATGTCCCGGGGCGCCCAGGACTGCCGGACCAGCGAGTCCGGCGGGTCGTACAGCAGGGCGCGCAGGCTCAGCGGAGGCCCGAGGTAGGCCAGGTGCCGACACATCAGGCGGTGCCGCCGATCACCCGTGCGCCTCCTCGGGCCGGGCGTCGCGGGCGCAGCGGAAGCCGCTGAAGATCTGCCGCCGGATCGGGTAGTCCCAGTTGCGGAACGTGCCCCGGCAGGCCGCCCGGTCGGTGCCGAACGAGCCGCCGCGCAGCACCCGGTAGTCGTCGCCGAAGAACACCTCGGAGTACTCCCGGTACGGGAAGGCCGTGAACCCGGGGTGGCCCCGGAAGGTGCTCGACGTCCACTCCCAGACGTCGCCGATCAGCTGGTGCACGCCCAGCGGCGAGGCGCCCGCCGGGTACCCGCCCACCGGCGCCGGCCACAGGTGCCGCTGCCCCAGGTTGGCGTGCTCGCCGGTCGGGTCCTCGTCGCCCCACGGGTACCGGCGGGAGCGGCCGGTGCCCGGGTCCCAGCGGGCCGCCTTCTCCCACTCCGCCTCGGTGGGCAGCCGCCGTCCCGCCCAGGCCGCGAAGGCCTCCGCCTCGTACCAGCAGACGTGCACCACCGGCTCGTCGTCGCGGACCGGTGACCACCGCCCGAACCGCCGGTACGCCCAGCCGTCCCCGTCGCGCCGCCAGTGCATCGGCGCGGTCAGTCCCGCCTCGCTACGGTGCCGCCAGCCGGGCCCGCTCCACCAGCGCGGGTCGTCGTACCCGCCGGCGGCGATGAACTCGCGGTACCGGCCGTTGGTGACCGGCGTGGCGTCGATGACGTACGCGGGCAGCTCGACGGTGTGCGCGGGGCGCTCGTTGTCCAGCGCCCACGGGTCGGTGGAGGTGCCCATCGTGAACCGGCCCGCCGGCACCAGCACCTCGTCGGCGACCCGTACCCGGGCCTCGGGCGGCGGGGGCGCGTCCAGGACCGCGGGCCCGGCGCGCAGCTGGTGGGTGGCGAGCATCGTCTCGTCGTGCTGCTGCTCGTGCTGCACGATCATCCCGAAGGCGAAGCCCTCGGCGACCAGCGGACGGTCGGTGAACCGGATGCCGTCCAGCAGGTCGAACACCTTGTCCCGGACCGTCGACACGTAGGCGCGCGCCTCGGCGGGAGGCAGCAGCGGCAGCGACGGGCGGTCCTTGCGGGGCTGCTTGAACGCGTCGTACAGGTCGTCGATGTCGTGGCGGACCGGCTCGCGGCCGCCGACGTCGCGCACCAGCCAGAGCTCCTCCTGGTTGCCCACGTGGGCCAGGTCCCAGACCAGCGGGGACATCAGCGGGGAGTGCTGGCGGGTCAGGTCGTCGTCGTCCACCGCCTCGGTGAGCAGCGCCGTACGGGCCCGGGTCCGCTCCAGCTCCGCCGCGATCCGGCTACGCAGCACCTCCGCCTGCGTGTCCGGCTGTTCGGTGGTGGTCACCGGTGTCCCCTCTCCGCGGCGGCCCGTCGCCGCCGGATTCCTCGGCTCGTCTCGTCGTGGGTGCCCGGCGGCAGGTCCAGCCGGGGCAGCGCCTCCAGCGCCAGGTCGAGCAGGGCGGCGGCCGCCACGGCCAGCGGCGGGTCGGCCAGGCCGTACCGGGCCGCGGCGTGCCAGCGGTCGGCCACCGGCGCGGCGATCGCGCGGGCGGACCGCGCGGTGTCGGCGCGGTCGAGCAGCGCGGTCAGCACGGCGAGCGGGAGGATCCAGCCGGGACCGGGCTGGGCGTCCAGGTAGCGCACCTCCAGGTAGCCCCTCGGGCGGACCGGCGGGAACAGGGTGCTGACGTGGTATTCCAGGTCGTCGGTGGTCGGCGGGCGGGGCAGCGCCCCGTCGATCCAGTCGGCGAAGGTGATCCCCGGTGGCGGGGTCCAGTCCGGCCCGTCGTGGCGCAGGCAGAGCAGCGGCGCGGCCAGCGCGTACTCCGTCCAGGCGGCGACCGGTTCCTCGTCGGGCCGCCGCGGCGACCAGACCGGCCGGGTGCGGGCCGGGTCGATACCCAGCCAGGCGGCCATCCGCGCGGACGCCCAGCCGGTCCGCCGGCCGGCGTGCCGGTCGGCGGTGGCGAACGCGGCCACCAGCGGCGGCCCGACCATGTGCGCGGTGGCCCAGCGGGCGGCCAGCTCGGCCGGTTCGCCCGCGTCCAGGCAGACCTGGAGGCCGGCGGTGCTGTACATCATGGTCCGCCCGGCGGGGCCCCGGCGGTCGAAGACGCAGCGCATCGCGCGGTAGCGGGAGGTCTCGACCACCGGCTGCGGGACCCGCCACGGGTCGATGCCGCTGCGGCCGAGCACCAGCCCGGCGCGCTCCAGCAGCGCGCTCAGCTCGGCGATGTCGGCCTCGGTGGCCAGGATCAGCGCGGCGACCGACGGTCGGGGCGCGGTGGACACCTCCACCTGCCCGCCGGGCTCCACGGTCACGCTGCTGCCGTGCCGGAGCGGCTGGGCGGGGCTGGTGTCGTCCAGGGTGACGGGGCTGTGCCGCCCCAGCGCCGCCCGCAGCCGCTCCCGGTCAACCGGTCGGGCGGGGTCGGCGGCGTCGTGCACGGTCCATTCCAGTTCGACGCCGGTGTAGACCGGTGGCCCGGTCTTGAAGCAGATCCGGCCCAGGTGGGCCGCGGCGGCGGCCTTCTCGCCCAGCACGGTCGTCCGCTTGAGCTCCGGGGACGTCACCACGAAACGGTCTCCTCCCGACCGGGGACCCGGCGACACTGCCGGCGCGGGCGGCATCGACCGTCACCGGCCGGCCGCCGCGTCTCACCATCTTCTGTCTAGCAGACGGAATCCGCCGCCCCGGGCGGGAAAAAATTTCTGTGAAGCCTTTTCGACTACTTCTTCCGACTTGGGCGGGCGTCCGGAGTCGGCGCGGCCGGGGCCGCGGGCGAGCGGGACGGCTTCGCCTCCGGCGATTCGTCCGCGCCCGGGGCCTGCTCCGGAAGCAGTTCCCGGCAGTACGCCTCGACCTTGCCCGCACCACCGGCGGCGGCCACCAGATCGGCGAACGCGGGGCTGCGCAGCGCCTTCTCGCGCTGCGCCGCCGGCCTCGCCAGGTACGCCCGGCACTGCCCCGCCAGCTTCCCCTCGGAGGCCGGCTTCCCGGAGGCGCCGGGCCGGCCGGAGGGGGACGCGGCGGAGGGGCCGGCACCCGGGGTGGGCGCGCCGGTCGTCGACCCGCCACCGGACGAGGACGGCGCCGCCGGATCGGAACCGGATCCGCCCGGCACGGAGGCGGACGGCCGGGGCGCCGGCTCGTCGCCGCGGTCGAGGGTCACCGCGGCGAAGGCGGCGCCGGCCGTGGCGGTGGCGGCGATGCCGGCGACCCAGGCGACCACGCCCGTGGTCACCCGTCGCCGGCGCCGGGACGGCGGCGCGGGCGACGGGGCGGACGCGCCCGCCGCGCGGGCGGCCCGGAACCCGGCCAGCGCGGCCTCCTCGCCGGCCAGCTCACCCGGGCGGGCCGGGGCGGCCGCGGCGGAGAGCAGCCGGGCGAGCGGGTCGTCGCCCGCGGGCGGCGCGTCGGCGGTCCGGGCGGCGTCGAGCAGCCGCTCGGCCTCGGCCCGGTCGGCGGGCCGCTCGGCGCCGTCGGAGCGGCGGAAGTTCATCCAGTTTCCCCTCACGTCATCCGTCCGCCGGCTCGGCGTGGGAGGTGCTCGGCGTCTGCCGGCCCCGCCGCGGGTGGGGCGGGCCGGTCCGCTCGTCGCCACCGGACGGTTGGGGCAGGTCCTGACGTTCCAGCAGCGCGGCGAGCCGGCGCAGGCCGCGGTGCGCGGCGGTGCGGACGGCACCCGGGCGGCGCCCGAGCACCCGGCCGGCGGTCTCGGCGTCCAGCCCGATCACCGCCCGCAGCAGCACCGCCTCGGCCTCCCGGGGCGGCAGCGTCGCGATCAGGGCCAGCGCGGCCTCCGTACCGATGGTCTCACCGGCCCGTTCGGCCGTGTCCGCGTCCCCGGCCAGCTCGCTCAACGCCTGCACCGGCACCGGCAGCGAGGGACGGCGACGCTGGCGGCGCAGGTGGTCCATCGCCCGGTTCCGGGCGATCGTCACCGTCCAGGCCCGGAACTCCCCGCCGGTGAAGCTGGGCAGGTCCCGGGAGATCTGCAACCAGGTCTCCGAGGCGACGTCCTCGGCGTCGGCGCCGACGAGGGCGGTGAGATACCGCAACAGACCCGGCTGGAGGCTGCGGTACAGGAAGCGGAAGGCCTCCTCGTCGCCGACCTGCGCCGCGGCCACCGCCTCGCTCAGCTCAACGGTCATGCGTCCGCCGCCCCCGCCGTGACCGGCAGGCCGTGCGTGACGCACCCCCGGTGCGGCAGCCGGACCCCCTCGCGCACCAACAGCCCCCCGCTGACCCCATCGCACCCTGCCGAGCGGCCGGGCGGCATGTCTGACACACGCCGCGACAATACGGCGGTCGGCCGAATGCCGCACCGGCACCATGGGCTGGCCCGAGTCGCGCTAACGGTAGGAGTCAATGGACGGGTGGACAAGTCACCGCCTAGCGGAGAAAGAGTGAGAAATATCTAGCTAACAATCGGCGAGTCCGCGTGACGGAAAACGACTGCGGGACGCTCCCGGCCAGGTCATCGCGGTCCGGACGTCCCCGGTGGCCCCGTACGCCCGGCTTGCTGCGGCCACCCGCGGCCATTGTGACAGTCGGTCCGGTTCTCGTCACCCTCCGTTCGCCACGCCGTGGCGGCACCGGTACCGGTGCCGCCCTGGTGCCGGACGCGACGGGGAGATCGCCATGAGTTCTTTTCTGCTCCTCTGGGTACGGTATTCGGGTGTTGTCATCGGAAGTCGTGCTCAGCGGTCGCTACCGCCTGGACGAACGTGTCGCCACCGGCGGCATGGGCGACGTCTGGCGTGCTACGGACCTGATCCTGGGCCGCCAGGTCGCGGTGAAGGTGCTGCTGCCGGCGCTGGTCTCCGACCCCGACTTCATCGCCCGGTTCCGCGCCGAGGCGCGGATCATGGCCGCCCTGCGCAACCCGGGCATCGTGCAGGTCTTCGACTGCGGCGAGGACCGCCTCGCCGACGGCGGACGCGCCGACTACCTGGTCATGGAGTTCGTCGAGGGCGAGCCGCTGTCCCGGCGGATCGAGGCCGCCGGCCACCTGGACGTCGCCGAGACGATGTCGATCGTCGCGCAGGTCGCCCAGGCGCTGCACGCCGCGCACGCCGGCGGGATCGTGCACCGCGACGTGAAGCCGAGCAACCTGCTGGTGCAGGAGGACGGCACCGTGGTGCTGGTCGACTTCGGCGTCGCCCGGTCGACCAACGTCACCAGCATCACCAGCACCAACGCGGTGCCGGGGACGGCGCTCTACATGGCGCCGGAGCAGGCGTCCGGCCGTCCCGTCTCCGCCGCCACCGACATCTACGCGCTCGGCGCGGTCGCGTACTGCTGCCTCACCGGCGGGCCGCCGTTCACCGGCGACAATCCGCTCCAGGTCGCGGTGCGGCACCTGGACGACGAGCCGCCGGCGCTGCCGGAGGAGATCCCGGCGCCGGTGCACGCGCTGGTGTCGCGGGCGCTGGCCAAGGACCCGGCCGACCGGTTCGCCACCGGCGCCGAGATGGCCGCCGCGGCCCGGGCCGCGCTGAGCGACAGCGACGCGGCGACCGCGTTCGTCCCCCCGGCGCTGCGTGGCGCGGCGGGCCCGGCGACCACCACCCGGGGCGAGGTGCCGATGCTCCCGGCGGCCGCCACCGTGGCGCGGACGCGGGGCCGCGGTCGGCGCGGCTCGCTGGTCGGTGCGCTCGCGGCGGTGCTGGTGGCACTCACCGCGCTGGGCGCGGCGCTCGGCGCGGCCAGGGAGACCGGCGACGGGGCGACCAACATCAAGAGCACCTCGCCGGCCGTGGCGCCCAGCGAAGAGGGGGAACCGTCGGCGATTCCCGAGGAGACCGCCACGGGTCAGCCGAGCCGGCCGAACCGCACCTGGAACCCGCGCAACCGGCCCTCGGCCACCGTCACGGTCACGCCGTCGCCGGGGCCGAGCGGATCGGCGGAGCCGCAGCCGACCTCGGTGCCGACGACCACGCCGGCCGGCCCGCCGACCACCACGGCGCCACCCGATCCGGTGCCGACCACCACGGCACCGCCCGATCCGGTGCCGACCACCACGGCGCCTCCGGACGGGAACCCGCCGCTGGCGGGCAGCTGACGGATTCGACACCGCCACCGCCATTAGCCGCAAAATCGGACTTTAAGCCTCATACAGGCCCTAAGCTCCCGGGCAGGAGTCACTTACTGCCACGGGAGCGAACGTGCGCGTTGAGAAGCTGGTCGTCATCGGTCAGGGGTACGTCGGTCTGCCACTGGCGATGCGTGCCGTCGAGGCGGGGCTGGACGTGGTCGGCCTCGACGTCGACGCCGACCGGGTCAAGCGGCTCGCCACCGGCGAGTCGTTCGTCGAGGACATCACCGCCGACCGACTCGGCCGGGCGCTGGGCAGCGGCCGCTACCGGCCGAGCACCGAGTACACCGACGCCGAGGGCTTCGACATCTGCGTGATCACCGTCCCGACCCCGCTGCGCGACGGCGCTCCCGACCTCAGCTACGTCGAGCAGGCCGGCCACGGCATCGGCCCGTACGTCCGGGCCGGCTGCACGGTGGTCCTGGAGTCGACCACCTACCCCGGCACCACCGAGGACGTGCTCCGGCCGCTGCTGGAGTCGGCCAGCGGCCTGCGCAGCCCCGGCGACTTCCACCTCGGCTACAGCCCGGAGCGGATCGACCCGGGCAACCGCACCTGGCGGCTGGAGAACACCCCCAAGGTGGTCTCCGGCGTCGACGGCGCCTCGTTGCGCCGGGTCGACGACTTCTACCGGCGACTGGTGGAGCGGACCGTGCCGGTGGACTCGACCCGGGTCGCCGAGCTGACCAAGCTGATCGAGAACACCTTCCGGCAGGTCAACATCGCGCTGATCAACGAGCTGGCGATCGCCTCCCACCACCTGGGGATCGACGTCTGGCAGGCGATCGACGCCGCCTCCTCCAAGCCGTTCGGCTTCATGCCGTTCCGGCCCGGCCCGGGTGTGGGCGGGCACTGCCTGCCGATCGACCCGTGCTACCTGTCCTGGCAGGTGAAGCGGACGATGGGCCGGCAGTTCCGGTTCATCGAGCTGGCCGACGACATCAACCACCAGATGCCCGAGCACGTGACCCAGCGGGTGACGGCCGGGCTGAACCGGGTGGGCCGCTCGGTCAGCGGGGCCCGGCTGCTGCTGCTGGGCCTGGCGTACAAGAAGAACACCGGCGACATGCGCGACTCCCCCGCCGTGGACGTGGCCCGGCGGCTCAACGACCTCGGCGCCGACGTGCGCGCGGTCGAGCCGTACGCCGAGCCGCAGCACATCCCCGGCGGGGTGACCGTGGTCGACCTGACCGAGCGGGAGGTCGCCGAGGCCGACGCCGTGGTCGTGGTGACCGACCACGACAGCTTCGACTACGACCTGGTGACCCGGCACGCCCGGTACGTCTTCGACACCCGGGACCGCTGTCGGGGCGCGGTGGTGGAGCGGCTCTGATCCGTGCGGTGGGGGGGGGGGGGGGCCCCCCCCCCCCCGCCCCCCCCACCACCGGTTCACTCCGCGCCGAGTGCCTCGACCACCGGCCGGCCCAATGCCCGGCGGGCCGGCAGCACGGAGGCGAGCAGGGCGGCCAGCACCGCCACCGCGAGCAGCAGCCCGAGCCGCCCCCAGGGCAGCACCAGGGTGAACTCCCCGCCGATCTTCGCCACGAAGGCCATCGCCCCGGCGCTGACCCCGGCGCCCAGCGCCATCCCGAGCACCGCCCCGACCAGCGCCATCAGCACCGCCTCGACGGCCAGCATGGCCCGCATCCGGCCCCGGGTGAGGCCGACCGCCCGCAGCACGGCGTTCTCCCGGGTCCGTTCCACCACCGAGAGGCTCAGCGTGTTCGCCACGCCGACCAGGGCGATCACCACGGCCAGGCCGAGCAGCGCGGTGACGAAGGCCAGCAGCATGTCGACCGTGCCGGTGAGCATCTTCTTGTAGGCGGCCTGGTCCATCAGGTTGACCGTCGGATACCGGGCGACAACGGTCTCGACCGCCGCCCGGGCCTGCTCGGCGGGGACCCCGGCGGCGGGGTCCACCTCGGCGAGGAAGCCCCGCTGGGTCGGGAAGAGCCGGGCGAAGTCGGCGTCGACCATGTCGACCACGTGTCCCTCGGCCACCCCGGTGGCGGCCTGGGCGGCCTCGTCGGCGGTCACCACCGCGGCCACCCGGAAGGACCGGCCGGCGAGCGTCACCGGGGCGCCGACGGTCCAGCCGCGCGCCTCGGCGAGCTGCCGGTGCACCAGCACCGCGCCCGGGCCGAGGTCGCCGTCGTCGCCGGCCACCGTGCCGGTCAGGGTACGGCCGACCAGCGCCGGATGCGCGGCGCGGATCTCCACCCCGTCGACGACCCGGCTGCGCCGCTCGTGCACCACGCCCAGCTCCGGCCGGGCGGCCAGCTCGTCGGCGAGTGCCGCCGGCAGGTCGCTGCCGACGCCGGTGACCAGGTAGTCGACGCCGATCTGGGCGTCCACGGCGCGTTCGATGCCCACCTTCACGCTGCCCGCGCCGACGACGAACGCCGACACCAGACCGATCCCGATCACCAGCGCGGTGGCGGTCGCCGAGACCCGGCGCGGATTGCGGACGGCGTTGGCCACGGCCAGCCCGGCGGTGGCGCCGAGGAGCAGCCGGGCGGGCGCGCCGAAGAGCCGGACCAGGGCGGGCACCAGCACCGGGCCGTAGAGCACGATGCCGAAGAAGGTCAGCATCCCGCCGAGGGCGACCAGCGCGATCTGGCCGACGGTGGCGGCCACCGCGAGCGCGGCGACCCCGGCGGCGAAGACCAGCGCGCCGATCGTCAGCCGGACCGGGCCGGCGCGGCGGGTCACCTGCACGGCGGCGTCGGTCAGCGCGGCCACCGGGGCGACCCGGGTGCCCTGCCAGGCGGGTACGCAGGCGGCGGCCACGGTGATCGCGGTGCCCAGCGCCACGCAGAGCAGCACCGTCGAGCGGGTCAGCAGGACCTCGCCGGTGAACGGCAGGTCCAGCGTGGACAGCCCCGCCGCCAGGCCGGCGGCCAGGCCGGCGCCGGCCAGCACGCCCAGTGCTGAGGCGCTCAGCCCGAGCACCGCCGACTCCAGCAGGGTGGCCCGGAAGACCTGCCCCCGGGTGGCGCCGACCAGCCGGAGCAGGGCGGTACGCCGGGTCCGCTGGGCGAGCACGATGGCGAAGGTGTTGGCGATGACGAAGCCGGCCACCACCACCGCGACCCCGGCGAAGGTCAGCAGGATCATGCCGAACTGCTTCAGGTCGCGGACCGCGTCGTCGACCGCGTCGTCGAGGATCTGCTGACGGGACTTCACGGTGGCGCCGGTGGCGGCCAGCCCGGCCACCCGCTCGGCCACCGCCTCGCGGGACGTGCCCGGGGCGACGGCCACCATGATCCGGCCGTACCCCCGCTCCCCGGTCACCGCCAGGGAGTCGGCGCCCACCAGGCCGATGAAGGGTCCGCCGACGTCGCGGGCGGTGCCGGCCACGTCGACGGCGCCGACCAGGGTGTACGCGCGGGCGGCCCCGGTGGAGCCGCCCACCTGGACCGGCGCGCCGAGGGTGAAGCCCTCCTCGCGCACGGTGGACGCGTCGAGGACGACCTCGCCGGGGCGGTCCGGCAACCGGCCGGCGGTCAGGTCGTACGAGCGCAGGGCCGGGTCGGTGGGGATCGCGGCGAGCACCCCGTAGCCGAGCACCGGGCGGCCGTCGGAGCCGACCACCCCGCCGGAACCGGTCAGCTCCCCCTCGGCGGCGGCCACCCCGTCGACCGCGCGCACCCGGTCGACCAGGGCGGGCGGGAGGGGGTCCGTGCCGGCGTACACGCCGAGGTCGGTGTGCCGGTCGAAGGCGCCGGCCCGGTCGTACGCGCCGGCCCGCATGCCGTCGGTGAGCATCAGGGTGCCGGCGACGAAGGCCACGCCGAGCACGATCGCCAGGGAGGAGAGCAGCAGCCGCAGCGCGTCGGCGCGCAACGAACGCAGGGTCAGCCGGATCATCGCGGTCACCGCCCCCGCGCCGGGGCGACCGGGTCGAGGCCGGCGAGCGCGTCCAGGATCCGCTCGGCGGTCGGCGCGGCCAGCTCGCGGACCAGCCGGCCGTCGGAGAGGAAGACCACCCGGTCGGCGTACGCGGCGGCCACCGGGTCGTGGGTCACCATGACCACGGTCTGGCCGAGGGTGTCCACGGCCTCCCGGAGCAGCCCGAGCACCTCGGCGCCGGAGCGGGAGTCCAGGTTGCCGGTCGGCTCGTCGGCGAAGACCACCCAGGGGCGGGTGACCAGCGCCCGGGCGACGGCCACCCGCTGCTGCTGCCCGCCGGAGAGCTCGGCCGGCCGGTGCCCGAGCCGGTCGGCCAGGCCGACCGCCGCCACCACCTGCCGCAGCCAGGCCGGATCCGCCCGCCGGCCCGCGATGGCCAGCGGCAGGAGGATGTTCTCCTCGGCGGTCAGCGCCGGCAGCAGGTTGAACTTCTGGAAGACGAAGCCGATCCGGTCCCGGCGCAGCAGGGTGAGCCGCTTGTCGTCGAGGCGGGCGGTCTCGGTGTCGCCGAGCCGGACGGTGCCCGCCGTGGGACTGTCGAGGCCGGCCAGGCAGTGCATCAGCGTCGACTTGCCCGAGCCGGACGGGCCCATGATGGCGGTGAACCGGCCGGCGGCGAAGTTGACGTCGACGCCGTCGAGGGCGACGACGCGGGCGGCGCCGCGCCCGTACTCCTTGCGCAGGCCGCGGGCGGTGACCGCGACACCGGTACGGGCCGGGACGGGTGGGGCGAGGGACATGCGGAGACTCCCCGTGCAGTCGGTGACCAGGACGTCTCCGACGCTATGGAGCGCCGCCCGCGCCGGCGTCCGCCCGCGCGGTCGAGGTCGGTACGCCCCGGGTCGCCCCCGACCGGGTCGACCCGTACGACCCAGGTCGTAGCGCCGGTCAGCCTCCCGGCGTGACCAGCCCGCTCTCGTAGGCCAGCACCACCGCCTGGACCCGGTCGCGGAGCTGGAGCTTGGCCAGGATCCGCCCGACGTGGGTCTTCACGGTCGCCTCGGCGACGTGCACCCGGCCGGCGATCTCGGCGTTGGACAGTCCCTGCGCGACGAGCAGCAGGATCTCCCGCTCCCGGTCGGTGAGCTGGGCCAGCCGGGGGTCCTCGGCGGGCCCCGGTCCCAACCGGTCGGCGAACCGGTCCAGCAGCCGGCGGGTGATCGACGGCGCGACCACCGAGTCACCGGCGGCGACCACCCGGATCGCGGCGAGCAGCTCCTCCGGGGGCACGTTCTTGAGCAGGAAGCCGCTCGCCCCGGCGCGCAGCGCGGCGAACGCGTCGGCCTCGGTGTCGAAGGTGGTGAGCACCAGCACCCGGGGCGGGCCGGCCGGGCGGTCCCGGCAGATCCGGCGGGTCGCCTCCACCCCGTCCATGGTGGGCATCCGGACGTCCATCACCACCACGTCGGCCTCGGTGCGGGCGAGCAGCCGCAGCGCGTCCGCGCCGTCGATGGCCTCGCCGACCACCTCCAGGTCCGGCTGGGAGTCCAGCACCATCCGGAACCCGGCGCGCACCAGCGCCTGGTCGTCCACGATCACCACGCGGACCGTCATGCCGCCACCTCCGTCCCGGGGGTCGACGGTAGCGGCAGCCGCGCCTCGACCCGCCAGCCCCCGGCCAGCCGGGGGCCGGCGACGAGGCTGCCGTCGTACACGCCGACCCGCTCGCGCATGCCGACCAGGCCGTGCCCGCCGGACGGCGCGGGACCGACCGGCGGGCGGCCGTGCCCGTCGTCGACCACCCGGACCACGACGGCGTCCGGGACGTGCTCCAGGGTGACCGTGACGCTCGCGCCGACCCCGGCGTGCTTGAGCGCGTTGGTCAGCGCCTCCTGCACCACCCGGTAGACGGTGAGGTCCAGGCCCGGGGGCAGCGCGGCCGGTTCGCCGGTGACCGTGTGCCGGACCCGCAGCCCGGCGTCGCGGAACCGGTCCAGCAGCGCGGGCAGTTCGGCGACCGCCGCCCGCCGGTGCTCCGGGTCGGCGGCGACGGCGTCGTCGTCCGGCGGCTCCGCCGTGGCCGCCGGCTCCGCCGGGCTGGGCTCCCGCAGGACGTCCACCAGCCGGCGCATCTCCTCCAGCGCCTGCCGGCCGGTGTCCGCGACCACCTTGACCGCGACGCGGGCGGTCTCCGGGTCCTGGTCGAGCATGTACCGGGCCCCGTCGGCCTGGACGATCATCACGGCCATGCTGTGCGCCACCACGTCGTGCAGCTCGCGGGCGATCCGGGCCCGCTCCCCCGCCACCGCGGCGCGGGCCTCGGCCTCCCGCTCGCGCTCCAGCGTGGCGGCGCGCTCCTCGAGGCTGAGCACGTACAGGCGGCGGGTCCGCACGTTCAGGGCGGCGAGCCACACCCCGCCGGTGACCAGCGCGAAGTAGATGGCGGTGGCCCACCAGGCGGCGTTGCCGACGGTCTGCGAGGCGGCCAGCACCACCCCGATCGCCGCGACGATCCCGGCCAGCACGCCGTCGCGCAGCCGCTCGGCGTACTTGACGACGCTGTAGAGGGCGATCAGCACGCCGACGTCGTAGGCCAGCGGCCCCCAGCCGGCGATCACCTGCGCCATGGCGAGCCCGGCCACCACGGCGGCCACGGCCGACGGGTGGACCCGGCGCCACAGCAGGGCGACCGCCATGGCACAACCGACCAGCGTGGCGGGCAGGCCGCCGGGCTGGCTCACCACGGCGGCCACGGCCAGGAGCGCCACCACGCCGGAGACGAGGACGTCGAAGGCGAGCGAGCGCAGCGGGCGGCCGAAGACGGTGCGGTTCACGGTCACCCAGCGTACGGGTCGACTCCCCGGGGCTACGGCGAGCGAGGTGCCACCCGGATGTCCTGCGCATCCTGTGCGGAGAACCATGCCTCGAGTTCGGCGC
The DNA here is from genome assembly GCF_029893845.1 of Micromonospora sp. A200. NCBI lineage: Bacteria > Bacillati > Actinomycetota > Actinomycetes > Micromonosporales > Micromonosporaceae > Micromonospora > Micromonospora sp. A200. The sequence continues at coordinate 209,532 of NZ_JARXXY010000003.1, read as the reverse complement.
CGTCGAGCGACCGGGTCGCGGCCTGATCGACGAAGACCGGGCCGACGACGGTGCCCTTGGCACCCTCGAGCTGGCAGCCGAACATTCGCGCGCCGCTCAGCACCGCGGGCATGTTCGCGCCGCCCAACGTGCACCACCGCAGGCTTGAGAACCTGAGGTCGGCGGCGCGCAGATCGGTTCTGTAGAGCTTCGCCGAATTGAGGATCGCGTGACTGAGGTCGGCCCCCTCCAGAACGGCCTCGTCGAACTGCACCGAAAACAGCCGGGCGCTGGAAAAACGCGCGTTCCGCGCCGTACAGCCGACCAGGTCAGCTTTTGCCAGGTCAGAAAAGGAGAAATCGGCGCCGTCGAGTTCGGCGTTGTTCAGGTTCGCGTCGCCAAGGTTGGCGTCCTCGCACCGCACCCCGACCAGGCAGGAATTGGCCAGGTAGGCGCCCGTCAGGTCGAGGCTGCTCAGATCCGCCCCACGGAAATCGAGAAAGTCTCCCGCCAGGTACGACGCGGTGTCCGAAGAAGGGACGCCCAGCCACTCCTCGAGCGCCGCTCTGGCGTCGGGACTGCCCGGCCAACGGATCACGTCAGCGACGCTCCGCTTGTATCTGCTCACTTGTCAAACACCACCCTGCCGTCCCAGTCCGCTCGACCGGCGACCCGCCTCTTGAGATCGGCCACGGCACTCGGCGACAGATTTTTGGTGTCGATGACGACATTCTGTCCGCCGGTCACCTCGTCGGCAAGTTTCTGCTCGAAATCGTCGCCATTGTAGCGTCCTCTCATTCCCTCGGGCATTGGCTGGCCGGCGTACCGACCGGCGGGGAAGATATCGGCGGGGGCTTTGACGTCCCAGTAGTTTCCGTTGGCGTCGATGAACTCACCCTGATCCTTCTGGAATGCCGGATCGGAGTTGTCGAGTTCGGCACGGCGGATCGGACCTGGGATCTTGCCTTGCGCCTCCGCCTCGAGCCCGACCTCCGCCTCTCGGCGGGACTTCGCGCTGATGTTGCCGTTGTGGGCCGGGTCGGCGGCGAGTTCCTCCAGCCGACGCGCGTACTCGGGGGTGCCGGGTGCGGGAGTGCGGTGACCGTCGTCGTTGCCGCCGGGCCTGCCCTGCCCTGCGCCGGGGTCTCCGCCCGGGCGGCCCTGCCGTGCCTCCTGGGCGGTGATCTCCTGCGCCCTCGTGACGTTGTCGGGCACCTCGCCCGAACCGCGTCGTCGCGGGGTCGGGGTGCCGCTCGCACCGTCACCGTGGCCCGGGTGCGTCGGCCCCGGGCCGTCACCGTGCCCGCCGGGGGGCGTCCTCGGTCTCACCATCGTCCGGCCTAGCCGTTCAGCAGCCGGGCGAGGTTGGTGAGGCTGGAGATCAGGGCGGCGACGTAGGTCGCAATTCGTCCGGCCCACTTCACCACGGCCGCCGCGATCTGCGACGCGATCACCGGGATCGTGACGACGAAGATCGCCTCGACCGCCCAGACGACCACGCGCGCCACCAGGTCGGCGATGAGATCGCGCACGACGTCGCGGGTGAACGCCACCAGGTTTCCGGCGGCCTGGGTGGCCGCGGCCATCGCGGCGGAGATGCCGCCCAGCCCGTCGAGCGCCGTCACGTTGTGCGCCATCAGGCTCCGGTACGCCGTGGCGGCCTGCCCCTGCCAGTGCGGGATGTCCGCGCCCAGGTGCGACTCAAGGTCGGTGGCCATGCTCAGGAGTTCGGCCGCCATGTTCTCCCAGGTCGCCGCGTGCGAGGCCACCACGTCGGGCATTCCGGTGAGGTCGTCGAGGATCTGCCGCAGCGGCTCGAAGTACTCCATCGCCCAGCCCAGCCCGTTGGCCAGCAGCGCGCTGAACGGATCCATCACGGTCGCGGTGACCTCGACCCCGAACGCCGCACCGGCCAGCAGGTCGTCGACCCAGCCCGCGCTGTGGATGGCGTCGACCAGCCCCTGGAAGCTGTCGGGCAGCGCCGCCCCGGTCCACGGTTGGCGGGTGGACCGGACGTCGGCGACCAACGACCCTTCGCTCATCGCGGCAGCCTCGCCGGATCTGCGTCCCACCGGCTCCCCGCCCTGCGGATCGTGCTGTCCGCGTCGGCGTCCGCGTCGTCGTAGTTGTCCGCGGTCGTGCGCAATCCCTTCGCGACCAGGGACAGATTCTCCTCAACGTAGGCGATCAGCTCGTCCTGCCGGGTGTGCCGGTCCTCCAGGACTCCGGAGATCCACCCGCACAGCAACCCGTACGCCGCCTCGTTCTGTGCGATGTGCGCGCTCGCGGCCCTGACCGCCGCGAAGCGCTCGCGCAACACCTCGATGTTGCGCGCGTGCGCGCGGATCTGCTCTGCGTCGACCGCGAACCCGTCCCCCACGCGCTCACCACCCGCGGTGCCGGTCGTCGGAGCCGTCCGCGACCGGATCGGCGCCGCGCAACTGCTTTCCGACGCGCTCGGCGATCGCGCGCGCCGCCGCCGACCCGGTGCCCACGGTGTCGGCGATGATCTCCTGGGACCGGTCGGCCAGTTGCTGTCGGGCCGCACCGATGGTGTCCATGATCGTCCTGGCGACGACCTCGGGTGCGACCCGTTGGATCCGCTGGCCCAACCGCAGATCGACCAACCGCCCCGCGGAGTCGACCGTGACCTCGACCAGACGGTTGTCGTCGGCAGCCGTCGCCCGCAGATCCTGCAGGCGCTCGCTCATCGCCCGGGTGTCGGCCGCCAGTTGATCGATACGGCCCTTCCACTCGGCCAACCGTTCCACCGCGCCGTCCGGGTCCAGCAAGCCGCCCGTCTCTGGAGCACCGCCCGCCATGTATCCCCTCGGTCGCTCGCCGTGATCATGGTCAGGCGGAGAAGGCTAACACGCGGGTGGCGAGGCTCGTGGTCCACTGGGGACGCCGTCCGTGCGGCGGCGGGCCGTCCTCGCGGTCGCCCGGTTCTTCGCCGGCTGGGACCGCCCGGTCGCCTCAGATCAGCTCGCGCATCCGGTCGATCTCGACCGCCTGCTCGGTGGCCACCGAGTTGGCGAACTCGTCGAGCTGCTGGTCGACGCCGACCTTCAGCAGGTCGGTCGCCATGGTGACGGCACCCTGGTGGTGCGCGGTCATCAGCTGCACGAACAGACGGTCGAAGTCGGCGCCCCGGGCGTCCGCGAGCCGCCGGATCGCCTCCGGCGACTGCATGCCGCGCATGGTGCCGTGGTCGTGGCCGGGCACCTCGGCCGGCAGGCCGCGGGCGCTCAGCCAGCCGCGCATCATGCCGATCTCCGGCCGCTGGGCGCCCCTGATCCGGTCGGCCACCGCCCGGATCTGCGGGCTGGCGGCCCGGCCCTCGGCCAGCTCCGCCATCGCCAGGGCCTGCTCGTGGTGCGGGATCATCATCCGCACGAACCAGACGTCCAGGGAGTTGTAGCTGGGCGAGGCGGTGTCGCGGACCTCCGCGGCCGGGCGGGCGACGGCGGACTCGCCGGGGCGGCCGGGGACGATGACGGAGGGGCCGTCATTCGGGGCCGGGGTCGGCGACGCGGTCGATCCGGCGGCCACCGGGGCGGGACGGTCGGTGGGCCGCAGCGCGAGCCCGAGCGCCACCAGCACCACGGCCGCGACTGTGACGACGAGCAGGGTCCGTCCACGTCGGGCGGTCATGCGACTCCCCCTCCGGTCGAGGTCGCAGCGATCGTATCCATTGACGACGACGCTTTTATGTGACGCAGATCACATCGACACCCATCGCCGGAAGGTAAGGTGTCCACAATCATCAACCCCTGTCGAAGGGCTCTGCCGATGATCAGATTTTCCCTCCCCCGACGACGCCAGCTGAGGATCGTGAGCCTGGCCGCGGCCGGCCTCCTGGTGGCGAGCGTGGCCACCGCCCCGGCCGGCAACGCCGCCGTGACGCCCGACGCGGAGGCGGTCGCCACGGCCACCACCGCACAGGCCGCCACGGCCACCCCCACGCTCGGCGTGGACGAGATCTCCAGCAGCCCCAACCTGCGACAGATCGCCAACCTGCCGAAGCAGGCCCCGTTCAACACGTCGGCGGCCTTCAACAGCGACATGGCCTTCCAGGGCCGGTACGCCTTCGTCGGCAACTACGAGGGCTTCGTCATCTACGACATCGCCCGTCCCAGCGCACCGAAGATCGTGTCCCAGGTGCTCTGCCCGGGGTCGCAGAACGACATCTCGGTCTACGGCGACCTGCTCTTCCTCTCCACCGACCAGGGCCGCAGCAACGACTCCTGCACGAGTGAGCGCCTGATCGAAACCAAGCCGGAGTCCTGGGAGGGCATCAAGGTCTTCGACATCAGCGACAAGGCCAACCCGCGCTACATCAAGGCGGTCGAGACCGACTGCGGCTCGCACACCCACACGCTGGTGCCGGCCAAGGACAAGAAGTCCGTCTACCTGTACGTCTCGTCGTACCGCCCCTTGGTGGAGCTGCCGGACTGCCAGCCCCCGCACGATTCCATCTCGATCGTCAAGGTGCCGCTGAAGAAGCCGACCGACGCTGCCGTGGTGGCCATGCCGAACCTCTTCCCGGACGGCGGGTACGAGGGCAGCCCGGGTCACTCGACGACGAGCGGCTGCCACGACATCACCGCGTACCCGTCGAAGGACATCGCCGCCGGCGCCTGCATGGGCGACGGCATCCTGATGGACATCTCGAACCGGGAGGCGCCCCGGGTCATCAACCGGGTGCGCGACACGGTGAACTTCGCCTTCTGGCACTCGGCGACGTTCAACAACGCCGGCACCAAGGTCGTCTTCACCGACGAGCTGGGCGGCGGCGGCGCGGCCACCTGCAACGAGGTCGTCGGGCCGAACCGTGGCGCGGACGCCATCTACGACATCACCGGTCGCGGCGACGCCCGGACGATGGTCTTCCGCAGCTACTACAAGATCCCGCGGGCCAACGCGGACACCGAGAACTGCGTGGCGCACAACGGCTCGCTGATCCCGGTGTTCGGCCGCGACATCATGGTCCAGGCGTGGTACCAGGGCGGCATCTCGGTCTGGGACTTCACCGACTCGACCAAGCCGAAGGAGATCGGGTTCTGGGAGCGCGGTCCGCTCTCGGCCACCCAGCTCACCACCGGTGGCGCCTGGTCGACGTACTACTACAACGGGCACATCTACTCCAGCGACATCCAGAAGGGCCTGGACGTGCTGGAGCTGAACGACTGGCGGACGTGGACGGCCAACCTGGTCCGGTTCCGCGAGCTGAACGTGCAGACCCAGGCCGGCTACCTGAGCTGGTAGGGCCACGTCGGAAGGGCCCGGTCCCCGTCGGGGGCCGGGCCCTTGCACGTACGGCGGGGTCAGTCCATCGGCAGCTGGTAGCGCCGCTCCTTGCCGGTCGCGGTGACCAGGCGCACCTCGCCGCTGCGCAGCCCGTACGTCACCGACCAGCGGGTGTGGCCCTGCCGCACCTGGTCGAGGATCCGCAGCGCCGCCGGGGCGTCCACCCGGGCGCCGGAGCTCTCCAACGCGGCCGCGATGGCCCCGTACCGGCGGTCGGCGCGCCGCTCCTTCTCGGACACCCCGACCACCGGCACGTTGGTCAGCGCCTGCCAGCGGCCCTCGCCGCGCTGGACCCGCATCGTCCCGTCCACGAACTCCACCACGGCCGAGCGGCCGGTCGCGTCGGCGAGCAGGTAGTGCAGCGGCGGCCCGCCGTCGAAGTCCAGGTTGTACCGGCCGAAGACGGCCACCGCCTCGTCGACCGTGGCGGCCCGGTCGAGCACCAGCCGCAGGATGCGCACCGAGCCGACCGTGGGGCGGCCCGGCACCGGCGTGACCGTCGCGTGGTCGTCGGCGGCCAGGCCGACCGCGAGCCCGCGCTCGTTCATGCCGTCGAAGGGCAGCAGCGGCGCGTCCAGCAACCGCCGGTCCCCGGTCGGGTCGGCGCCGATCCCGAGGTACGACAGGTCCACCAGGGACACCGAGGCGTAGCCGTCGGGCGGGTCGGTACGCAGCACCATCGCCGGGTTGGCCGCCCAGTCGAAGTTGCGGGCGAACAGCGGCCGGGCCGGGTCGCCGCTGGCGGCGAAGAGCGAGCAGCCGAACGGGCTCGCCTCGGGCTCCGCGTCGGTGCCGGCCGTCGCGTCGTACCGGCCGACGTAGGTCATCTCGTACAACGGCAGTTTGTCGACCCGGCGCAGGCTGGCCAGGGTGCGCCCGACCTCGTCGGCGTCCTGCCGGGAAGCGGCCGGCACCCGGTCGCCGGCCGGCGCGGGCGGCGTGTCGTCGGTGCCGGCGCAGCCGGTAGTGGCGAGCAACAGGGCGAGCCCGGCGCCCAGGAGAGTCCTCCGCATATCTCCGGAACGCTATGGGAGACCCCGGGGGTTGTCCACCGACCGAAGGCGACACCGGTTTTCCATTTCGGGCATCCGGGTACCTGGATCCAGACGGACGAGAGGAGAGCGCCCATGAAGCGCAACGAATACCACGTGGTGCCGAACGACGGCTCCTGGAAGGTGGAGCAGGGCAGCCGGAGCCTCGGCTCGTACGACACCAAGCACCGCGCGGTCGAGGAGGGCCGCAAGGTGGCACACGCCAACGAGCCGAGCCAGCTCGTCGTGCACACCGCCGACGGGAAGATCGAGACCGAGTACACCTACAAGGACGATCCCTTCCCGCCCGCCGGCTGACCGGCGCGCTCCCTCCGGCGGCCTGCCGGAATCACCTGGGTCACAGGCGGTTCCGGCAGGCCGCCGGTTCATGAGCGGGCACGGGCGTGGGCGGGGCGCCGGTCGCGCCTCAGCCGGCCGGTATCCGGGCGAGCTGCTCGGCGATGGCCGCCTCGGTGAGCTCGGGCCGGCCCCCGGGCCGGCCCACGGTGGCTCCGGCCGCGGCCACGGCGCGCCGGGCGATCTGCTCGCGCGGCTCGCCCCGCAGCAGCCCGGCGGTGAGCGCGGCGACGAAGGCGTCCCCGGCGCCCGTGGTGTCGACGGTCGGGGTCTCGCTCAGCGGCACGAAGAGATCGGCGTCGGGCCAGGCGAAGGCGTTGCCCACCCCGGCCACCTCGACGGCGACCAGGGACGGCCCGCGCCTGAGCAGTTCCCGGGCGGCGCGCAGGCCGCCGGCCGGGTCCGCCGGTGCGGCGCCGAGAAGCAGCCGTGTCTCCTCGGCGTCGGCGCGCAGGACGTCGGCGAGGGGCAGCAGCTCGAGGTCGCCCGCCCGGTCCGTCGGCGCCCCGTCGAGCACCACCAGGCGGCCCGCCCGGCGGGCGCAGCGGGCCGCGGCCAGCGCCGCCGGCAGGGGTTGCTGTAGCTGCACCACCACTGCCCGGGCGGCCCGCAGCAACGGCGCGGCGGCGAGCACGTCCTCGGCGGTGAGCAGGGTGCCCGGCGGCAGATCCTGCACGTAGTGCCAGTGGCCCTTCGCGTCGACCAGGTCGACGATCAGGCCGGTCGGGGTGCCCGACCGGCGGAGCACGGCCCGTACGTCGACGCCGTCGGCACGGGCCTGGGCCAGCAGCCCGTCACCGACCTCGTCGTCACCGAGGACCCCCAGCAGTCCGATGTCGACGCCGAGCTGGGCCAGGCCGACGGCCTGGTTGGCGCCCTTGCCGCCGAGCAACTCCCGCCGGCGTCGCACCGGCGCCGTCCCCGAGGCGGCCGGGAGCTCGTCGACCAGCAGGACGAGGTCCCGGGCCACCTGACCCACCACCATCACGTCCGGTTCCGCCATGCCGGGCTACTACCCGCCCGCGCCGCCGGCATGTCCGTCGCTGCCGGGTACCCGGATCGCCCCGCAAGTGAGGCGTCGCCCGCTCGGGGCCCGGGCTCACCGGACCGGCGCCCCGCGGGTGGGACGCGGCCCGACCAGCCGGCGGACCAGCGGGGCGGCGTTCCACCTCGCCGCCCCGACCAGGTCCCGGGCGTGCTCCAGCACGGTGTAGTCGGGTCGGGCCAGCCCGTCGGCGATGGCCCGGTCCAGGTCGTTGCCGCAGCGGGTGAGCACGCTGTCGAAGTCGCGGCGGACCGGCTCCAGCAGGTCGTAGCCAAACCGGCGGTGCAGCCGGGAGAAGAACGGCCGGTAGAGCCGGGTCCGCTCGTGCAGACCCGAGGAGTACGACATCGGGTTCTTCGGCCGCCGCCGGATGTAGTCGGGCAGGACGTCGGCGAACGCCCGCCGGACGATCCACTTCTCCTGCCCGTCGCGCATCTTGAGCGCCAGCGGCAGCCGCATCGCCAGCTCCACCACGCTGAGGTCGAGGAAGGGCACCCGGGCCTCCACCCCGTGCCCCATGCTGGCCCGGTCGACCCGCTGCAACTCCGTACGGCAGAGGTTGCGGATCTTGTGGAGGAAGAGCCGGCGGGCCCGGTCGGGGCCGACCTGGTGGTACATCGGGTAGCCGCCGAACAGCTCGTCGGAGCCGTCGCCGGTGAGCACCACCTTGATCCCCATCTCGTGCAGTCGCCGGAAGATCGGCACGGTGACCACCGCGTTGATGATGTCGCCGTACTCGGTCAGCTCGGAGATCCGGATCGCCTCCCGGACGTCGGCCAGCCGGATGTCGCGCGGGCGCAGCTGGACCACCTCGTGCGGCACGCCGAGGTCGGCCGCGAGCCGCCGCGCGTACGCCACGTCGGGGCTGTCCGGCACCCCGACGGTCACCGCCACGCAGTCCGGGTGCAGGTCGCGGACGTGCAGCAGCGCCAGCGAGCTGTCCAGGCCGCCGGAGAGCACCACCCCGACGGTGAGGTCGGTGTCCACCCGCATCCGGATGCTGTCGCTGATCGCGGCCCGGACGAGCAGGGCGGCCTCGTCCGGGTCGTCCACCTCGGGCAGTCCCGCGCCGAGGGCGAGCAGGTCGAGGTACGCGCCCAGCTCCACCCGCCCGTCCGGGTCGGCCCAGCCGTGGTGCCCGGGCGGCACCTCGTCGACCGGGGCGCGCAGCCCGACCAGCGCCTTGACCTCCGAGGCGACGTGCAGGCAGCCGGGCGTGCGGGCCCAGTAGAGCGGCTTGACGCCGAGCGGGTCCCGGGCCAGGTAGACCCGGCCCGTGGCGCGTTCGGCGACGGCGACGGCCCACTCGCCGCGCAGCCGGTGCACCGCCCGCTCGCCCCAGCGCAGGAACGCGGCGAGCACCACCTCGGTGTCGCTCGCGGTGCGGAACGGGTGTCCGGCCCGGGTCAGCTCGGCGCGCAGCTCGTGGTGGTTGAAGACCTCGCCGTTGTAGCAGAGGACGTACCGCCCGTCGGCGGAGGTGAACGGCTGCACGGCCCGGTCCCGGTCGACGATTCGCAGCCGCCGTACGCCGGCGAGCAGGCCGTTCTCCTGCCGGGTCTCGGTGACCTCGCCCCGGGGGGTGAGGACGGCGAGCATGCGGCGGAAGATCGCCGGGTCGGCCTCGGGGCCGGCGCTGAGCGCGATGCCGCACATCCGCCTCAGGCCCCCATCTCCGCCTCGTAGGCCGAGCGCAGCCGGGCGCGGGCGCCCGGTGCCAGGCACACGTGCCAGGCCTGCCCCTCGTCGACCACGTTGATCTCACCGGCGGCCTGCCGGGCGAGCAGGATCTCAGCGAGGGTGTCCCGGACGCCGAAGCGCGTGAACCAGGCCATCTCCACGTCCACCGCCCAGCCGAGGCAGTGGCCGCTGGGCACCATCGCGGCGTACCCGAGACGGCGCAGCTGGTACTGGTGCTCGGCGCTGCGCACCAGGCTGGTCACCCAGAGCGGCGGGGTGGCCGGCGGGGTGGCCCGGGCCAGCTCGCGGGCCAGGTCGTTGAGGAGTGCCACCACCTCGCGCCGGGTGCGCCGGAACTTGACCCCGGCGGTGCGCGGGGTGGCGTCCGGGCGGAGCTTGCGGCGCACCGCCCGGACGCCCCGGCCGAGCACGGTGGCCGGCTGCTCCTGGTAACGGAAGGCGAGCAGCCCACGTCGGCGCAGCCACTCCAGGTCGACCAGGTCCGGATGGGTGTCGACCTGGTCGTCGGTGAGGAAGGTGGTGGTGTCGCGCCACCACATCACGTCGATGCGGGAGAGCAGGTAGATCCGGACCAGCGCGGTGAGGTCGCTCGCCGAGGTCCGCTCGTTCGGCTGGTAGCGGGCCATCTCCAGCAGCAGCGTCTCGCGGGCGCCGATGAACCCCTGCGGGGTCGCGTCGAGCACCGCGGCGATCGCCGGCTCCCGCAACCGCTGGTCGAGCAGCACCTGGCGGGCCGCGCTGGACGTCGCGTCGGCGAGCGCTCCCACCTCCACCAGCAGCTCCGCCACGGCCTCGCGGTACGCGTCGAGGTCCGGCGGGGCGGTCGGCACCGCGCGGGCTCGGCCCAGCGCGGGCGACCGGCGCGCCGGGGCGGGCGAGGAGACGGACGGGCCGGGTTGGGGGCCGGAACTTCGGCTGGGCACGCGCATGGTCGGGTCCTCTCCCGGTACGACACGGTGCGGATGAACCTGAAACACACCGTAAGCACCCGGAACAGGGAAAGTGCGAGCAATCCTCCCATCCACCCCTAAGGGCGACGACCGGTCGCTGTCATCCGCTGCACGTCCGCGTACGACGGCAGCGCCGGATCCGGCTCCACCGTCCCCGTCCGGACGGCGTCGGCGGTGCGGACCACGGCGGCCAGGGCCGCCCGGAACAGCAGCGAGCCGGTGCTGACCCGGGCCACCCCGAGGCGGCCGAGCGCCGCCGGCGACGGCCCGCCGGGCTGGGCCAGGACGTTCAGCGGCGCGTCGACCGCGTCGGCCAGCCGCCGGACGACGTCCGGGTCGCCGACCCCCGGGACGAAGACGCCGTCCGCCCCGGCCCGGCGGTAGGCCCACGCCCGCGGCAGCGCCTGCTCCAGCGGGTCGGGCCGGCCGAGCCACCAGGCGTCGGTGCGGGCGTTGACGAAGAGCCCGGGCACCCGGGCCCGGACCGCCTCGATCTTCGCCACCACCAGGGCCGGATCGGCGAGGCTGCCGTCGGGCCGCCCGTCCTCCAGGTTGATCCCGACCACGCCGAGGGCCGCCAGCTCGGCGGCGTACCCGGCGACGGCCGACGGATCGTCGCTGAAGCCGGCCTCGACGTCCACGGTCACCAGCACCGGCAACCGGACCAGCAGCTCGGCGAGGCGGAGGGTCTCCTCGGCGGTGGCCGCCAGCCCGTCCGGCCGACCGGCGGCCGCGGCCACGCCGAGGCTGGTGGTGCCGACCGCCGGATGGCCGGCGGCGGCCAGGGCGGCGCCGGAGGCGTGATCCCAGGCGTTGGGCAGCACCAGCGGCCGGCCGGGGCGGTGCAGGGCGCGGAAGGCGGCGTGGCGGTCGCTCACCGGGGCACCGCCGGGCGGGTGTGCGGGACACGGGGCGCGTGCTCCGGTCGGGGCGGCGGGCCGGCCGGGCGTTCGCGCAGCACGTCCACCACCCCGGTGGCCAGGGCCAGCGCGTGCCGTTCGCCCGGGCAGCCGTGCGGGCCGGCGCCGAAGGTCAGCACGGACCGGCCCGGCGCGAACCGGTCCGGCGCGGTGACCACCACCGGGTCCCGGTTCGCCGCGTCGAAGCGCAGCACCAGCTCCGCGCCGGACGGGACCGGCTGCCCACCCACCCGGGCCGGGCGGGCGGCGATGCGGCGGGTGGCGCGTACCGGCGGGTCGAGGCGCAGCACCTCGGCCAGCAGCGCCGCGGTGGGCACCGACGGGGGCAGCGCCGGGGCGTACCGGGCGGCGGCGCCGATCAGCGCGGCGGTCGCGTCGCAGGCCTGCACCAGCAGCCCGATCCGGTTGGCCAGCGCCTCGGGCGGACCCGCCGGGGACATCGCCACCAGCGCCGCCACCGCCCGGTCCGCGCGGCGCACCGCGGCCGGCCCGGCACCGGGCTGGTAGGCGGCGGCCACCACGGTCACCGCCGGCACCGCGGCGGCGGGATCGGCCAGGCCAAGCCGGGCCGCCAACACCCGCAGCGGTACGCCCCGGGCCAGCCGCGCCGACCCGGCGAGCGGGTCGCGGTCGAGTTCCTCGGCGGTCAACCGGGTGGCGTCACGCCGCAACCGGTCCGGCGCGCAGTCGCCGAGCGCGGCGACGGCGGCGCCCCGCCGGGCGGGATGCCGGTCCGGCCCGCTGAACCGGGCGACGGTGCCGCGCAGCCAGGCGAGGCTGCCGGGCGGTCCCGGCGCCGCCTCGGGCACCCGGAAGTCCGGATCGGTGAGCACACCGCACACGTCCGCGTGGCGGGTCACCGACCAGACGCCGCCGTCGAGGGTCGGCGGGCCGCAGGCCGGGGTGTCGGGGCCGGGTGGGATCAGGGGCGTCGGGTCGCTCATCCGTCCGACGCTAGGTGCGGATCGCTTCGGCGCCGACCGAACTCTGCCGGGACCGATGCCGGCCTCGGCGGCACTTCGCGGGGTTGACGTCGACCTCGTCCGGGTCAGGCGCGTCGGGGCTGCCCCGGTTCGGGCGCGACCGCCCGGGTCGGGCCGGCTGCGCTGGTCAGGCGCGCCGCCGCCGGCGGGACGACCGCGCGGGTCGGGCCGGCCGGGCCGGTCAGGCGCGTCCGCCGCCAGCGGGACGACCGCGCGGGTCGGGCCCGCCGGGCCGGTCAGGCGCGTCCGCCGCCAGCGGGACGACCGCGCGGGTCGGGCCCGCCGGGCCGGTCAGGCGCGTCCGCCGCCACCGTCGCGGCGGGGCGGCACCAGCTCGCCGGCGTCGATCCCCAGCACCTCGGGCAGCGCCGCCACGCCGGCCGGGGTCACCCGCACGCTGCGCCCGGTGCCGCGCGTCGTCCAGCCCAGTTCCGCGAAGCGGCGGCACAGCGCGGCGCCGAGCGCGCCGGCCAGGTGGGGACGGCGTTCCGTCCAGTCCAGACAGTCCCGCACCAGGGGCCGCCGGCCGCCGCGCAGCGGCGCGACGCCGAGGTCGGCCAGCCAGTCCCGGCCGGTCGGGGTGATCGCGAGACCCTCCGCGCCGTCGAGCAGACCGCGGGTCAGCAGGGCGTCGCGCAGCCGGACGCCGAGCCGCCCGGCGAGGTGGTCGTAGCAGGTCCGGGCGTGGGCCAGGGCGGCGTCGGCGGTGGCCACGCGCAGCGATCCGGCCGGGCGCGGGGCCGGCGACACGTGCCCGGCCAGGTCCTCGATCAGCTGGGCCACCGCCGGGCCCGCCAGCCGCAGGTAGCGGTGCCGTCCCTGGCGCTCCTCCACCAGCAGGCCGCCCCGGACCAGCCGGGTGAGGTGTTCGCTGGCGGTGGAGGGGGCCACCCCGGCACCGCGCGCCAACTCGCCTGCCGTCCACGCCCGTCCGTCGAGCAGGGCCAGGCAGATGCCGGCCCGGGTCTCGTCGGCGAGCAGGGCGGCCAGGTCGGCGAGGCGGCGGCCGTCGGTGGGCGCAGCGGTCATCCGCCGATGGTGCCACGGCGACAGTTCGGTCGGCGCCGACCCGTGCCGACACCTTTACATCGTTGTATTCATCGTTGTAGAACTGGACGGAATGACGCACCGACCACCATTCACCCCAACCGAGGCAGGTCTGATGGGTCAACTCCGCCGCGGCGGCGCGCTCGCCGCCGTACTCGGTCTGCTCCTGGCGGCGGTCGCCTCCGCGCCCGCCACCGCCGGAGCCGACACCCCCGACCGCTACCGCAACCCGCTCTCCGCCGGGTTCGCCGACACCTTCGCCGACCCCGTCGTCGTCCGCGGCGACGACGGCTTCTGGTACGCCTACGGCACCACCGACCCGCTGCGCGAGGGCGAGAAGCGGTTCCACCGGGTGCCCACCGCCCGCTCCGCCGACCTGGTCGACTGGACCTACCTCGGCGACGCCTTCGGCCCCGACCAACGCCCGCCGTACGCCACGGCCGGCGCCGGCTTCTGGGCCCCCGACGTGCGCCGGGTCGGCGACCGGTGGGTCATGTACGTGACCGTCACCGACACCACCGTCTCCCCCGACGGCGGCGACTTCGCCGTCGGCGCGGCGACCGCCCCCACCCCGACCGGCCCGTGGACCTTCGCCGACCAGCCCGTGGTGGCGCCCCGTCCCGGCGGCGGCGGTGGCTGGCTCTGGACCATCGACCCGTCCCAGTTCACCGACGTCGACGGGAAGCACTACCTCTACTACGGCAGCTACTACGGCGGCATCTCGGTCACCGAGCTCTCCGCCGACGGGCTGCGCGCGGTCGGAGCGCCCACCCTGGTCGCCATCGACAACAAGTTCGAGGGCAGCTACGTGCTGCGCCACGACGACTGGTACTACCTCTTCGCCTCCACCGCCAACTGCTGCGCCGGCCCGGCCACCGGCTACTCGGTCCAGGTGGGCCGCGCGACGAGCCCGCGCGGGCCGTTCGTCGACCGCGACGGCATCCCGCTGACCGCATCCCGGGCCGGCGGCACGCCGGTGCTCACCCAGAACGGCAACCGCTGGATCGGCACCGGGCACAACGGGTTCCTCACCGACCTGTCCGGGCAGGACTGGATCGTCTACCACGCCATCGACCGGGCCGACCCGTACCTGGACGAGCCGTTCGGCATCAACGAGCGGCCGATGCTGATCGACCGCCTCGACTGGATCGACGGCTGGCCCCAGGTCAACGCCGGCGCCGGCCCGTCCGACGGCGACCGCCGGGCGCCGGTGACCACCGCCCGACTCGACGCCCGCTTCGACTCCCCGGCTCTGACCGGCTGGACCGGCAGCGGCGCGTGGCGGGTATCTGACGGCCACCTCACCGGCACCGGCGCGCTGACCAGCCGCACGGTGACCGGCGGCGACCTGCGCGCGGAGGCCGACCTGCGGCTCACCGGCGCGGCGTCGGCCGGACTGACCGTCGGCCGGGTCGAGGTACGCCTCGACGCCGCCGCCGGCCGGCTCGTCGCCTGGGAGGCGGGCGGCGCGACGGCGAGCGTGCCCCTGCCCGCCGCTCTCGACCCCGCCGACCCGCACAACCTCGCCGTCGAGGTGCGCGACCGGCAACTCGTCGCCGAGCTGAGCCCGGCCCGGCTGGGCGACCAGCTCGCCGTGGTGTCGCTGCGGCTGGCCCGGCCGGCGGTCGGCCGACTCACCGTCACCGCGACCGGCGGCGCGGCGGAGTTCGACAACGTCAGCGCCGCCCGGCTGCACCGGCCCGCCCCACGGGCGGTGCCGGAGCCCCGCGTCGGCGGGATGCTGCCGGTGTACTCCGACGAGTTCGCCGACGGCCTCGACCCGGCGTGGCGCTGGGTCCGCGAGGATCCGGCGGCGACCGTCTCCGGTGGCGCGCTGCGCTGGCCGGTGCAGGCGGCGGACCTGACCGGCACCGGCAACAGCGCCGGGGTGCTGCTGCGCGACGCGCCGGCCGGCGACTACGTGGTCGAGACGAAGGTGACCCTCGACCTGGGCGAGGAGACGGTCCGCAACTACCAGCAGGCCGGCCTGGTCGCGTACGTCGACGACGACCGGTTCGCCCGGCTGGCCCAGGTGGCGATCTGGAACACCCGTCAGGTCGAGTACGGCTACGAGCTGCCCTTCGCCGGCCAGCCCGTCTACGGCGGGAACATCGTCGGCACCCCGGCCACCACCACCTGGCTGCGGCTGGCCCACCGGGTCGACCCGGCCACCGGCGAGCACGAGTTCCGGGCCGGCTCCAGCCGGGACGGGACGAGCTGGACGTGGGGCGGGGCGTGGACGTTCCCGGCGGACACGACTCCACGGATCGGCCTGGTCGCGCACGGCGGCGCGGAGCCCCCGGTGACCGCCGTCTTCGACTACGTCCGCTTCCACCGATGAGTCCCCGGGCGGGTGCGCGCCGACGTCGCGCCGCACCCGCCCGGCCGGCCCCTGCCCGGAGGCGGGCGCGCTTCGAGTCGGATTCGAGTCCGGTCTGGAATCCTGCATCGCGCCACAGCCGGTCCCGACTCGGCTAGAACGGAAGATGTCCACCGGCCCGTGGGCCCGGCCATCCGCCCCGGGCAGGCGTCGACCGGTGCCGTGATCGGGAGCGCGCCGACGCACCCGACCCGGCCGCCGCGACGGCTCGACATCCAGGACTCTCGAGGTGAACATGACGCAGGACTCCACCGGCACGATCCGGACGGCACCGACGCCCGACGAGGAACTCGTCGCGCTCCGGCGTGAGCTCCGGGCACTCACCGACCACCGCGAGATCTCCGAGCTGGTGGCCCGGCTCGGCAGGTGGCTGGACGGCCGCTGCCTCGGCGACGCGGACACGCTGTTCGCGCCGGACGCGGTCGCCGTGACGCCGGGCGGCACCGACGAGGGCCGTACGCGCCTGGTCGAGCAGGCGCAGCAGCACCACGCCCACTACCACCGACTCCAGCACTCGATGGC
Organism: Micromonospora sp. A200; assembly: GCF_029893845.1. NCBI lineage: Bacteria > Bacillati > Actinomycetota > Actinomycetes > Micromonosporales > Micromonosporaceae > Micromonospora > Micromonospora sp. A200. Next base: position 193,307 of record NZ_JARXXY010000003.1, on the reverse strand, counting down.
GCACCTGCTCGTCGAGCAGGACGGCGACCGGGCGTCGGGGCAGGCGAACCTGACCGCCGTCTTCGTCGAGAACGACCCGCCCGCCGTCCGGGTCCTCGCCGGCGACTACCGCTTCGGCTTCGTCCGTACCGCCGACGGCTGGCGGTTCTCCCGCCTCGAGATCCGACCCACGTGGATGTCGACCGCATCGCAGGTCGTGCTCATCCCCCCGCCCGCCGGGGCCTGACCGGTCAGACCGCCCGGCCGACGGCACGTACGGCGCCGTCGCCCGGGCGGCACGGCCGCCCCGCCCGGGCTGACTGCGTCGACGGGCGACCGGCACGTCGCCGGCTCAGAAGAGCTGGTCGTGCTCGACCTTGCGGGAGCGCAGCAGCAGACCGCCGTCCTCGCCGCGCACGATCACGTCCCGGACGACGCAGCTCGGCGCGATGTCCGGCTTACCACCCGGGCGCGTCGTGATCACCAGCGCGTAGCAGGTCGAGCGGATGCTCCCGTCGTCCTGCGGTTCGAGATCGATCATGTTGAACCAGTGCCGGCGCTGCACCGGGTCGTTCTCGAACCGCTTGTGGAACTCGTGCAGGTCGGCGGCGATGCCGGCCCGGGTCCGGGCGGGTTCCCGTCCGGGCGTGTGACCGAACTCCGCGTCCTCGGTGAACGTCTCGGCATAGGCCTCCAGCTTGCGTTCGTCGAGCTGGCGCATCTGCCGCGCGTAGAACTGCTGGACCTCCGTGTACAGCTCCGTGAACGAGGTGGACGTCGGCATGGGTGACCTCCGGGATGGCTGGCCTGGACAGGGGCACCGGAGGGCGGGCCCCGGCGGCACCACGATGACCGTCCGGACTCGAATCCGGCTCGAAGGCCGGGCGCGCGGCCCGGCCTCGACGCCCGGCTCTCCAGGCACCCTCGACCGGTGTTCGAGGACGGACGGTGATCCTCGGCGGCGTCACAGTCGGCCGTGCGGTGAAGGGAAGCCAATGTCGGAGCAGAGCCAGCGAGTCGCGATCGTGTCCGGGGCCACCAGCGGAATTGGGCTGGCGGTCGCCCGGTCGATCGCTCGCAGCGGGGCACGGGTCTACCTCTGTTCCCGCCGTGAATCGGCGGTCGCGGACACCGTCAAGAGCCTCCAGTCGGAGGGGCTCGACGTCGACGGCCGTAGCTGCGACGTGCGGTCCGCGGAGGACGTCACGCGGTTCGTGGGCGCGGCGGTGGAGCGGTACGGGCCGATCGACGTCCTGGTCAACAACGCCGGACGCCCGGGCGGCGGCGCCACGGCCGAGATCGACGACGAACTCTGGTTCGACGTCATCAACACCAACCTCAACAGCGTGTTCCTGATGACCAAGCAGGTCCTCACCACCGGCGGCATGTTGGCGCGGGGCCGGGGTCGCGTCATCAACATCGCTTCCACCGGCGGCAAGCAGGGTGTGGTCCACGCCGCCCCCTACTCGGCCTCGAAGCACGGCGTGGTGGGCTTCAGCAAGGCCCTCGGCCTGGAGCTGGCGAAGACCGGCATCACCGTGAACGCGGTGTGCCCCGGGTTCGTGGAGACCCCCATGGCCGAACGGGTGCGGGAGCACTACGCGGACATCTGGGGCGTCGACGAGGCCGAGACCCACGCCCGGATCACCGGACGGGTCCCGATCGGCCGCTACGTCGAGGTGGAGGAGGTCGCCGCAATGGTGTCGTACCTGATGAGCGACGGCGCCGCCGCGGTGACCGCGCAGGCGATGAACGTCTGCGGTGGGCTCGGCAACTACTGACAGTCACGGGACACCGGCCCGGCCGGACACGGATCGAGCAGCCGGACCCGGCACGGTTTCGAGGAGAGGCACCGTCATGACGAGTGACACCACCCGGGCGCCGCACCGGCCACCGGAAGAGACGCCCGACGACCACGACCCCCGGGCGATGCGGGACATGCAGGCCGCGCTGGAACTGGTCCGCAGCAGCACCCTGGAACTGCTGACCGGTTTCGGCCGTACCCCGAGCGCCCTGCGCGTGCGGGCCGGCGGCGTGACGGTCGAGGCCGAATGGCCGGTGGAACCGACGACGGCCCACGCCGCCACCGACGCTCCCGTGCCCGTGGCCCCTGGCTCCACACCCGTCGCCGTCGAGCCGGACGGCCACCAGGTCCGCTCACCGGCGGTCGGGGTCCTGTTCCACGCGCCGTCACCCGGCGCCCCGCCGTTCGTCTCGGTGGGCGACACGGTGGCCCCGGGCCAGCAGCTGGCGATCGTGGAGGTGATGAAGCTGATGATCCCGGTCGAGTGCACGGTGCACGGCACGGTCAGCGCGGTGCTGCACGACAACGGCGAGCCGGTGGAGTACGACGACCCGCTCTTCCTCATCAACGTCACCGACGGCTCCTGACCGGCCCGCTCCGCCCGGTCGTCGCCATCGCGGACGACCGGGCGGGGTCGGCTGGTCACCGGGCGGCCAGTCCGGCGAGCCGGCTGTCCTCCCCCTGCAGGACGGTCAGCTGCAAGCGTTGCATCTGGACGGTCGGCTCGACCCCGAGCTCGCGGGCAAGGATGCCGCGCAGGTTCTGATATGCCTGCAACGCCTCCGCCCGGCGGCCCGACTCGTAGAGCACTTCGATCAACTGAGCGTGGAAGGACTCGTTGAGCGGATGGGCGGCGACGAGGGCACGCAGTTCCGCCACGAGCTCCAGGTGGCGGCCGAGCCGGCGCTCCGCGGTGATCCGCAGGTGGGTCGCCTGGAGTCGCACCTCGTCGAGGTGGGCGATGTGCGCGGCCAGCACCTCCCCGACCGCCAGACCGGCGAACGCCGGACCCCGCCAGAGGTCGAGTGCCGTGCGGAGTTCACGCAGCGCCGCCTCCGGCTCGTCGTCAACCAACAATTCACGCGCCCGCTGCACGAGTCGTTCGAAGATATTCACGTCCACGTCCTGCGCCGCGATCCGCATGGCATAACCGGGCGCCCTGGTCGACACCAGGTCCTGACCGAGCGGTGACAACTCGCGCGCCAACATCCGCCGGCCGTGGTAGATGTACGTCTGAAGGGTGGTGACCGCGCTGCGCGGCGGCTTCTCGCCCCACAATTCCCTAATGAGGGTGTCGACCGCCACCGCATCGGGGCACCGGGCGATCAGCAACGCCAGCACCTGCCCGGTTTTCGACGGGCTCACATCGATCGACCTGTCGTCATCCGTGATGATTTCCAGTGGGCCCAGAACGTTGAACCTCATAGGTACTCCCCCGTCGCTCACGGTGCTTCTGCCGTCGCTCTCGATAGACCGGAAGAACAGCCGGAAAGCGGTCTGATCCGCACCGCCCCCACGCCGCTGAGAAGTCGGGACGCGCGGCCGATCCCCCTTGTCACGGCCATGGCCACCCCCTTGGACCAGCAAAGTGGAGGACCCTCCACTTCCCGCTACTGGGCGCCAGTTTACACATGCTCGCCACTCCTCAGGGCGATCTGTTTCCCGATCACCGAGGGGCCCGCAGGGGACTGTTTCCGCAGGAAGAGGCGCGATTTCTCGGCCCCGGGCGGGGTGATTGCCTAACTGTGACGAAGCGCACTGTCACATCGATGTCTGTATCCATCAGATATCGCGTCCCGACATACGTAAAGAAGGGGAGGATTCGGACACCGGATTCCCTTTCATCGTCAGCTATTCACCACATCAACGAAGTGGTGACGGAAAGCCAACAGGACTCCCCCATTCGGGTGATCACATTGGACCTTACGACGCTGTTTCGGAATTGACGTCGCGAATACCGTATTGATTGCGGCTCAGTGTTCCGACAGCACCCGATGAACGGGACCGGGCGAGCATCCACGGGGGTGGAATTCGGCACTCGCTCTCGACCCGATCCGGGCCGACGGGCCTCGTGCGCCGGAAATCACGCGCGAACTCCGCGTCTCTTCCCGAACGGTCCGCCCGTCGCGATCTTCCGGTCCCGCCGGACACGTCCGCGCACCCGAGAATGCGAATGGGAAGGAACGGCATGGCACACATCAGCAGGAGAAGCCTGCTCAGCGGGACCGCCGCGGTCGCGGGTACCGCCGTGGCGGGTATGGCCACGGGAGCGCCCGCGCACGCCGCCACGACCACCACGACCACTACGACAACCACGACGCCCGCGCTGACGGTCACCCCGGGCGACCCGCGCTACCCCGACCTCGTCGTCGGCAACAACCAGCGGTGGGTCGCGACGCCCGACGCCGTACGGCTGGTCACCTCGTCCGCCCAGGTGCTGCAGGCGGTGCAGGAGGCGGTCGACGCCGGCAAGCGGGTCTCCGTGCGCAGCGGCGGGCACTGCTACGCGGACTTCGTCTACCACTCCGCCAGCAAGGTCGTCATCGACATGTCGGCGATGAACCGGATCTCCTACGACCAGCACCGCCAGGCCTTCGCGGTGGAGCCCGGGGCCCTGCTCATCGCCGTGTACGAGACGCTGCAGAAGGGCTGGAACGTCACCCTTCCCGCCGGCGTCTGCCCGACCGTGGGCATCGGCGGACACGCCACCGGCGGCGGCTACGGACTGCTCTCCCGCAGCCACGGGGTCGTCGCCGACCACATCGAGGCGGTCGAGATGGTCGTCGTCGACGCGAACCGCGTCGCCCGGCTCGTGGTCGCCTCCCGCGCCTCCACCGACCCGAACCGGGACCTGTGGTGGGCGTGCGCGGGCGGCGGAGGCGGCAACTTCGGCATCATCACCCGCTACTGGTTCCGCTCGCCGAACGCCGCCGGCACCATCCCCGGTCAGCAGCTGCCCCGTCCGCCGCGCGAGGTGCTCGTCAGCAACGTGCCGGTGCCCTGGGTGGCCCTCGACCAGGCCAGGTTCACCACCCTCGTGCGCAACTTCGGCACCTGGTACGCGCAGAACGCCGGCGCCGACTCCCCCTACACCGCGCTGTCCGGGGTGGCGTTCATCCCGCACCGGTCCGCCGGGGGCATGGGGCTGCTGACCCAGATCGACGCGGGCGTGCCCGACGCCGAGAGGCTGCTCGCCGACTACCTCGCCGCCGTCACCCGGGACACCGGTATCACCGCCCCGTACCCGCCCCGGCGGCTGCGGTGGCTGGCGGCCACCCGGCTCATCGGCACCAGCAACCCGGCCACCATGCTGGACCCGACGATGCGCAGCGCGGTGAAGTCGGCATACCTACGCCGCAGCTTCACCGACACCCAGATCGCGGCCCTCTGGCGGAACCTGACCCGCCAGGACTACGCGAACCCCAACGCGACCCTCCAGCTCACCGGGGTCGCCGGCGGCAAGGTCAACAGGGTGGCGACCACCGCCACCGCGTACCCGCACCGCAACTCGGCGTTCCTGGCCCTCTACGAGAACTTCTGGATCAACCCGGCGGAGGACGCCCAGCACGTCGGCTGGCTCCGCGACATCTACGGCCAGACGTTCGCCGCCACCGGCGGTTACCCGGTGCCGAACGACCAGACCGACGGTTGCTACATCAACTCGCCGGACATGGACATCCGCGACCCCGAGATCAACCGCTCCGGCGTACCGTGGTCGACCCTTTACTACAAGGAGAACTACCCCCGGTTGCAGCAGGTGAAGGCCCGCTGGGATCCGACGAACTTCTTCCGGCACTCGCAGTCGATCACGCTGCCCTGACGCGATCGGCGCCGGCCCCGAGCGGGGCCGGCGCCGAGAGCCGCGCCACGAGACGGCGGCGCCGGACCGGGTCCGGCGCCGCCGTTACCGTCGGTCCGTCAGCTGGTCGACCAGGGCCGTGGTGTGCGTGGCGGTCCGGAACCGGGGATCGTCGAGCACCTGCCGCAGGAAGTCCACCGTGGTGTGCAGGCGGGGCCCGGAGATGCGGAACTCGGCCAGGGACCGCAGCATGCGCGCGATGGCCTCGTCGCGGCGGGGCGCCCAGACCACCAGCTTGGCCAGGAGCGAGTCGTAGTTCGGCGGCACCTCGTAGCCGGCGTGCACATGGGAATCGACCCGGACGAACGGGCCGCCGGGTGGCACGAACTCCGTCACCAGGCCGGGCGCCGGGGCGAAGTCCCGCGCCGGGTCCTCCGCGTTGATCCGGCACTCGATCGCCACCCCGCGGGGCCGGACGTCGTCCTGCGTGAACGCGAGCGGCTCACCCGCGGCGATCTTGATCTGCTCCCGCACCAGGTCGATGCCGGTCGCCATCTCCGTCACCGGGTGCTCCACCTGGATGCGGCAGTTGACCTCCATGAAGTAGTAGCTGCCGTCGGGGTCGACCAGGAACTCGAAGGTGCCGGCGCCGACGTAACCGGCCGCGAGCGCGCCGTCGACGGCCGACCGTCCCATCCGCTCGGTGAGGTCGACGGGCAGCTCCGGCGCCGGCGTCTCCTCCACCAGTTTCTGGTGGCGTCGCTGCACGGTGCAGTCCCGCTCCCCCAGGTGCACGGCGTGACCGTACCGGTCGCAGAGCACCTGGATCTCCACGTGCCGGGCGTCGCGGAGGTACTTCTCGACATACACCCGGCCGTCGCCGAAGAGCATCTGAGCCGTCGCCTGGGTCCTGCGGTACTCGTCGAGGAAGCTGTCCCGGTCGTGGACGACCTGCATGCCGCGGCCGCCACCGCCCGCGGCGGCCTTGACGATGACGGGAAAACCGATCGTCGCCGCCAGTTCCTCGGCCGCCTCGGGGCTCAGCGGGTGGACGCTGCCCGGCAGCAGCGGCAGGCCGGCGCGGGTCATCAGGGCCCGGGCCGACGTCTTGTCGCCCAGCTCCGCCATCACGGAGGCGGGCGGACCGATCAGGGTGACGCCGAGCGATTCGCACGCGTCGGCGAAGTCCGGTGACTCGGAGAGAAACCCGTACCCGGGATGGATGGCGTCGGCGCCCGACTGCTCGGCGGCCTGGAGCACGGCGGCCGCGTTGAGGTAGCTGCGGGTGGGCGGCGCCGGACCGATCTGCACCGCCTGGTCGGCGAGCTGGACGACGGCCGAGTCACGGTCCCGGGTGGAGTGCACGGCGACCGTCGGGATCCCGAGCTCCCGGCAGCAACGGGCGATCCGCAGGGCGATCTCGCCCCGGTTGGCGATCAGGATCTTCTTGAACATGCTCAATGCACCTCTCCGCCGATCGTCAACAGCTCCGCCTCCACGGTCACGGCCGAACCGAACTGGCGGAAGCGGGCCCGCCGATCGGCGCCGAGCTGGTCGGGGGCGAGCGCGCCCAGCTCGTGCAGGCTCGCCCGCAGGGCTGCGCCGAGCAGCTCGGCCGCACGCAGCGGGTCCGCCCCCGTACCGCCCTCCGGCTCGACCAGTACGCCGTCGACCACACCGAGGCGCAGCAGCTCCCGGGCGTCCAGCCCGAGCGCCGCGGCGGCACGCGGGGCCGCGGCGGGGTCCTTCCAGACGATCGCGGCGCAGCCCTCCGGGCTGATCACCGAGTAGACGCTGCTGGAGAACATCAGCACCCGGTTGGCCACGGCGAGGCCGAGCGCGCCACCGCTGCCACCCTCCCCGATGATCACCGTCACCACCGGCACCGACAGGAAGGCCATCAGGCGCAGGTTCTCGGCGATCGCCACCGCCTGGCCCTGCTCCTCGGCGTCCGCTCCGGGATAGGCGCCGGGGGTGTCCACGAGCGTGACGATCGGCAGGTCCAGCTTCTCGGCCAGACGCATCAGCCGGGCCGCCTTCCGGTAGCCGGCCGGCACCGGCATGCCGAAGTTGCGGCGCATCAGCTCGGCCGGGTCGTGCCCCTTCTGCTGGCCGAGCACCAGCACCGGCCGGCCGTCCAGCCACGCGGTTCCACCCACCACCGCTGGACAGTCGCCGGAGATCCGGTCCCCGTGCAGCTCCTGGAAGTCGGTGAAGACGAGGGACAGGTAGTCCAGCGTCGTCGGCCGGGTGAGGTCCCGCGCCTGGGAGACGTGCCGCCACGGGTCCGGCTCGGGCAGCGCACGGTGGTCACGGACGACCGGGTCCGCCGGCGCGGGGCCGCCGGAGCGTACGCCGGTGAAGGTGGCCGCGCGCAGCAGCCGGCCCAGTTCCTGGCGCAGTCGCCCCCGCTCGACGATCATGTCGATCATCCCGCGGGCCAGCAGGAACTCGGCCGTCTGGAACCCCTCGGGCAGGACCTGGCGGATGGTCTGCTCGATGACCCGGCGACCGGCGAAGCCCAGCCGGGCCCCCGGCTCGGCGACGATCACGTCGGCGAGCGTCGCGAAGGAGGCGGCCACCCCGCCGTACGTCGGGTCGGTGATCACCGAGACGGTCAGCACACCGGCCCGGTCCAGGGCACCCAGCGCGGCGCTGGTCTTGGCCATCTGCATGAGCGACAGCGCCCCCTCCTGCATCCGCGCGCCGCCGGAGGCCGTCACGATGATCAGCGGGGTGTGCTCGGCCAGCGCCGTCTCGGCGGCGATGGTGATCAGCTCGCCGACGGCGCTGCCGAGGCTGCCGCCGAGGAAGCGGAAGTCCATCACCGCGATGATCGCCGGGACACCCTCCACCGTGGCCCGGGCGCAGAGCACCGCCTCGTTCAGTCCGGTGCGGGCGCGGGCGTCGGCGAGCCGCTCGGCGTAGGGCACCCGGTCGACGAAGCGCAGCGGGTCACTGCTGGTCACGGTGACGGCCAGCGGCTCGTAGCGCCCCTCGTCGGCCAGCATCCCGAGCCGCTGCTCGGCGGTGAGCGGCAGGTGCAGGCCGCATTCGGGGCAGACCCGGTGGTTGCGGATCAGGCGCTTGCCGTAGACCGGGGTGCGGCAACCCCGGCACAGCAGCCAGTCGGTGTCGGTGGAAACAGCTGTGGTGCGGGACATGGGGTTCTCCTCGCGACGGAAGCCGATCGGCGGGCGCAGGGCTCAGATCTTGAACACCTGGTCCGCGTAGGCGCTGGCGGCGGGCGGGAACTGCAGCGCCACGTGACTGCTGGCGGTGTTGACGTCACGCCAGGCGCGCTGCATCGGGCTGCTGGTCGCGTGCCCGGACGTGCCGGCCGCCCGGAACAGCCGGTTGACCGCCTCGACGAGCAGGTCCATGGCGAGCGAGCAGTCCCGCAGGTTGCGGCTGGTCTCCAGCGGGGTGATGCCGGCGCCCTGGTCGGCGGCGGCGGCCGCCCGTTCCAGCAGCAGTTCCGCGGCGTCGATCTCGCCGGCGCTCCGGGCGAGGGTGACGTCCTGCTCGACGCGCCGGGGCGGCACCGGGCCGGACCCGGCGGCGGCGGAGCGGATCTTCTCGGTGACGTGGGCGGTCCAGGCCCGTTCCATCCCGCGCGCCGCGCCGAGCACGGGGGCGACGAACGACAGCCCGTTGACCGCGGGCAGCGGCACCACGTGACAGGGCTCGGTGGAGGCGGCCGCGGCGCCGGTGAACAGGTGCGCCCGGTCGAAGGACCTGGCGTCCGGGACGAGGACGTCCCGCACGACGACGGTGTTGCTCCCGGTCGCGCCCATCCCCACGTTGAACCAGGTGTCGGTGATGTCGTAGGCGGCGCGCGGCACGGCGAACACCCGCGCCGCCGGCGGGCCGTCGGACGGGACCTGGCCGCAGAGCAGCGCCCAGTCCGCGAAGCCCACGGCACTGATGTAGGCCCACCGCCCGGAGAGCCGCCAGCCACCGGAGACCGGCTCGGCACGGCCGGTCGGGCTCAGCGACCCCACCACCACCGCGTCGGGACCGTCCGCCCACACCTCCGCCTGGCCCTCGGCCGGGAGCAGCCCCGCCATCCGGCCCAGGTTCGCCACCAGGGAGGCGCACCAGGCCGTCGCCGTGCAGGCCTCGCCGATCCGGGCGACGGCGCGGGTCAGGTCGGTGAAGGTGCCGGCGTTGCCGCGGTGTCGGGTCGGCGCGAAGTGACGCGCGAACCCGGCGTCGATCAGAGCGTGCACGACGTCCGGGTCGAGCCGGCGGTCGGCCTCGGACGCGGCGGCGCAGCGCGCCGCCACCGCGGCGAGGTCCGCCACCGCGGTGGGCGTGAGACGCGTGGCCGGTGAACTCTGCTCGCGCATGGTGGATGCCTCCTCGGTCCGGGCGGGACATCCGACGGCGCGGTCGGCGTGGGTTGGTCCCGCCGCTGTGCCGTGTCCCGCTGGTGACCATCGCCGGGGTCGGTCGAAGACGACTCGACCCCGGCTGGAGCACCGACTACAGGCCCAGGCCCAGAAGGTCGTCGAGGCCGGACTTGATCGCGTCGACCGCGAACCCACGCTCCCGCCGCTGGAAGGTCAGGAACGTGGCGGAGAGGGGGGCCAGCAGCGCCGCGGCCACGAAGTGGGCGTCCACCCCGGGTCGGGCGAGGCCGAGCAGCGTGACCAGGTGGATGTGGTAGATGGTGTACGGGCCACTGGTGAACCGGGCCGTCGGCGAGCTGGTCTCGGCGGCGACCAGCAGTTCCCGCTGTGCCTCGACCCGGTCGACGAGCGCGTGCAGGAACGCGCGGACGCGCTCGGCGGGCGGGCCGCCGGGGCCCAGCGGCGGCGGGCCCTGCATGAAGGCGGACTGGAACTGCCGCTCCTCCTCGTCCAGCAGGGCGAAGATCAGTCCGGCCCGGTCACCGAACCGGCGGTAGACCGTGCCCACGCCCACCCCGGCCACCCGGGCCACCTCGTCGAGCGACAGGGCGGGGATGCCGGCCCGGGACACGATCCCCGCCGCCGCCGCCAGGATCTTGCGCCGGTTCCGCGCGGCGTCGGCGCGCTCGACCGGTCGACCGGCGATCGGCAGGCTGAGCGCCACGGGTGTCCGCTCGGCCGGAGGTTGTTCGGCCACCTCTGGCCCCCTCCCTCGGTCGGCGCCGACCGGTGCCACCCGGGGCGCGGGTTGCTCCATTGTGCCGGTGCTGGGGGAAAACCACTCGCAGGACCCGACCACCGCCGATCGGCGGACGCCCGATCGGGCGACGGACCGGGACGGCAGGACGAGGGTCGTTGCACGCACGCGCCACGACGGTTACTCTCGGCACAAACGGAGGGGGTTCCGCTTAGCTTCGCGTGCTCCCCGCCGTCCTCTCCCCTCGCGTCGACAGCGGAAGGACGCCCATGACCACGAAGGTCGCCGTCATCTACTACTCCTCCACCGGCAACGTGCACGCCCTCGCGCAGGCCCTCGCCGAGGGCGCCGCCAAGGCCGGTGCGGAGGTACGCCTCCGTCGGGTCCCGGAGCTGGCCCCGGACGCCGCGATCGACAGCAACCCGGCGTGGCGGACACACCTCACCGCCACCGCCGACGTCGAGGTCGCCACCCACGACGACCTGCGCTGGGCGGACGCCTACGCCTTCGGCACCCCGACCCGTTACGGCAACGTCTCCGCGCAGCTCAAGCAGTTCCTCGACGGCACCGGTCAGCTCTGGGCCGCCGGTGAGCTGTCCGGGAAGGCCGCGACGGCCTTCACCAGCGCGGGCAACATGCAGGGCGGCAACGAGTCGACCCTGCTCGCGCTCTACAACACGATGTACCACTGGGGCTGCCTGATCGTCCCGCCCGGCTACACCGACCCGAGCGTCTACGCCGCCCACGGCAACCCGTACGGCACGGGCCACGCCGGCGGCGGCGGCCTGCCGGGCGAGCAGGTGCTCGCCGCCGCCAACTACCAGGGGCACCGGCTGGCCACGGTCGGCGCCCGGCTGCTCGGCTCCGCCGTCTGACCCACGCCGCCCGCACGTCGCACAGATCACCGTCGACGGACACCCCCGGCACGAGGGAGCACCCATGACAGACGTGGCACCGGCCCGGTCCATCGCGGAGGTTCCGCCTGGCCGCCTCTTCCACGACGAGTTCCACGACGGATTCCGCACCACCGGGCCGGACGCGCGGTGGTTCCACACCACCGCCGGCCCGCACGTCGCCGACGACGGCACGGTGCGCACCTCGGCCGAGGGGCTGCGGGTGGTCTCCGGAGGGCCCGAGGGGCGCCCGGTCTTCACCCGCACCGTCGCCCAGGACACCACGCCGGGCGCCGTCCCCGGCGTCCTCGACCACGTCAAGTGGCTCGTCTACACGACCCACCGGACGGCGGACGGCACCCCGGGCTTCGAGGTACCGGCCGGACAGGTCCTCACCGGTACGGCCGTGGTGTCCGGACGCACCCACGGCACCACCCGGCACCCCTTCGGTGACCAGGTCACCGACCCGGAGGACGACCTCCGGCTCGCCTCGACGGGGATCAACGCCGTCGATCCGGAGACGTACGTCATCTTCGACTTCCTGCTGACCAACCGGCGGGTGTACGCCTTCTACGAACGCCTCCCGTTCGCCCGCGCCGAGCTGGGCCGCTACGCGGCGTTCTCGTACGGCGTGCCGGTGGCCGACCGGTCACCGGAGGACGAGCACGAGCTCGTCCTCTCGTACGACCGGGACGCGGGCGTCGCCCGCTGGCTCCTCGACGGGCGGGAGGTGTTCCGGGTCGACCGGATCGGTCACCACCTGCCCGGCCGGGAGCACCTGATGCTCGACCACGGCGGCACCGAGGCCCTGGTCGTGCCCCGTCAGCTGAACTTCGGCATGGGGATGCTCACCCTGCTCGACGGCGCCCTGCCCGGGCACTCCCCCGTCGGCCTGGTCCGGCTGGTGGGTGACCCCGGCTTCTACGTCGATCCGGTGGCCGGCGAGCCGACCCCCCAGCGCTTCGTCGACGAGGCGAGCCGCCCGGGCAGTCGGCTCTTCGGTCAGGGGGCGGAGCTGTCGGTCCGTCGCTACACGGTGCAGCGCGGTCCGGCCCGATGACCGGGGCCGACACCGCCTGCCGGCCCGCGACGCCGATCCCGGTGGGGAGGTTGGCGGGCGTGTGGCATCTCGTCTCCTACTTCGACCTGGACGACGAGGGACGCCGGTCGCCGGGCCCGCTGGGCGTGGCGCCGGCCGGTGTCCTCGTCTACACCGCTGACGGGCACATGTCGGTCAGCATGATGCGCACCGACCGTCGCCCCGCCGGTCCCCCGTCCGGGGTGGCCGGGCGGGACGAGACGTTCATGGGGTACGCCGGCAGCTGGCGGCTGGTCGGCGACGAGATCCGCCACACCGTCCTGGTCAGCGCCCACCCGCACATGGTCGGCACCGAACTCGTCCGCGAGGCGGCCCTGGAGGGCGATCTGCTCGTCCTGCACGGCACGTCGCTGATCTCGGGACGCGCACAGCGACGCGTACTCACCTGGCGGCGCGCCGCGCCGCCGCACCCGCCCGCCCCGCCGGTGCGGGCGACAACCACCGGTGCCACCGGCACCTCGGAAGGAAGCCGATCGACATGAAGGCCCTCATCGCACAGTCCTACGGACCCGTCGACCAGCTCGTGGTCGCCGAGCTGCCGAAGCCCGACCCCGCACCGGGCCAGATCCTGATCCGGTTGCGGGCGGCGGCGCTCAACCCGCTCGACGTCAAACTGGCCACCGGCGCCATGAAGGAATTCATGCCGGTCCAGCACCCGTTCGTGCTCGGCCTGGACGCGGCCGGCACCGTCGAGGCGGTCGGCGACGGGGTGACCCGGTTCCGCCCCGGCGACGAGGTGATCGCCTTCACCCACCCGGTCGGCGGCGCCGTCGCGGAGTACGCGTTGGCGCTGGACGGGCCCGAGGTGGTGGCCCGACCGCAGGCGCTGAGCCCGGTCGCCGCCGCGGCGCTGCCGGTTGCCGCGATGACCGCGGCGAACATCGTCGAACTGGCCGATCCGGCACCGGATTCCACCATGCTCGTCGTCGGCGCCACCGGCGGGGTGGGCTCGTTCGTCGTGCAGCTCGCCGCGCAGGCCGGCGTCCGGGTGCTGGCCACCGCCCGGCCGGACGAGGTCGACTACGTCCGCGGTCTCGGCGCCGCGGAGGCGATCGACTACACCGCCGCGGACATCGTGGAGGAGACCCTCCGAGCGCAGCCCGGCGGGGTGGACGTCGTGGTCGACCTGATCAACGCCGGGCCGGGGCTCGCCGCCACGGCGGCGGCGGTCCGGCCGGGTGGGCGCCTGGTGTCGCCGGCCGGCGGCCCGCCCGCCTTCGAGCGGGACGTCACGGCCGCCTACGCGCACATCGAGGCGAGCGAGGGGCTGCTGCAGCGCCTCGTCGACCGGGCGGCCGACGGCGGGCTCGCGGTGGAGGTCGGCGCGACGTACCCGTTCGCCGAGGCGCAGCAGGCGGTGGCCGACTTCGTCGGCAAGCACACCCGGGGCAAGGTCGTCGTCACCTTCTGAGCGACCACGCTCCCCACGCCGTCCACCGGCCCCACCCGGGTGCCGGTGGACGGCACTTCCGAAACCGACCCGAGAGGCGGTCTGACGTGTACGCCTTCGATCCCGAGCTGACCGAGCCGGCCAGCCGGTTGCCGAGAGTCGACTACGCCGACCTCGGGACGGCGCGGGCGGCCGCCCGCGCCATCGCGGCCCACCAGCAGCCGTACCTGCCGGCGGCGCCGGTGCGGGTCACGGACACCCGGGCGCCCGGTCCCCCGGACGCCCCCGACGTGCCCGTACGGCTCTACCGCCCCGCCGTCGCCGGGCCGGTCCCGGCGCTGCTCTACCTGCACTGGGGCGGCTTCGTCATCGGTGGCGTGGACGGCGTGCACCACACCTGTGCCCGGATCGCCGACCAGGTGGGGGCGCTCGTCGTCTCGGTCGACTACCGGCTGGCCCCGGAACACCCGTTCCCGGCCGCGCTGGACGACTGTCACGCGGTACTGGAGTGGGTGGCCAAGGAGGCCACCGAGCTGGGCGTGGACGCCGACCGGATCGGCGTCGGCGGGGAGAGCGCCGGCGGCGGCCTCGCCGCCGCGCTCTGCCTGGCCGTACGCGACCGTGGCGGCCCGGCCCTGCGGCACCAGTGCCTGCTCTTCCCCGCCCTGGACGACCGGCTCGACACCGTGTCGGCGCGGGCCTTCACCGACACCCCGATGTGGGACCGGGCCAACGCCCTGGTGAGCTGGGGTCACTACCTGCGTGGGCGGGCCGGCGCCGCCGACGTGCCGGCGCTGGCCGCGCCCGCCCGAGCCACCGACCTGTCCGGACTTCCCCCGGCCCTCGTGGTGGCCTGCGAGTTCGACCCGCTGCGCGACGAGGCGATCGACTACGCGCACCGGCTCATCCAGGCGGGGGTCCGCACGGAGCTTCGTTACTACCCCGGCACCTTCCACGCCTCGATCGCGATCGCCGAGGCGGCCGTCTCCCGGCGGATCCTCGCCGACCAGGTGGCCGCCCTTCGTGCGGGCCTGGCCGCCTGACCGCGACGCCCTGTCGGTCGTCCCGGCTTCCACCCCTCCCTCGGTCCCACCGGTCGCGCGCCGACCGGGGTTAGGAGCACATCCGTGACCACCGTGTCCAACGCCGGCGTCCAGACCGTCGGCGAGGAGCCGTACCGGATCGTCTGGGACGACTTCCGGGACGGTTTCCACTGCACCGGGCCGGACGCCCGGTGGAGCCTTTACGGTTTCGGCCCGCACGTCGGCGACGACGCGGAGGTCACCACCTCCGCCGACGGCCTGCGGGCGGTTTCCTCCGGCGTGCACCCGACCACCGCGGAGCCGGCCTTCGTCCGCACCCTCGGGCAGGAGGCGCAGCACGGTCCGGTGGTGCCCGGCGCGCTCGACCATGTCAAGTGGCTGGCCTACCCGCAGCACCTGGCCGGTACGGGCGTGCCGGGCTTCGACGCCGTACCGGGGCGGGTGCTGTCGTTCGAGACGTGGCTCTCGGGGCGCACCTACGGCACGTCCGGCCACCCCTTTGGTGACCAGGTCACGGACCCCGAGGACGACCTGCGGCTGGCCTCCGTCGCGATGCCGGTCCTCGACCACGAGACCGCGATGGTCTTCGACTTCTTCCTCACCAACAAGCGGGTGTACGTGTTCTACGAGCGCCTGCCGCACGCGCGCGGTCAGCTCGGCGACTACGCCGCCTTCCTGCACACCGTGCCGGTGGCCGACCGGACCGTCGACGACGAGCACCACGCGGTGATCTCCTACGACCGGGCGGCCGGCACGGTGCGCTGGTTCCTCGACGGGGCGGAGGTCTTCTCCGTGGACCGCATCGGCCATCCCCTGCCGTCCCGCGAGCACCTGATGCTCGACCACGGCGGCGAACCGACGACCGTCGCCCCCCGGCAGCTCGCCGGCGGGATGGGCATGTTCACCATCCTCGACGGCGCGCTCCCGGGCCGCAGCGCCAGCGGACTGGTCCGACTCACCACCGCGGACGCCCACTACTTCGACCCGGTTGCCGGCGCGCCGCGTCCGCAGGCTTTCGTCGACGGGCGCAGCCTGCCCGGCAGCCGGCTGTTCGGCCAGGGCGCCGAACTGCGGCTGCGCCGCTACGTGATCTCCAGCCAGCCGTCACGACCGTGACGGTCACCGGAACCGAAGGGAAGACCCTGATGCAGAGCAGGACACTCGGCGAGCGCCTCGTCACCTCCGCGCTCGGCCTCGGCTGCATGGGCATGAGCGAGTTCTACGGCGGCCGCGACGACGCCGAGTCGGTCGCCACCATCCGCCGGGCCCTGGACCTCGGCGTGACCATGCTGGACACCTCCGACATGTACGGACCGTTCACCAACGAGGAGCTGCTCGGGAAGGCCATCGCCGGGCGGCGGGACGAGGTGGTGGTGGCCACCAAGTTCGGGGTGGAGCGCCGCCCGGACGACGGCTACTTCGGGCTGAACAGCCGCCCGGAGTACGTGCGGCGGGCCTGCGACGCGTCGCTGCGCCGGCTGGGGGTCGACCACATCGACCTGTATTACCAGCACCGGGTGGACCCGACGGTGCCGGTCGAGGAGACCTGGGGGGCGCTGGCCGAGCTGGTGGCGGCGGGCAAGGTGCGGCACCTCGGAATCTCGGAGGCGCCGGCCGACGTGGTGCGCCGCGCCCACGCCGTGCACCCCGTCACCGCAGGCCAGTACGAGTACTCGCTGTTCAGCCGGGAGCCGGAGGCGGACCTGCTGCCGACGCTGCGGGAGTTGAACATCGGTCTGGTCGCGTACAGCCCGCTGGGTCGGGGAATGCTGACCGGGTCGATCGCGAGCCTCGACCAGCTCGAGCAGGACGACTACCGGCGCGGGACCCCGCGCTTCCAGGGCGACAACCTCGACCACAACCTCGCCCTGGTGGGCCGGGTGCGAAAGCTGGCCGCCGAGCGGGAGGTGACCCCGGGTCAGCTCGCGCTGGCCTGGGTGCTGGCGCAGGGCCCGGACGTCGTGCCGATCCCGGGCACCAAACGCCGCCGGTACCTGGAGGAGAACATCGCCGCCCTGGGCGTCCGGCTCTCCCCCGCCGACCTCGCCGCGATCGACGCGTCGACCCCGCCGGGCGCCGCCGCCGGCGAGCGTTACCCGTCCGGCCCGCCGGTCGGTCACCGCTGACCCCGCGGCGGCGGCCGACCGGCCGCCGCCGCGCCGGGGCGGTCAGCGGATCAGGTACTCCGACGGGTCGAACCGGCGGGTGCGACGCCAGTACTCCTGGGCCGGGAAGGGCCAGTTCTGGGCGGAGCGCCCGGCCCGGTTGACGAACCAGCTGCTCACCTTCGACCAGCCCCAGGCCCGCAGCGCGTTGGCCTCGTCGACCCAGGCGTTGTGCCGCTCGAAGACCTCCGGCCGGACCTCCACGGCGCGGTGTCCGCCGGCGAGCAGCTGACGGACCGCGTCGACCAGGTAGGTCACGCCGCACTCCGAGAAGTAGATGATGCTGCCGCCCTGCCCCGACAGGTTGGTGTTCGGCCCGTAGAGGCTGAACAGGTTGGGAAACCTGGGCACGGTCAGACCGAGGTAGGCCCGGGCGTCGCCGTTCCACGTCTCGTGCAGGTCCCGACCGTCCCGGCCGGTGACCCGCATCGGGGCGAGGAACTGCGACGCCTGGAAGCCGGTGCCGTAGATGAGGACGTCGACGGAGTGCTCCGTGCCGTCCGCCGTGCGGACGCCCCGCGGCGTCAGCCGCTCGATCGGTTCGGTGACCAGGCGCACGTGGTCCTGCTTGAGCGTCGACAGCCAGGCGCCGTTGTCCCGCAGCACCCGCTTCGCGCCAACCGGGTAGCGGGGGATCACCCGGTCGCGCAGGTCCGGTCGGTCGGCGAGCTGGCCCTCCAGGTACGTCGCCAGGGTGGCCCGCAACTCCTCGTTGACCGCCGAGATCGCCCGCTCGGTGGGCGGGTAGTCCGGGTCGACGACCCACCCCTCCAGCACCCCGTGCAACCCCGGCGCCAGCAGCCAGAACCGTTGCCAGGCGGCGTAGTACGGCAGGTGCTCGTAGAGCCAGCGGGCGCCTTCGGGCACCGCGTGGTGGTAGTGCGGCGTGGGCCGCAACCATGGCGCGTTGCGCTGGAAGACAACCAGTTCCCGGGCCTGCGCGGCCACCTCGGGGATGAACTGGAAGGCGCTGGCGCCGGTGCCGATCACCGCGACCCGCTGACCGGTGAGGTCCACCGAGTGGTCCCAGCGCGCGGAGTGGAAGGCCGGGCCGGTGAAGTCGGTCCGCCCCGGAAGGTCGGGCACGTTCGGCCGGTTCAGTTGCCCCACCGCGGTGACCAGCACGGCGCATTCGGTGGTACGCGGACCGTCGGGGGTGTCGAGGTGGAGCCGCCAGCGGCCGGTCGCCTCGTCCCACTCGGCGCCGCGCACCTCGGTGTCGAACCGGATGCGCTCGTGCACCCCGGTCTGCTTCGCGAAGTCCCGGAAGTAGTCCAGCACCGCCTCGTGGGTGGCGAAGTGGTCCGTCCAGTCGAGCCGGGGCGCGAAGGAGTAGCTGTAGAGATGGCTCGGCACGTCGACCCGGCAACCGGGGTAGTGGTTCTCGAACCAGGTGCCGCCGACGTCGCTGTTCTTCTCGTAGATGGTGACCGGCACACCGACCTGGCTGAGCCGGTACGCGGCGAGCAGGCCGCTCATGCCGGCGCCGACGATGGCGACCTCGACGTCGTGCCCGGGTGCCAGCTCGTCGCCGTGCCACTGCGGCGCCTTCGGGTCCTCCCCGGGCAGGACGACCTCCTGGGCGAGCAGGGGAAGCAGGTCGCTGGTGTCCCGGCCCATCGCCCAGCTGGTGATGTGCCGCAGGGCCGCCGGGTCGAGCGGCGGCACGGGGGCGCCGTCGCGCAGGCGGCGCAACGCCGCGAACGCCAGCTCCCGGGCATGCGCCTGCTGCTCGGCGGAGAGCCCGCCCTGCGGCAGGAAGAGCCAGCCGTTGGGGCGCAGGTCGTCGCGGAGCACGGACAGGTCGCCGGTCAGGTGGGCCACGGTCATCAGCAGCGCGGGCGCCTCCCCGTCGCGCAGGTGGGCCCGCAACGTCTCGTCGTCGACGGTGACGGGTTTGATCGCCGAGGTGAACGTCATGGCAGGCGCCTTCCGGAAGAAAGTTCGGAGCGGATGAGGTCAGGGCCGGCTCGCCCCGTCGGCCGGACGGCCGGCGCCGGGCTCCACCGGGTGCGGGCAGTCGCCGCCGCAGAGCGCGCGGAAGCCGCGGTCGAAGTAGACGACCGGCGACCCCTCGCGCGGGAGGAGGACCCGCTGGACACCGCCGACCAGGATCACGTGGTCCCCGGCCACGTGGCGGCTGTCGATGACGCACTCGACGGCGGCGAGCGCCTCGCGCAGCACGGTCGCCCCGCCGTCGGTGCGGACGAAGCCGCCGGCGCCGAACTTGTCCGGGCTCTTGCTGGCGAACCGCTTGGCCAGGTCCACGTGGTGGGCACGCAGGAAGCTCACCGCGAAGTGGCGGCTGCGCTGGAAGACGGGGAACGAGTTGGCCGACCGGTCCAGGCAGACCAGCACCAGGGGCGGGTCGAGGGACACCGAGCAGAACGAGCTCGCCGTGAAGCCGTACGGGGTGCCGTCCTCGTCGTGCGTGGTCACGATCGTCACCCCGGTCGGGAAGCGGGCCATCGCCTCCCGGTAGGCCGCCGGATCGACCGGGCGGACTCCGTTGTCGCTGATGGTGGAATCAGTTGAGCGCATCGGAATCTCCCGGTCGTCCGCAGGGGTGGAGGGGTCAGGAGGCGGGCCGCGACACGAAGTCGGTCAGCGAGACGGTGATCTCCTGCCGGTTGGCCCGGTACGACATGCAGTAGCTGGTCGGGTACCAGCCGGCCTCCTTCCAGGCCGCGGGGAGCTTGAGCGGCCGGCAGGACGGCTCCACCCGCCCGGCGGCGAGGTCCGCCAGCCAGGCTCTCGTGATCATCGGCTCGTAGAAGGTGATGTCGCCGCCGTAGGCGCCGTACATGAAGGTGTGGGTGAACGGCTGGCCGTTGAACTCGGGGGCCGTCGGGTCACCGAGGTGGTTGCCCATGCCCGGCACCACGGCGTCGATGTCGAGGTAGTCGGCGGGCAGGTAGCGGGCCGGCACGGGCAGCCGCGCCTCGGCGTAGTCCGCGCAGTCGACGAGGTTCCCGCCACCGCACGGCCCGGTGCCGATGGCCGCCGTCTCCGCCCGGTCCTGAAGGTAGAAATGCAGGTCGAAGTGGGGGGTGCCGTAGATCTCGGCCGGGGCGTGCCCGCGCGGGTCCCAGTTCAGCATGGCCCACTGGAACGGGCCGCCGACCACGTCCCGGAAGCGCTGCGGCAGGTCGAGCAGGTACTCGTGCTCGTGGACGCACTCGGTGGCCGGGTCGGTCGTGCCGTCGCCGTCGACGTCGTAGCAGTGCGCGCCGTCGGTCAGCTCGGTCGGCAGACCGCCGAGCGCCCGACGGTCGAGGACGAAGCCGAGGCTCACCGGCCGGTCACCGGCGAGCTGGGAGTAGATCCGCACCGTCCCGTCGCCGAGCCGCTTCGACGGGCCGTAGTCGGCGCACGGGCCGGGGTACGAGCGGGTGGCGCGGTAGAGCCGCTCGGCCGCGGCGGGCGGCAGCTTCACCGTCCGCTCCTTCTCCGGTCGGCCGATGACCAGGCAGACGTCCACCGGAGCGTCGCCCTTCGCGCCGGCCCGTTGCGGGCCGGCGACGAACGCGACCGGCACGGTCCGGGGGTCCAGTGGCGGCGGCGCGACCGTCGTCCGGGCCGGCTCCCCGACGGCGTGGTGGTGGTCGGCGCGGGCGGGCACCGCCGCGGGGGCGGGGGACGATCCGCCGTCGGGCAGTTGGGCGGCGAGGGTGAGCAGACCGGCGACGGCTGCGGCTGCCGCGAACACCCGGCGGGCGCGCGGCGCGGTTGTCATGGACACAGCGACCGTTCCTAACGTGAGGGGTGCGGGGTGGCGTGGGCGCCGGGTCAGGCCCGGCAGGTCGGCAACCGGCCGTCGTTGTAGGCGACCATCTCGCCGAAGATCGCGACGACGTCCAGCGGCCGGCCCGGCGGGCCACCGGCGATCTCGGCGTACGCGCGGTGCAGGTTGCCCACGATGCGCTCGCCGTCGAGCAGGTGCGCGAACGGCGCGAGGTCCGCCGACCGCGCGGCCGCCAACGGGGTGAGGCCCTCCGCGTGCGCCGTCGCGGCCAGGTCCCGGACCCAGCGCAGGTAGGCGATGTTGTCCTCGATGGCCTGCGGCCCCGTCACGGGCCCGTGTCCGCAGACCACGATGCGCGGCTCCAGGTCTCGGAGCCGTTCGAGTGCGGCGAGCGCCCCGGAGACCGAGCCCATCAGGTTGAACGGGGCGGCCCCGGACAGGACCACGTCCCCGGCGAACAGGACGCGCTCGTCGGGCAGCCACACCACCACGTCGTTGGTGGTGTGCGCCGGCCCGACGTGGACCAGCTCGGCGCGCCGGTCACCGACGTGCACGGTGAGCCGGTCGGCGAACGTCACCGCGGGCAGGGTGACCCGCACGTCGCCCCAGTCGACGTCGGGCCAGAGGCCGGTCAGGGCGAGCCCGGTGTCGGCCATCTCCGTACGGGCCAGTTCGTGCGCGACGACGGTGGCGCCCGGGCCGAAGACGTGGTTGCCGAAGTTGTGGTCGCCGTGGTGGTGGGTGTTGACCACCAGGCGTCCGGGTCCCCCACCGATCCCGTCGACGGCCGCCCGGAGGCGCCGGGCGCGTCGCTCGGTGGCCAGGGTGTCGATCACCAGGACACCGTCGGACCCGACGACGACGCCGGCGTTGCTGACGCACCAGCCGCCGGGCAGCTGGGTGTACGCGAAGACGCCGTCGGCCACCTCGGTCAGCGCGCCGTCCGCGTCACCGGTCGCCGCGGCGGGGACCACCGAGGGGACGCTCACCGGGACACACCCGCCCCGGTGTGCGGGGCCGGCTGTTCCCGCGCGTACCGGCCGGCGTGCTCAAGCGTGGCCCGGCTGTTGCGGCCGAGCACGTCCCGCAGGTGGCGGCGGGCGTCCGCCGGGGTGCTGCCGGCGCCGAGGACGGCGTCGATCGCCGCCGGGTCGACCGCCACGCTGTGTCGGGCGTGGACCTCCGCGCCGCCCGGACCGTCGGCGAACTCCCACGACCCGGCGTGCCCGAGGAGCATTCCCGGCGGGACCACCTGCTTGTAGACGATCTGGCCGGGCAGGCAGAGCCGGATCGAGCGGGTGGTGTGTGACCGGCCCTCGGCGGTCACCGTGTCCATCTCCATGTCCTGCACGTCCGGCTGCGGTTCGCTCAGCGACACCCGGCCGACGTGCGGCAGCCGCTGCGGCCACAGGTCGCTGCGCCGCACGAAGGCGTACCCGTCGGCGGCGCTGACACCGGGCAGCACGACCCGGTCGGTGAAGGAGAAGACCAGGTCGTCCACCGGGTGCCCGAGTTCGGCGACGCGGGCCAGCGCGGCCAGTTCCCGGGCGCTGTTGGTGTCCAGTGCCTGGTTCATCCACGCCAGCTGCTCCTCGCCGCCGTCGACGGTGAACCGGTGGGTCAGCACGACCTCGGTCCGTCCGCCGCTTACCGGCCGGAACGTCCAGTCGCCGCCCATCGAGGTCAACGGTGCCTGGCTGCGCTCCTGCCGGAAGGTGACCCGCAGGCCGGCCGGATCGAGGTCGCGCCGGGACGCCCAGGTGTTCACCCGGCCGTTGACCTGCGCCCAGAGCTCGAACAGTTCGACACCCGGGGTGCGCTCCAGGTGCCGTACGTGCACGGTCGGCTCGAAGATCACGGGCCACCGGCGTACGTCGGCGACCAGCTCGTAGACCACCTCCGGAGGCGCGGCCACGACGTGGGTGTGGACGGTTTGGTGCGGCCGGGACGGGGTCATGACGTCCGGGCCGCGGCGCCGTTGACGAGGTCGACCAGCTCGCGGGGAGTGCGCAGGTCGGCGATCCGCTCGTCGGGGATGCGCACCCCGTACTCCTGCTCGATCCGCGCGGCGGTCTCCATCAGCGCCAGCGAGTCGTACCCCAGCTCCTCGAATTCGACGCCGTCGATGTCGCCGTCGAAGGCCGCCGCGTCCGTCTCGCCGGCGCAGGCGACGAGGATGCGGCGCACGTCGTCGATGGTCATCGTGCTCATGGATGGCTCCTTTGTGGTCGTGGTGTGCGAAAGCGGGCCGGTCATCCGGCGGCGCGGACGACGACGGCGGAGTTGAACCCCCACCGACCCCGGGCGAGCACGAGGGCGGTGGAGACCGGGGCCGGTCGGGGCTGGTCCAGGACCAGGTCGAGGGCGTACCGCTCGGGCACCTGGGTGGTGCCGGTGGTCGGCGGGATCACCCCGTCACGGATGGCGAGCAGGGCGGCGACCAGGTCGGTGGGGCCGCCCCCGGCGTAGAGCCGGCCGAACATCGCCTTGGGCGCGGTCACCGGCACGCCGCGCGGGCCGAACAGACCGCTGATCGCCTCGGCCTCCACCCGGTCCAGCTCGGGCACGCCCGCGGCGTCGGCGAACACCACGTCGACGGCGTCCGGGGCGATCCCCGCGTCGGCGAGGGCGAGCTCGGCGGCCCGGCGCAGGCCGGGCGGGCGCGGCGACCCGGGGGGCGGGTCGAAGGTGGAGGCGTAGCCGGCGATCTCCCCGTACCGCTGCGGCACGCCGCGTTCGCGCGCCGCCGCGAGGTCCTCCAGCACCATGATCGCGCCGCCCTCGCCGGGAACGTAACCGGCGGCCCGCCCGTCGAAGGGCAGGTAGGCCCGGCCCGGGTCGGTGGCGGCGCTGACCCGGCCGCTGGACACCTGAGACGTCCAGCCCCACGGGTCGAGCGCCGAGTCCACCCCGCCGGTGACCACGAGCGAGGTGCCGCGGCGTACGGTCCGCCGCGCGTGCCCCACCGCGTCGAGGCCACCGGCCTGCTCGGCCACCAAGGCGCTGCTCGGGCCGCGCATCCTGTTGCGGATGGAGATCTGACCGGTGTTCACCGCGTAGAACCAGGCGAACGACTCGTAGACGCTGACCGCCTGCGGTCCCTGCGACCAGAGCTTGTGGAACTCGCGGTGGGTGAACTCGAAGCCGCCGGAGGCGTTCGAGGTGACGACGCCCATGTCGTAGTCGGTCAGCGTGGCCGGGTCGACCTTCGCGTCCGCGATCGCCCAGTCGGCGGTGGCCAAAGCGAGCCGGGTGGAGACGTCGGTCTGCGGCAGCAGCCGGCTCGGCAGGTGCTCCTCCGGCCGGAAGTCGAGGATCTGCCCGGCCAGCGCGGCCGGATACCCGGCGACGTCGAAGCGGGTGATCCGGCTGATCCCGTTCCGGCCGGCGAGGACGTTGGCCCAGAACCGTTCGAGCCCCAGCCCGACCGGGGTCGCCACGCTCATGCCGGTGACCACCACCGTGCCCGTCATGCCCGCACCTCCGGCCGTCGCAGCACCATCGCACTCTGGAAACCGCCGAAACCGCTGCCGACCGTCAGCACGGTGTCGACGTCCTGTTCCCGGGCGACCAGCGGCACGTAGTCGAGGTCGCACTCCGGGTCCGCCTCGTGCAGGTTGGCCGTGGGCGGTACGACACCGTGCTCGATCGCCAGGAGCGAGGCGGCGATCTCGACGGAACCGATGGCGCCGAGCGAGTGCCCGACCATCGACTTGATCGAGCTGACCGGCACCTCGTACGCGTGCTGGCCGAGGCTGCGCTTGTAGGCAGCCGTCTCGTGCCGGTCGTTCTGCCGGGTGCCCGAGCCGTGCGCGTTGACGTAGTCGATCGCGGTGGGGTCCAGCCGCGACTCGTCCAGCGCCACCCGGATCGCCTCGGCCATCTCCCGACCGTCGGCCTTGAGCCCCGTCATGTGGTACGCGTTGCACCGGGTGGCGTACCCGGAGACCTCGGCGTAGACGTGCGCGCCGCGGCGGCGGGCGCTCGTGTACTCCTCGAGCACGAACATCGCCGACCCCTCAGCGAGGACGAACCCGTTGCGAGAGCCGTCGAAGGGCCGGGACGCGTGCTCCGGGTCGTCGTTGCGGGAGGTGGTGGCCTTGATGGCGTCGAAGCAGGCCGCCACGATCGGCGTGACCGGCGCGTCCGAGGCGCCGGCCAGCATCACGTCGGCGCTGCCCTCCCGGATCAACTGGACGGCGTGGCCCACCGAGTCCAGGCCGGAGGTGCAGCCGTTGGAGATCATCGCCACCGGCCCCTCGGCCGCCACCGTCCAGGCCACCTCCGCCGGCATGACGCTGGGAATCAGGTAGTCGAACATGTGCGGCGAGACGTAGTCGGCGTCGACCTCCCACCGCCGTCCGCTGTCGGAGAGCACCAGGTACTCCCGCTCCAGGCTGGTGGCCGCGGCGACCGCGCTGCCCAGGCTCACGCCGACCCGGTGCGGGTCCAGCGCGCCGAAGTCCAGGCCGCTGTCGGCGACCGCCTCCCGGGCGCAGACCACGGCGAACTGCGACGCCCGGTCCATCCGCCGGACCTCACGGGGCGTCAGCCCCTCCCGGGCCGGGTCGAAGTCGGCCTCCCCGGCGACCTGGGACCGGTACGGCGACGGGTCGAAGAAGGAGATCCGCCGGGTCGCCGTCCGGCCCGCGGTCAACAGGTCCCAGAATTCCTTGGTGCCGTTGCCACCGGGGGCGCGTACGCCTATCCCGGTGATGACGACGCGCCGCGTCACCGGACACCGTCCGGGCACGTGCAGGCCCTCGAACTCAACATCGCAGTACGTCCCTCACTGCCGGTCGACTACTACCGCGTCCGTGTTCAGCCGCGATGACGAGGGACAGCGTGCGTGGGCGTACTTGAGGCCGGCTTGAAGATCGATGGGGGTCGGGGCGCCGGGCGGCGATGGCCCGGCGCCCCACCCGGGGTCAGTCGAAGGACGGGCCGAGGTCGCGGCTGCGCTTGAGCTCGTAGAAGCCGGACGTGCCGGCGACGAGGAGCACCCCGTCCCAGAGGCGACCGGCCGCCTCGCCGCGCGGCGCCGGCGTGACCACCGGGCCGAAGAACGCCACGGTCTCCCCGGCCACCGGGCCCGGGGCGTGGATGACCGGGGTGCCGACGTCCGTGCCGACCGGCTTCATCCCGGCGTCGTGGCTGGCGCGGACCGCGTCGTCGTGCGTGGTGCTCTCCGCCGCGGCGGCGAGGGCCGGGTCGAGGCCGGCGTCGGCCAGCGCCGCCCGGTTGAGCGCGTCGCCGAGCGGCTGCCCGCCCGGGTGGATCCGGGTGCCGAAGGCGGTGTAGAGGTCGCGGAGCACGCCCTGTCCGTGGGCCTGGGCGGCGCCGACGCAGATCCGCACCGGCCCCCAGGAGCGGCGGCGCAGTTCGAAGTACTCGTCGGGTCGGTCCCGGTACGGCTCGGGCACGTCGTCGTTGCCCTCGTTGAGCACCGCGAGGCTCATCACGTTGAACCGGACGTCGACCGGGCGGACCCGCTCCACCTCCAGCAGCCAGCGGGAGGTCACCCACGCCCAGGGGCAGACCGGGTCGAACCACATGTCCACGGTTCCGCGGTCGTTCATGCTGATCCTTCCTGCACCGTCGCGGGCCCTTCGGCCCGTCCCTGTGGTGATCCTCCCCCGCCGGGTCGATCGGGCCGGACCCTCGCGGACCGCACGGTGGGTGACGTGGATCACCACGGTCGGTCATCGGCGACCGCGGGCCCGGCCCGCCGTCCGCCCTGTCGCCGAGGGGTACGCGCACTGGCCGAGGGGCCTCCCGTCGGTCGGCGGTCGGTCGCCCGATGTCGGCTCAGCGCACCGTGCGGGCCGTCCGTCCACGGCGAAGCCGGCCGGGTCGGTGGGGTTGTCGAACGGGTGGCAGCGGCCGCCGCCGACGGGTCCAGGCCAGTGGGAGCGCCGGGGGCAACCACGGCGTCAGTTTGCCGGAGAGACCCTTCCCAGCGGGCTGACCGTCCGGGTGTCGCCGTCGTAGCTGCGGGCGGCCACGAACTCCCCCGCCGGCCGGTCGACGCAGGCCAGGGCCCGGGCCAGCCGCCGGTCGTTGTCGCGGAAGCGCAGCGCGAGACTCAGGTGGGGGATCCACCGCCCCGGGGCGTGCCACGGGTTCTGCCCGTCGGCGCCGGCGAGCACGTCCCAGACGGCGGCGTGCAGGGCGGTCAGCTCGGAGGTGGGGCGGACCAGCCAGACCAGCGGGGCGCTGCCGTCGAGCACCTCGACCCGGTCGAGGCGGACCGGCAGGGGCAGCGCGGCGTCGAAGAGGTCGGCGAGGCGTTCGGCGGCGCCGGGCGGGAACGCGTCCACCGAGGCGATGGTCAGGTGCGGCCGGTTGCTGGGGTGGGTGTTGCGGGCCAGGCTGGGCAGTCCGGCGGCGGCGAGCCGGTCCCAGGCGGCACGCACCGTAGCCTCCAGCGGTGGGGAGCAGAGCAGTTCGACCGTACGCACGCCCGCCAGGCTAGTGGGCGTGTGATCACCCGTCGCCGGGGAAACGGGGTGGGGTGGGCGTGCTGACGGAGACCGACGAACGACACCTGCGCCGCGCGATCGAGCTGGCCGGGACGGCCCGGGCGGCCGGGGACGGCCCGTTCGGGTCGCTAGTGGTTGCCGCCGACGGGCGGGTGCTGGCCGAGGAGGTCAACACCGAGCGGACCGACGACGACATCACCGCGCACCCGGAGCTGAAGCTGGCCCGCTGGGCGGCCCGGCGGCTGGCCGCCGACGAGGCGGGCCGCGCCACCATGTACACCAGCTGCCAGCCGTGCGGGATGTGCGCCACCGCCATCGACCGCTCCGGCCTGGGCCGGGTGGTCTACGCGCTCAGCGCCGAGCAGCTGGCCGGGCTGCGACCGGCGGACGCGGCGCCGCCGGTGGCGTACGCCGGGCCGGCGCTGTTCGACGAGGCGCGGGCGGCGGTCGAGGCGGCCTAGAGCCAGCCGGCCTCGCGGGCGATCCGCACCGCCTCGGCCCGGTCCGCCGCGCCGAGCTTCTGCACGCTCGCGGACAGGTGGTTGCGGACCGTCCCGGCGGCCAGCCCGGTACGCCGGGCGATCACCGCGACCGGGGCGCCGTACTCGGCCAGCCGCAGCGTCTCCAGCTCCCGTGGGGTCAGCGGGCAGGGCGGCAGGGTGAGCGCGTCGGCGGCCAGCGTTGGGTCGACGTACCGGGAGCCGGCGTGGACCCGGCGGATCACGTCGGCGAGCGCGCCGCCCGGGGCACCCTTGGGCAGGAAGCCGCGGGCCCCGGCGGTGAGCGCCTGCCGCAGGTGGCCGGGGCGGCCGTGGCCGGTGAGGATCACCACCGCGCACGAGGGCAGGGCGCGGCCCAGTTCCGCCGCGAGCTCGATCCCGCCCGGCGCCGGCATCTCCAGGTCGACCACGGCGACGTCCGGCCGGTGCGCCCGCGCCGCGTCGAGCGCGCCACGCCCGTCGGCGGCCTGCGCCACCACCTCGAGGTCGTCCTCCAGGCCGAGCAGGGCGGCGAGGGCCTGCCGGATCAGCTCCTCGTCGTCGGCGAGCAGGACCCGGATCACGCGGTCACCGGCACGGTCACCCGGAGGGTGAAGACGCCGCCCGCCCGGTCGGTACGCAGCCCGCCGCCGACCGCCGCCAGCCGCTCGGTCAGGCCGCGCAGCCCGTGGCTGTGCCGGTCCGGCCCGGCGTCCGCGCCGATTCCGTCGTTGCGCACCGTCATTGTGGCCACGTCGCCCTCCCGGGTGATCTCGATCCGGCACCAACCGGCCCGGCTGTGCCGCAGCACGTTGGTGCCCGCCTCGCGCAGCACCGCGGCCAGCTCGGCGGCGGCGCCCGCCGGCAGGTCGGCCGGCGGCGGCACGACGTCGCACCGCACCCCGCAGGAGCGCAGCACCTCGGCCACCGCGGCGAGCTGTTCGGCGAGGTCGACCGTCCGGTAGCCGCGCACCGCCGCGCGGACCCGGTGCAGCGCCGTGCCGGCGAGCCGCTGTACCTCGGCGGCCTCCCGGCCGGCGCGGCCGGCGTCGACCGGGGCGAGTCGGGCGGCCAGTTCGGCCTTGAGCGCGATGACCGTCAGGTCGTGCCCGAGCAGGTCGTGCACGTCCCGGGCGAAACGCAGCCGCTCCTCGGCGGCGGCGAGCCGGGCCCGGGCCGCCTGCCCCTGCCGGGCCTCGACGAGCAGGTCCCAGAACCAGACCTGCACCCGGTTGACGGCGGCGGTCCCGCCGCCGACCAGGCCGGTGACGAGCAGCGTGGTGCCGAGCGCGCCGCCGGTCCAGGCGGCCACGCCGATCGCGACCGCCACGGTGGACGCGGCGGCGGCCAGCGCGGCGGCCGGCCGCAGCAGCAGCGGCGTCATGCCGATCAGCGAGGCGCCGAGCCAGGCCCAGGTCGGCCAGGCGCCGGCCGCCACCGGGCCGACCAGCGGCACGCTGAGCGCCGCGACGACGGCGAACGCGACCTCGGACCGGCGGCGCCGCCGCTGGTGCAGCCAGGGGGTGACCGCCGCGTGCAGCACCGCGCCCTGCGCGAGGGCGAACGCGACCACGCCCACCGCGCCGCACGCCAGGCGGACCGGGTCGGGCTCGCGGGCCAGGCCGATCCCGGGTAGCAGCAGGCTGGTCCAGAGGCTGGTGGCC
This sequence comes from Micromonospora sp. A200, assembly GCF_029893845.1. Lineage (NCBI taxonomy): Bacteria > Bacillati > Actinomycetota > Actinomycetes > Micromonosporales > Micromonosporaceae > Micromonospora > Micromonospora sp. A200. Next base: position 163,653 of record NZ_JARXXY010000003.1, on the reverse strand, counting down.
AGCGACCCGAGGGTCACGACGCGGGCCCGGCGCAGCCGCCGGTCCGTCACCGCCGCGCCGACTGTCATGTCCGCCGATCCTAGGGCCGGCAGGTCCCGACGACCCCCCTGCGACGTCACGGTTCGGCCGTGCACTCCACACGGTTCTCCCGTGAAGGTCACGCCTGTCGCCCGAGCGCCGGTCGGCGGCAGGGTCGAGGCATGTCCGAGACACTCGCCGTACCCTCGTCCCCGCCGACCCCCACGGACCGCTCCGGCCGCCGCCTGCTGCGGCACCTGGTCGAGATGACCGTCGCCATGGTGGTCGGGATGCTCCTGCTCGGTCCGCTCTGGCGGACGGCCGGCGCGGCGCTGGGCCTCGCCGGCACGCTGGCCCGGCCCGAGGTCGCCGCCCTGGTGATGGCCACCGACATGTCGATCGGGATGGCCGCGTGGATGTGGCACCGGGGCCACCCGGCGCGCGCCACCGCCGAGATGGTCGCCGCCATGTACCTGCCGTTCCTGCTGCTGCTGGTGCCCTTCGCCGCCGGGCTGGTCGGCGCGGACGCGCTGATGCTCGGCGGGCACCTGCTCATGGTCCCGGCGATGCTGCTGGTGGCGGTGCGGCACCGCCACGAGCACCCGGCGCCGGGGCCCCGGCACCCGGTGGTCGCCGCGCTGGTGCGCCGCTGGCCGACCTGGCTGGCGCTGCTGATGACGGTCGACAACTGGGTCTCCCCCACGGTGCCGCCGCCGGTGCTGCTGCTCGTGCTGCCGGCCGGCTACCTGCTGATCGGCACCGCCCGCCGGCAGTGGCGCATCCGCGGCACGCTGCCGGTGCAGCTCGCCGGCCTGGCCGGCTGGACCGCGCTGGCCGGGCTCGCGGCGGTCGCGGACGACGGCCCGGCGCGCTGGCTGGTGGCCGCCGGCTGGCTCGGGCACGCCGCCTGGGACGTCGCGCACCACCGGGCCGGGCGGGTGGTGCCGCGCGGGTACGCCGAGTGGTGCGCCGTCCTCGACACCGTCGTCGGGGTCACCGTGGTGCTGACCATCCTCTGAGTGGCTTGCACGACGGTTGTGCCGGTCGCCGGAGCGGACCGGGGCCGGTGATGAAAAGCTTTGCCCATGAGTTCCGCACCCGCACCGACCGACCCGACCAACCCGGACAGCACCGACGAGGCGACCGCCTTCGCGGATCTCGGGCTGCGCGCCGAACTGCTCGGCGCGCTCTCGGCCCTCGGCTACGAGGAGCCGACCCCGATCCAGCGGGAGGCGATCCCGCCGCTGCTGGCCGGTCAGGACCTGCTCGGTCAGGCGGCGACCGGCACCGGCAAGACGGCCGCGTTCGCGCTGCCGCTGCTGCAGCGGATGCCGGACGGGCGCGGCGGCGGCGACCCGGTGTCGCTGGTGCTGGTGCCCACCCGGGAGCTGGCGGTGCAGGTGTCGGAGGCGTTCCACCGCTACGGCAAGGACCTGGGCACCCGGGTGCTGCCGATCTACGGCGGCCAGCCGATCGGCCGGCAGCTGCGGGCGCTGGACGCCGGCGTGGACGTGGTGGTGGCCACCCCGGGCCGGGCCCTGGACCACATCGCCCGGGGCACCCTGCGCCTGGGTGAGCTGGCCACGGTGGTGCTGGACGAGGCGGACGAGATGCTCGACATGGGCTTCGCCGAGGACATCGAGGCGATCCTGGAGCACGCCCCGGCGCAGCGGCAGACGGTGCTCTTCTCGGCCACCATGCCGTCCCGGATCGACGGGATGGCCCGCCAGCACCTGACCGACCCGGTACGCATCCAGATCGGCCGGGAGACGCCGGTCGCCGGCGAGGCGCCCCGGGTGCGGCAGAGCGCGTACATCGTCGCCCGGGGGCACAAGCCGGCCGCGCTGGGCCGGGTGCTCGACGTGGAGTCCCCCACCGCGGCGATCGTCTTCTGCCGCAGTCGCGAGGAGGTGGACCGGCTCACCGAGACGATGAACGGCCGGGGCTACCGGGCCGAGGCGCTGCACGGCGGGATGAGCCAGGAGCAGCGCGACCGGGTGATGGGTCGACTGCGGTCGAGCACCGCCGACCTGCTGGTCGCCACGGACGTGGCCGCCCGGGGCCTGGACGTGGAGCAGCTCACCCACGTGGTCAACTACGACGTGCCGTCGGCGCCGGAGTCGTACGTGCACCGGATCGGCCGGGTGGGCCGGGCCGGGCGGGAGGGCGTGGCGATCACCCTCGCCGAGCCGCGCGAGCACCGGATGCTCAAGACCATCGAGCGGGTCACCGGGCAGCGGATCACCATCGACAAGATCCCGACGGTGGCCGACCTGCGCACCCGCCGCCTGGAGCTGACCCAGGCCGCGCTGCGCGAGTCGCTGCTCGAGGACGACCTGGACCCGTTCCGGGTGATCGTCGAGACGCTCAGCGACGAGTTCGACCTGATGGAGGTCGCGCTGGCGGCGGTGAAGCTGGCGCACGAGGCGGCCGGGCCGACCAGCGAGGACGAGGAGGAGATCCCGCAGGTCGCGGTCCGGGCCCCGCGCGAGGGCCGGCCGGAGACCGGGGGCCGGGGTGAGCGGCGCGGCGGCGCCCGGCCGCGCACCGGCGGCACCACGCAGGTCTTCATCGGGCTGGGCCGGCGCGCCGGCGTCCGGCCGCAGGACCTGGTGGGGGCGATCACCGGGGAGACCGGGCTGAACGGTCGGGACATCGGTTCGATCGAGATCGCGGACCGGTTCTCGCTGGTGGAGATCCCGGTCGGCGTCGCCGACGACGTGATCGCGGGCCTGCGCGGCAGCACCATCAAGGGCCGCAAGGCCACCGTACGGCGGGATCGGGACGGCGGCGAGGGCGGCGGCGAGGGCCGCTTCGACGGCGGTGACCGGCGCGAGCGCCGCGACTTCGGCGGCGAGCGCCGCGAGCGGGACTTCGGCGGCGAGCGCCGCCGCGACCGGCACTGAGGTACGCCGAGGCCCCCGGTCGGTCGGACCGGGGGCCTCGTCGTGTCCCGCCGCCTCGGCGGCGCCGGTCAGGCGGCCGCGAGCGCCGGACCGGTGAGGGTGTCGGCGTCGGCCGGGCGCAGCGCCAGGGCGAGCACGTCGGCGACGTCGGCGAGGGTGTGCACGGTCAGCGCCTCGCGGACCTCGGCGGGCAGGTCGTCCAGGTCCGGCTCGTTGCGGGCCGGGATGATCACCTCGGTCAGGCCGGCCCGGTGGGCGGCGAGCAGCTTCTGCTTCACGCCGCCGATGGGCAGCACCCGGCCGGAGAGGGTCACCTCGCCGGTCATCCCGAACTCGGGCCGCACCGGCCGGCCGGTCACCAGGGACGCCAGCGCGGTGACCATGGTGATGCCGGCGCTGGGGCCGTCCTTGGGCACCGCGCCCGCCGGCACGTGCAGGTGGATCCGTCGCCCGGCGAGGGCGTTCGGGTCCAGCCCGTACCGGCGGCCGTTGGAGCGCAGGTACGACCAGGCGATGTGCGCGGACTCCTTCATCACGTCGCCGAGCTGGCCGGTGAGGGTCAGCCCCGGCTCGCCCTCCATGCTGGTCGCCTCGATGAAGAGCACGTCACCGCCGGCGCCGGTGACCGCCAGGCCGGTGGCCACGCCGGGCACCGCCGTGCGCTCGGCCGACTCCGGGGTGAACTTCGGCCGGCCCAGGTAGCGGGCCAGGTTGCCGGTGTCCACCCGGACCGGGGCCGGGTCGCCTGCCAGCTCGACGGCGACCTTGCGCAGGATCTTCGCCAGGGCGCGTTCGAGCTGCCGTACGCCGGCCTCGCGGGTGTGCTCCCCGGCGATCCGGGCGACCGCCTCGTCGGCCACGGTGACCTCGTCGGCGGTCAGGCCGGCCCGCTCCCGCTGCCGGGGCAGCAGGTGGTCCCGGGCGATGGCCACCTTCTCGTCCTCGGTGTAGCCGTCCAGGGTGACCAGCTCCATCCGGTCCAGCAGCGGGCCGGGGATGGTCTCCACCACGTTGGCGGTGGCCAGGAAGAGCACGTCGGACAGATCGAGGTCGACCTCCAGGTAGTGGTCCCGGAAGGTGTGGTTCTGCGCCGGGTCGAGCACCTCCAGCAGCGCGGCGGCGGGGTCGCCCGCGTAGCCGGCGGCCAGCTTGTCGACCTCGTCGAGGAGCACGACCGGGTTCATCGAGCCGGCCTCCCGCAGCGCGCGGACGATCCGGCCGGGCAGCGCGCCGACGTAGGTGCGCCGGTGACCGCGGATCTCGGCCTCGTCGCGGACGCCGCCGAGCGACACCCGGACGAAGTTGCGCCCGAGCGCCCGGGCGATCGACTCGCCGAGGCTGGTCTTGCCGACGCCGGGCGGGCCGGCGAGGGCGAGGACCGCGCCGGAGCCGCGACCGCCGACCACGCCGAGGTTGCGCTCGGCCCGCCGGTTGCGCACCGCCAGGTATTCCAGGATGCGGTCCTTCACGTCGGCCAGGCCGGCGTGGTCGGCGTCGAGCACGGCGCGGGCCGCGGCCAGGTCGGTGTTGTCCTGGGTACGCGTGGTCCACGGCATCTCCAGCACCGTGTCCAGCCAGGTACGGATCCAGCCCGCCTCCGGAGAGGCGTCACTGGCCCGCTCCAGCTTGCCGACCTCGCGCAGCGCCGCCTCGCGTACCTTCTCGGGCAGCTCGGCGGTCTCGACCCGGGCCCGGTAGTCGGCGGAGCCGTCGGGCTCGTCCTCGCCCAGCTCCTTGCGAATGGCGGCGAGCTGCTGGCGGAGCAGGAACTCCCGCTGGGACTTCTCCAGCCCCTCGCGGACGTCGCTGTTGATCCGCTCGGTGACCTCCTGCTCGGCGAGGTGGTCCTTCACCCAGCCGACGAGCAGTTCCAGCCGGGCGACGACGTCCGGGGCGGCGAGCAGTTCGGTCTTCTGCGCCAGGGTGAGCCAGGGCGCGTAGCCGGCCGCGTCGGCCAGCTCGGAGACGTCGGTCATCCGCTCCATGGCGTCGATGACCTGCCAGGCGCCGCGCTGCTGGAGGACCGAGGTCATCAGCGCGCGGTACTCGCGGGCGAGTTCCCGGGCCCGGCCGGCCGGGGCGGGTTCGTCGAGTGTGGTCGCCTCGACCCAGAGGGCGGCGCCGGGTCCGGGCACGCCGGATCCGATCCGGGCCCGGGCGAGGCCGCGGATCACGGCGGCGGGCTCGCCGTCGGGCAGCCGGCCCACCTTCTCGATGGTGGCGATCGTGCCGACGGAGCCGTACTCGCCGTCGATGCGGGGCACGGCGAGGAGCTGCTTGTCGCCGGTGGCGCGGGCCGCGTCGACCGCGGCCTGGGTGGTCGGGTCGAGGGTCACCGGGATGACCATGCCGGGCAGCAGGACGGCGTCGGTCAGCGGAAGTACCGGAAGAGTTGCCATCGAACACCTGCTATCGCGTTGAGTTGAGCGTGTCAGGCTCAAGTCACAAAGCGTTCCCCTTGTTCCTGGGTGTGACCCAGGCCACCCCGCCGGGCGGGGCGGGACGGGAGCAGGTCGCGGGGCCGCCCACCGGCGACGGCGACGGCCACCGGCACGGCGAGGCCGGTCAGCGCCAGCGCGGCGACAGTCGGGGTGGGCAGGCCGGACAGCAGCGCGACGACGGTCAGGCCGAGGAGGACGGCGAGCTTGCGCCGGGCCGCGCGGACGGAGCGGGGTGACACGGTTGCCTCCTTCGTACGGCTGGTCGGGGCGGGTCGGCGCCCGCCCCGACCGGGTCAGAGCAGGACGAGCAGGGCGGCACCGACCGCCGCCGCGGGGATGGTGGTGATCACGGTGGCCAACGCCGCCGAGTGCCGGCGCAGCGCGGCCAGCGGGATCAGCGCGTCCCCGTCCTGGCTGATCGCGTTCGCCACCAGGGTCGGCAGCGGCAGCCCGCCGCTGACGTAGAGCCCGGTGAAGACGATCTGGACGGCACATCCGGGGATCAGCCCGATGGCCGCGCCGACGAGCACGCCGAGCAGGCCGGTCAGCGCCAGTTGCGAACCGTCGAACCCGGTGACGGTGGTGACCACCTGCCAGCCGAGGTAAGCCACGGCAACCCAGACGGTGACGAAGGACGCCTCGTGCGCGCTGTGCCGCAACGTCTCGCGCAGCGACTGCGGGTACGCCGTCTCCAGGCTGTCGTCGGCCAGCCGCCCCCGGCCGGCGGCGAAGATCAGCACCGCGACCAGCGTGCCGAGCACCCCCAGCGCCAGGTACGGGTCGACCCCGCCGAGCGCACTGGTCAGCACGGTGGGGTCGACCATCTGGAACACCACCGGCACCGACACCGCGAACGCCGGTGTGGTCAGCCCCCAGAACGCGGTGGCCGCGTCGGGCCGGCGCCGCCCGTCGAGCAGCCCGGCCCGCCCGGCGACCGTGCCGCGGGATCGCGGACCGGCGGAGCCGCCCGGGCCCACCGGCTGAGCCGGAACCGCGTCGACCGGCTCGACCAGGGCCGAACCGACCGAACCGACCGGGGCGGCCCTGGTGGCCGCGGCCACCACGGCCCGGCCGACCACGGCGGGGACGGCGCCGGTGGTCGGCGTCCCGACGGCCGCGACCACGGCCGGGATGCCGGGGCGGGCGCGCCGCCGGGCCGGGTCGATGCCGAGCGCGTCGACGACGTACCCGGTGACCAGCCCCACCGCGAAGAGCAACATGTGGATCTTGGAGGCGAAGAGCGGATTCCAGGCCAGCACCACCCAGGACGAGTCCCCCATGGTGGCGGCCAGCGCGGCCACCACCGTGCCGAAGGAGACCTTGCCCCGGGCGTAGAGCGGCATCAGCACGATCGCGCCGCCGCAGCCGGGGCTGACCCCGAGCAGCGCGCCGACCAGCGGGCCGAGCCGGGGGCGGTGGGTCAGCCCGTCGGTGATCCGGTCCCCGTACCGCCAGCGCAGCCAGCCGAAGAGCGCCACCATGACGGCGACGTACACACCCACCTGCATGAAGGCGTCCGCCAACGGACGCACGACGAGTTCGGTCACAGCGCACCTCCTGTGCGTACGGGTGCCGCCGGGCCGTCCACGCGGGGACGGCCCGGAGCGGCGACCTCAGGTGAGCTTGCTCTTGACCTTGGTGGCAATGCCGCCGGCGACGCCCGGGTTGGTGCCGTACAGGCGCGGGTCGCCCGGCGCCAGCACCGGCTCGGGGGCGTGGGCCCGCGGGCTGTGGTCGTAGCGGAACTCGCCCTTGCCGTCGGGCGTCGGCCCGGAGGCCCACCGCCCCTCGGCGGCGTCGTTGCCCGGCGAGAAGTCCAGGTAGGCGTAGCTGAACTGTTCGGTGAACTCCTTGGAGTCGGGGAAGGCGTCCGGGACCGGCATCTCCTCCAGCCCGTCCTCCTTGAGCTGCTCGATCGCCGCCATCCACATGTTCTGGTGCATGGTGTCCCGGGCCAGCAGGAAGCGCAGCATCTGCTTGACGCCCGGGTCGTCGGTCATGTGGAACAGCCGGGAGACCTGGAGCCGGCCCTGCGCCTCGGCGGTGACGTTGAGCTGGAAGTCCGCCATCAGGTTGCCGCTGGCGGTGATGAAGGCCGCGTTCCACGGCACGCCGTTGCTGTCCGTCGGCAGGGCGCCACCGCCGCCGTGGATGAAGTGCGCCGGGTTCGACCCGCCGTAGATCGCCCCGACCATCGGGTTGTCGGCGGCCGCCTCCTGCAACGACAGGGGTGCGTTCTCCAGCAGCCGGGTGATCATCGTGGCGATCATCTCGACGTGGCCCATCTCCTCGGTGCCCACGTCCAACAGCAGGTCCTTGTACTTGCCGGGCAGCCGGCAGTTCCAGCCCTGGTAGAGGTACTGGTTGGCGACCGTCATCTCGCCCCACTTGCCGCCCAGGATCTCCTGGAGCCGGCGGGCGAACGCGGCGTCGGGGCCGTCCGGCTTGGCCTCGAACTGCAGGTCCTTGATGTGGCTGAACATTATTTTCCTCCTCGGTGCGGTCGGGGTGACACCGAGCGGGGTTCCCGCCGCGCCGACCCGTCGGGGCCATCCGGCGGCCCCGGGGGGTCAACCCGGTCGGCGGCCGTCCCGGGGCAGCAGCACCTCCACCGCCACCCCGCGCGGACGCCGCCGGTGCGCCCGCACCGACCCGCCGTCGGCGGCGACCAGCTGGCGCGTGATCCACAGGCCGAGTCCGTGCATCCCGCCGCCGGGGGTGGGCCGGCGCAGCGCGTCGGCGAGACCGTCGGTCGACCGGCCCTGGTCGGTGACGAGGATGCTCAGCCCGGCCGGGCGCACCGCGGCGTAGAGCCCGACCTCCCCGTCGGCCGGTCCGTGCCGCAGCGCGTTCTGCACCAGGTTCACCAGCACCTGGCGGGTCCGTCGCGCCGGCACCGGACATCCGCCGGCCCGGCGGGTGACCCGGGTACGCAGCCGGTGCGGCGGGACGAGCGCGGCCACCACGGGCAGGAGATCGGCCAGCGGCGCGTCCGGCTCCCGGCGAACGGCCGGGGCCAACGCGCCTCCGCCGGCGGTGACCGCGCGCAGCAATCCGTCGAGGTGGGCGGCCTGTTGGCGGGCCAACTCGCTGATCGCCCGGCGTTCCTCGGCGGCCAGCCGCCCGGTGTCCTCGGCGAGCGCCCGGGTGAGCGAGGCCAGCGAGCTGACCGGGGTGCGCAGCTCGTGACAGAGCACCCGCAGCACCAGCCCCGGGTCGGCGGGTTCGCCGAACGATTCCCCCTGGTCGGGGTCGGCGGGCCGGCCCCGCCGCACCAGCGTCCTGTTCCCGTGTCGCGCACGCATCCGCCCAACTCCCTCTTATCCCCACAAATCCGCATGATCCGTACCCGTTCGGGAAGGAAACACGCATGCTCGACGCCCCCATCCGGCTGGTCGTCGTGGACGACCATCCGCTCTTCGTCCGCGGCCTGGAGCTGCTGCTGCCCGCCAGCACCGACGGACGCGCCCGGGTCGTCGACTCCACCGGCGACGCCTCCGCCGCCGCCTCGCTGGTCGGTCGCACCCTGCCCGACCTCGCCCTGGTCGACCTGCACATGCCGCCACCCGGCGGGATCCGCGCGATCGCCGCCATCCGCCGCACCACCCCACGGGTACGGGTGGTAGCGATGTCCGGCGGGGACGACCCGGCGCCCGCGCTGGAGGCGCTGCGCGCCGGGGCGGAGGGGTTCCTGCCCAAGAGCAGCGAGCCGGAGGAACTGCTCCCTCCGATCCTGGCCGTCCTCGACGGCTGGGCGGTGCTGCCCGGTCCCCTGCTGCGTGGCCTGCTCCGGCCGGCCCGCAGCAGCTCGGTCGACTTGGACTCCGAGGAGCGGCGGCTGCTGCGGTCCATCGCGGCCGGTCGCAGCACCGTGGAGATCGCCGAGCAGTTGCACGTCTCGGAGCGGACGGTGAAACGGATGACCGCCGCGCTGCTGCGCAAGCTGCGGGTGTCCAACCGCGCGGAGGCCGCCGCGCTGGCCGGACACGCCGGACTGCTCACCGACTGACGCCGCCCGCCATTGGCCGCGCGGATTTTCCACGATTGGCGCGACTCGTCAAATGAAAGCGACGCATATTGTTGCGGATTAGCCGGCCGATACGTCAAACTCTTGACCACACCCCGCCCGACACAGGGAGCAATGGCGATGGCAAGGAAAGTAATCACTGTTCTGAGCGACGACCTGGACGGCGGAAAGGCCGACCGGACCGTCGAGTTCAGCCTGGATGGGGTGGCGTACACCATCGACCTCTCCGACGAGAACGCGGGGGTGCTGCGCAAGGCGCTCGACCCGTACATCAGCGCTGGCAGGCGAATGGGGCGGGGCAACGTGGAGGCCGGCCGCCCGGTCCGCCGCCCGGCTCGCGCCGCGGTCTCGGGAATGGACCGCGAGCAGAACCGTGCCATCCGGGAATGGGCCGCCAAGAACGGCTACGAGATTTCCGAGCGCGGCCGCATCCCGGTCAACGTCGTGGAGGCGTGGAAGAACCGCTGACCCGCATCGCCGGGGCATCACGATCCGCCGCGTAGGGGTCACGTTGAGAAATCAGCGTGACCCCTACGCTTTTCGCCGCGTTCACAATTTCCACCCGGTGGCGCTCCCCCGTCGGTGCGCGACGCCCGGTCACTCGCCGGTGACCCCGTCGAGCAACTGTCGGGCCACGTCGAGCTGACCCAGGTGCCGGGCGTACTCCTGGAGCAGGTGGAACAGGATCCGGCCCAGCGACGGCGCGTCCGCGGCGGCGTGGAACCGGCCGCCGAGCGCGGCCCGCCGCGACAGCGGCACCCTGGCGACGATCCGGCGGGTGTGCGCCACCTCCGCCCGGTACGCCCGCCACACCTGCTCCGTCGACAGGGCGTCCACCCGCCACTCGGCGTCGTCCTCGCCCGGCGGGCACGGGGCGACCTGCTCCGCGGCGAAGCCCCACCGGATCCAGCGCCGCTCCACCCAGCCCAGGTGCCGCACCAGCCCGAGCGGCGCCCAGCCGAGCCCGTCGACGGGACCGCGCAGCTGCTCCTCCGAGAGGCCGGCGGTCTTGCGGGCCAGCGCCTCCCGGTACCAGTCGAGATAGCCGACCAGCAGCTCCCGAGGGTCGTCGACGTGGTTGCCCGGGCCGTCGAGCAGGACCGGGAAACGGGTGTCCGGCATCCACCGACCCTACGGCCGGGCCGCGCCCCTCGCCACGGTCACTGTCGGCCGGTGGACGGGGCCGCCGGCAACATGGCCGCCGGCCCGGCCCGGCGACGCCGATACACCGCGCTACGCGCTTCGGCTGCGGCGCTGGTCCGGGGATACGACGCGGGCCGCCCGGATCTCTCCGGACGGCCCGCGACGGTGTCGTAGGACGGGTCAGTCGACCTCGATCCGCACCACGTCGAAGGCGGGGGTCTGGTTGGCCCGCTCCATCATCGGCACCCGGTGCGAGCCGTCACCGGCCCAGACCGCGCACTGCGCCGTGCCCGACTGCGGCAGGCCCGGGATCTGGATGGTCACCTCGTCGGCCTGGCCACCGCCGCGACCGTCCTCGGTGGCGACGAAGAACGCCGGCACGTCCTGCGGGTTCGACGGCGCCTCATTGGTGCTCTGCAGCATCCGGCAGGCGGTGTGGAAGTGACCGCGAGTCAGCCCCTGGTCGTTGAGGACGGAGCTCTCCAGGTAGTAGCCGCCCTGGCCGGCGGCGAGGAACCGGTCGCGGATCAAGTTCCGGGTGGAGACCTGCAGCGCGAACGGCTGGTTGCGCTGCACCTGCTCCGGGAACTCGGTGATCAGCAGGGACGGGTTGTTGGCGGCGGCGCCGACCTCACCGAAGGCCGTGCTGACGCATCGGTTGCCGTTCTGGAAACCGTCGTGCGGCTGGAGGTCGCTGTTGGTGCAGTCCTTGGCCAGCACGCCGAGATTGTTTCCGCCGTTGTTGTTTCCGCCGCCGTTCTGTCCGCCGTTCTGGCCGCCGTTCTGACCACCATTGGTCGGGGCGGCGGTCGGGGCGCCGGTCTGACCGCCGTTCTGGCCGCCATTGGCGCCGCCATTGTTGTTGTTCGCGGCGACGGTGCATTTCGCGAGCTGGTCCAGGCCCTGCGGGCGCGGACCCACCCGGTCGATGGCGGTGGTGATCCGGTTCAACGTCGCGCGCCGCTTGTCCTCCAGCGGACGCAGGATGGCGTTGTTGATGAAGGTCTGCCCGTTGCGGCCCTCGGCGGCCAGCCGCCGGTCGGCCTCGGCGATCTGGGTCTGCAACAGCGCGAGGTTCCGGTCGACCTCGGCCCGGGCGCGGTCCGGGACCCGGGGAAGCTTGCCGGCGACGTCCGGGCAGACCACACCGGAGGCGACGGTGTTCACCGGCGCGTTGCCGTCCTTGACGGCCTGGCACTCGGCGACGGACATCTGGCCGTCACCCCAGTGGTTGCGCACCCAGCGCCCGTTCTGCCACGTCTGTGTGGTGCTGCCGCGACCGCTCGGCGAGGTGGCGCCGGGACTCGGCGCCACGCAGGCGGACGAGACGTTGCGGGTCGTCGTCCGACGGTTCTCGTTGGCCGACGAGATCTGGGTCACCGCGGCGATACCGCCGAAGACCGCGAGCGCGCCGACCGCCGCCAGCAGCCGCTTGCTCCGCGCGTTACCGGATGACCGGCGCGCCCCTGTGGACCTGCGCATCGAATTGCTCTCCTTCTCGATCCGGTACCTGACTCGTGACCCCGTCGGGCGAAGGGAATTCGGGGTGGGACGCCCGTCGGGATCACTGCGACGTTCCGGTCGCGCGTCGATGGCCGACGATGCCCTTTCCGCACCGTCCGCCGCGTCGGGTGGCGCGGCTGGGAAGAACTGTGTCCATTCCCGCTTAGGTACGGAGCGCCGCGGGCGATGGTTCAACGCGGATCGAGGAATTCGGCACGGGACGGTGACGACGGCCCGATCGGGGTTTTGCGAAAGACGCGGAGTCACCGCGCGGCGACGCTGCGGTCGGATGGACGCTGCGGTCGGATGTCAGTCGACGCAGAGGTGGTCGAAGGCGAAGCCGCCGACCAGTTCGTCCCGGCGGGCGCGCAGCCCCCGGATCTCCCGCCGCAGCTCGGTTCGGTCCACCAGCGGCGGTTCGTCGGTCTCCAGCGCCCGCAGCCGCTCTCCGACCGCGACGGTGGCCAGATCCTCGGCCAGCCGGGCGGCGTCCACCCCGCACCAGAAGCGGTGCGCGCGGAGGGTCACCCGCTCGACCAGGCAGCGACCGGGCCGCACCTCGACCCAGCTCCAGCCCTCGGCCGCCCCGTCCCGCCACCGCACGTGCAGCCCGCGCACGATGGGGTCGGCCAGCCGCCGGGACACGTACGCGTCGACGGCGGCGGCACGGGTCAGCGCCCCGAGGTCGTTGACCGGGCCGGTGCGGCCGTCGGGCAGCCGACCGACGATGTCGCGGAAGGCCACCACGCTGTCGTACCCGTCGCCGTCCTGGCCGGCGGACGGGCCGGCGTACGCGCGGGCGTCGATGACGTACCCGACGATCCGCGGGCCGTGGGCGGCGGACCGCAACGTCGGCGACTCGATCCGCAGCACGGGCAGGTCGACCGCGGCGCAGACGGCGTCGCGCATCCGCTCGGCGCGCTGCCGGGCCGAGCCGGGCGGCGCCGGCGCGCCGAGCACGACGGCCAAGAGCGGCCGACCGGTGTCGGCGGCGCAGACCACGTGGTCGAACTCCTCGCGGGTCGCCGAACTCCACTGGTGCCCGGTGATGCCCTCCGGGCGCCGGGTCACCAGGTCACCGAGCCGGCGACCGGCGTGCACCACCTGACCGGCCCGGGCCGGCAGCGCGGCATCGTCGAGCGGCAGCGGCCGCAGCCGGGAACCGTCGTCGGTGGCGGTACGCGTCATGGTGGTGCCGGATCCTCACGTGGTCGGTCGACCGGCCGAGTCTAGGGCGTCGATCCTGCTCGTCGCCTCGCCGGTGCGGTCGGATCCGGGTCCCCGCCCCGTCGGGTGCGCGGACCGACCGGCTTCTCCAGGCGGGTGGGCCGCCCGGGAGGGTGTCCCGGTGGCCGGGCGGCGGCGCCGGTCGGCCGGGCCGGTCGCCGCCCCGGTCGGCGCCGGCGGCTCAGGCGGCCCCCATCACCAGGCCCTCGATGGTGTGCTTCTGCCGGATCGGGGTGAGCCGCTCCACCACCGGGCACGGCAGGTGGGCGCGGGCCAGCTCGGGCAGCCCGTCCCGGTACTCCCGGGTGACCGCCATGTCGTGCCGCTCGGCGTTGCCGGCGCCGGGGGCGTCCACGCCGAGCACCAGCACCGGCCGGGCCAGCGTCGAGACGTTCGGGGTGCCCCGGTGCACGGTCAGCGCCGAGCGGGCCGAGATGTCGCCGCGCCGCGGGTACTTGCGCACCGCGCGCTGCGCGTAGCGGGGGTACCGCTCCTTCGGCGGGAACATCCCGTGGTCGAAGTCGGCGCCGTCGTCCCACTGGGTGCCGGGGGCGATCTCGAACGGGCCCATCTCCTCGACCGTGTCCACGGTGGTCAGGTTGAACGCGAGCGAGGTGAGTCGCCGTTGGCGTCGGGTCTCCTCGGGCATCGGGAAGTCCCGGTGCCAGGGCTGCATGACGGCCCCCGGGAACGGGATGTCGAAGCCGAGCTCGACGATCTCGTAGTCGGGGCCGAGCACCGCGCGGCAGACCGCCACCACCCAGGGGTGGGTGACCAGGTCGGCGAAGCCGCGCAGCTGTTCGGGGTGGATCTCGACGTACCAGCGGTCCGGGCCGCGGCCCACCGCGCCGTCCGGACGGGAGCGGGCCTCCCGGAAGGCCGCGTCGATGTCCTCGCCGACCTGGTCGACCCAGTCGACGGCGAACGCGCCCCGGCAGGCGGTGATGCCGTCGCGGTAGAGGTCGCCGAGCGCCTCCACCGGGATCTCGTCCTGGACGGTCGGGGTGGGGTGGGCGGTCATCGATCCTCCTCGGGGTGCCGGACGACCCGAGTATTACAACGTTGTAGAAGAGCGGCAAGGGGGCCGGGCGGACGGGACCGACGACCGCGGGGACGATGGGTCGGACCGGCGCGGCCCGTGCCGGGGAGGGAGGTACGCCGTGCGGGTGGTCTCGCTGGTGCCGTCGCTGACCGAGGCGGTGGCGGTGACCGTGCCGGAGGTGCTGGTCGGCGCGACCGACTGGTGCACGCACCCCGCCGGGCTCGACGTGGCGCGGGTGGGCGGCAGCAAGTACCCGGACCTGGACCGGGTGCTCGCCCTGCGCCCGGACCTGGTGCTGCTCAACGTGGAGGAGAACCGGCGCGCCGACGCCGACGCGCTGGTCGCGGCCGGGGTGCCGGTCCGGGTCACCTACCCGCGTACCGTGCCGCAGGCGCTGACCGAGCTGGCCGACCTGCTCGCCGCGCTCGACGTGACCGCCGAACCGGACTGGCTCGCCGCCGCCCGCCGCGCCTGGGCCGCCCCGGCCACGCCGCCGCTGGTGCCGCGCCGGGCCGTCGTACCGGTGTGGCGCCGGCCCTGGGTGGTGCTCGGCGGCGACACCTTCGCCGGGGACGTGCTGCGCCGGCTCGGGGTGGCGAACCTGTACGCCGACGACGCCGAGCGGTACCCGCGCCCGGACCTCGACGCGCTGCGCGCCCGGGAAGCCGACCTGGTCGTGCTCCCCGACGAGCCGTACGCGTTCACCGCCGCCGACGGCCCGGAGGCGTTCCCCGGCACGCCCTGCGCGCTGGTCTCCGGCCGCCACCTCACCTGGTACGGCCCGTCGCTGGCGGAGGCGCCCGGGCTGCTGGCCGCCCAGCTCGCCGACCCGGTGACCCACCCGGCCTAGACCCGGGCGGAGCCCCCGGGGGCGGCGGTTCAGGCGACCGGGGTGACCCGGCCCGGGGGCAGCTCGACCAGGACGGTGTCGTCCACGTCGTACCCGATCGTGTCGACCACCCGGACCACGCCGCTGACCTGCCCGGCGAGCCGGACCGCGAGGTCGGCGGCGCTGCGCCGGTCGAGCCGGCCGTCCAGGGTCACCTCACCGTCGCGGACCCGCACGGTGACCAGCCCGTCCCGCACGGCGAGCACCCGCCGCAGCACCTCCTGCACCACGTCCGCGCGGATCTCCGCGTCGCTGCGCAGGTGCACCCGGAGCAGGTCGCCGCGGGTCACGATGCCGACCAGGCGGCCGAGGTCGTCGAGCACGGGCAGCCGCTTGACGACCTCCCGGTCCATCAGCCGGGCCGCGGCCGGCAACGGCGACTCCGGGTACGTGGTGACCGCCGGCGCGGTCATCAACTCCTTCGCCACCAGCGCGCCGGCCTTCTCCCGCGCCACCCGCCGGCGCCGGCCCTCGAAGACCCGGCGCTCGTCCGGGTTGCCCGCCCGCTCCACCTTGTGCAGCAGGTCGGCCTCGGACACCACGCCCAGCACCCGCCGGAACCCGTCCACCACCGGCACCGCGCTGATCCCCCGCCGGATCAGCACGTCCACGATGTCGCGGTACGGGGTCTCCTCCCCCACCGTCGCGACGTCCCGGGTCATCACGTCGCCCACCTGCCACGTCCTCATCACGACCTCCTCGGCTGGCCTGCATCCGCACGGTATGGCGGCGCCGACCAGCGGAGGCAGAGGCGGTGGACCGGGTCGGACGGGGGCCGAAGGTCCCGCCGGCGGGGCCGCGTTCGGGGTCCAAGGTCCCGGTCCGGGACGGCCCGACCGGCCCTGCCGGCGACCGCCGCGCGGCGGTGCAATGAATGTGCCACCGGAAAGCGCGGTGCCAGGCAGAGAAGGGACGTGGACACCATGACCGCGACGATCGAGCGGAACACCACCGCCACCACCATCGCTCCGGCGGCCGAGACCCCCCGTGAGCGCGCCGCCCGGTTCGTCTGGGCCGGCACCCGGATCGCGCTCGGCTGGATCTTCCTCTGGGCGTTCCTGGACAAGGCCTTCGGCCTCGGCCACGAGACCGAGGCGAAGAACGCCTGGATCAACGGCGGCAGCCCGACCAAGGGGTTCCTCACCTTCGGCGCGGCCGGCCCGTTCCAGGGCATCTACCAGGACATCGCCGGCGCGACCTGGGCCGACTGGCTGTTCATGGCCGGTCTCGCCGGGATCGGCGTGGCGCTGCTGCTCGGCATCGGGATGCGACTGGCCGCCACGACCGGCGCGCTGCTGATGGTGCTCATGTGGACCGCCGTCCTGCCTCCCGAGAACAACCTCTTCATGGACGACCACCTGATCTACGCCGCGGTGCTCGCCGGTCTGGCCCTCGTCGGCGCGGGCAACACCCTCGGCCTCGGTCGGGTCTGGGCGAACCTCCCCGTCGTCCGGAAGTACGGCTGGCTGAAGTGACCGCACCGACCCGCAGGGGGCGCCACCGACCGGTGGCGCCCCCTCCGGCGTTTCCGGGCCGCCGCCGCACACGGCGCGCCGTCGGCGGGACTGCCGGGAATCGGTGGGTCGCGATCCGGCAGGATCGGAACTGACCGGACGATCGAGCCAGAACGGCAGGAGATCAGCAGATGAACATGCCCCAGGCAGCAAAGCCCGAGATCGGCCCGATCGAGGGCGCGCCCCCGGCCGACCTCGTCATCGAGGACATCACCGTGGGCGACGGCCCGGAGGCCCAGCCCGGCCAGCTCGCCAACGTCCACTACGTCGGCGTGTCCCACTCCACCGGGCGCGAGTTCGACGCGTCCTGGAACCGGGGCGAGGCGTTCGAGTTCCCGCTCGGCGGCGGCCAGGTCATCGCCGGCTGGGACCAGGGCGTGGTGGGCATGAAGGTCGGCGGCCGTCGCCGGCTGACCATCCCGCCGCACCTGGGCTACGGCAGCCGTGGCGCCGGCGGCGTCATCAAGCCGAACGAGACGCTGGTCTTCGTCGTCGACCTGCTCGGCGTCCGCTGACCGGAGGCGGGGTCGTCGGCGCCGCGCCGGCGGCCCCGCGCCAACGGCTGCGGGTCGGTGCCGTGTTGGCGGCCCCGCGCCATCAGGGTGCACGGTCGGTGCCGCGCCGGCGGCCCCGCGCCATCGGGGTGCACGGTCGGTGCCGCGCCGGCGACGGCGCGTCTCAGGCGCAGGCGACCAGCTCGCCGCGGGGACAGGGCGGAGTGGGCAGGGTCTGCACGACGGGGACGACCCGGTGCAGGCCGGTGGCCCGCAGCACCCGGGCGACCACCGGATCCGGGTCGGCCAGCACGAGTTCTCCGCCCCGGGCCCGCACCCGCAGGTGCGCGGCGACCAGCGCGCGGACCCCGGCGGCGGAGAGCAGCCGGACACCGGAGAGGTCGACCCGCAGCACCGGCCGCGCCGGCGCGGCCCACAGCGCGGCACGCAGCACACCGACCGAGGCGACGTCGACCTCGCCGACCACTCGCACCCCGACCACGTCGTCACCCACGCTGAGCTGCACGTGGAGCCGGTCACCCCGCTGTCCCATACGGACGAATCTAGCCCCGACCACCGACATTTCCGCCGTCCGACGGACCGAATCCGGGTACGCCCAGGGTCGCCCCCGGGGGAGTCCCCGATCCGTCTCAGGGACGATGCGCCGCCGGCGCGACACGCCCGGCGGGGGGACGGGACCGGGATCGGCGGGTGACAATGACCCGATGGTCGTCCCGCGCCAGCGCCCCCGCCCGCCCCGCCTGATCCGACCCGTCCGCGAGCCGGCCACCGTCCCGCCCCCGCTGACCGGGGTGTGGGCGGCCACCGACCGGCGGCTCGACGCGGTCGAGCTGCTGTCCCTGCCGCCGGGCGCGCACGGGCCGGAGGACGTGCTGGTGGACCCGGACGGGCGGGTGGTCAGCGGCGACGAGGACGGCCGGCTCTGGTGGTGGCCCGCCGACGCGCCCGCCGGCACCGCGCCCCGGCTGCTCGCCGAGACCGGCGGGCGACCGCTCGGCATCGAGCTGGACCCGCGCGACGGCAGCCTGGTGGTCTGCGACGCGTACCGGGGGTTGCTGCGGGTCACCGCCGACGGCGCGGTGCGCGAGCTGACCGGCACCGCGTCGCCGGTGCACCTGGCCGACAACGCCACGGTGGCCCGCGACGGCACGGTCTACTTCACCGACTCCTCCGACCGCTACCCGCTCTCGCACTGGAAGCACGACCTGCTGGAACACCGCCCCAATGGGCGGGTGCTGGCGTACGACCCGCGCTCGGGGCGCACCGAGGTGGTGACCGACGGGCTCTACTTCCCCAACGGGATCGCGCTGACCCCCGACGAGTCGGCGCTGATGCTGGTGGAGACCAGCACCCACCGGCTGGTGCGGGTGGCCCTGCCCGACGGGGCGGTCACCGTCCTCACCGACCTGCCGGCATACCCGGACAATCTCACGGCGGTCGGCGACGGGACGTACTGGATCGCGTTGCCCAGCCCCCGGCTGCCGGTCGTCGAGCGGCTGCTGCCGCACCCCCGGCTGCGCCAGCTGGTGGCGCTGCTGCCCGACGCGGTACGACCGCAGCCGCAGAAGTACGGGCTGGTCGCCCTCGTCGACGGCGAGGGGACGGTGCTGCGCACGCTGCACGGCCCCGCCGGCGCCTACTGGATGATCACCGGGGTCCGGCAGCACGGCGACCGGCTCTGGCTGGGCAGCCTGATCGGCACCGCCATCGCCCGCGTCGACCTCACCTGACGTCGCCTCACCCGGCCCGATCGTCGCCGGCCGTGCCGCCGCACACGGGAGCTCGGAAACGCTACGGATCTGATGACCTCGACGACTCACGGGCGCATCGGTGAGTCGATGACGACATCAGATCCGTAGCGTCTCTCGGGAGCCCTTCGGGGAGGCCGTCCGAGCTGCCGGGTGCCCACCTCGATCGGGCACCGGCCCCGAGCCTGCCCGGGCCGACGCACGACCGGCCCGCCGCGGAGCGGGCCGGTCGTACCCCGGTCGTTCCTCCCGCTGGTCTCAGCCGCCGCTGGCGGACGGCGCGGGTGCGGGCGACGATCCCCCCGCCACCGCCCCCGGGTGCCCCGGGCTCAGGGTGGGCGCTGGCTTCAGGCCGGGCGGCACGGGCAGCGCGCTGCCCTTGGCGAACTCGTCCCAGCTGACGTTCCAGGCGGTGAAGCCGTTGCCCTGGTCCAACTGCACCTCGGTGCCCTTGATGGTCACCAGGTCGCCGACCTTGGTGATGCCCATCAGCCAGTCCGCCGCCGTCACCGACACGTTGGTGCAGCCGTGCGAGACGTTGATGTTGCCCTGATCCCCCTCCGACCACGGCGCGGCGTGGATGAACTCGCCGCCCCAGGTGAGCCGCTGGGCGTCCTCCACGTCGACCACATAAGGGTCGGCCGAACCCCGGGTGTCGAACGTGGTGAAGTCGTGCTTCTCCATGATCACCATCTTGCCGCTCGAGGTCGGGGTGCTCGGTTTGCCCATACTCACCGGGATCTTGCGGACCAGCTTGCCGTCCTGGAGGACCGACATCTGCTTGGTGGCGTTGTCGATCTCGAGGGCCACCTGCCGGCCGATCTTCGAGGTGGACCGGCGGTCGTCGTCACCGATGAACTCCTTGCCGATCGGGAGTCCCGCCAGTCCCGACCGCACGCTGATCTTCGTGCCGGGCTTCCAGAAATCCGGCGCCCGGTATTCGACCTGCTTGCCGTCCCCCATCCATGACCAGGTACCCGGCTGCGGCGGGTCGGTCTTCACGAACAATCGCCGTTGCACGGCCGCCCGGGCCTCTTTGGGAATTGGCGGATCAAATGCGACGGTCACCGGCATCGCGGTGCCGTACGTCTGATTTCCGGCGAAATACAACGTGCTCCTTATCGCCTGTCTGGTCGATTTGGGCGACGTGGTGAAGGTCGTCCGCCCGACGGCGATCTTCCCCTTCTTCCCGGTGGCGGTCACCTCCGCGGTGTAGGTCCGGCCGTTCTCCAGCGGGGTGCTCGGCACCCAGCTCGACCCGTCCTCGCGCGGCTCCCCCGCGACCTGCTTCCCCTTGTCGTCGGTGAGCTTGACGCCGGTGACCTTCCCGTGGCTCACGCTCGTCCCGACCTCCGCGCTGACCGGGACGTCCTTCGCCCGGTCGGCGGGGGTCACCGTGACCGCGGGGTCCGCGGCCCTGCCCGGCGCCGAGCCGGTGGCGTCCTTCCGGTCCGCCGTGCATCCGCCGAGGATCAACGGTGTGGCTGCGATGGTCACCGCCAATAGCGTCAGTCGCCGCCTCACATCCATATTCAGCCCCCCGTTTCCATTTCCCTTGGCCACATTCTGTACGGCGCTTCTCGGGCCGCGGCGCACTTTCGCGGGAAATGCTCGGAAACGGCTGGGCTTTTGGACGCCGATGTGCTCGGCCGCGAATTCGCGGCCCGGCCGTCCCGGAACAGGAAGCCTGGGTGGTCCGTGTCCCCGGCGTACCGACTCGGGTCGTTCAGTCCCAGTCCTGGTCGCCGTGGTTGCGGTCCCACCGACCGCCGACCGGCGGGGTGTCCAACCGGGTGGCGCTCCCGGCGTTGCCGGCGAGGTCGTTGTCCTCGACCCGGCAGGCCACGCAACTGCCCCGCTCGGTGATCCACAGCCCGTGGGTCTGGGTGCTCGGGTCGTGGTTGTCCCAGACGCGGTTGCCCCGGATCGTCGCCGAGTCGAAGGCCGCGTTGATGGTGATCCCGGCCCGGGTACCCGGCGCCGCGGGCAGCTCGTACGCCGCACCGGGCAGCGGGGTGTCACCACTCCAGGCGCTGTAGGCGTCCGGACGTACCGGGGCGAGGGTGAGTTCGGAGGCGGTGTTGGCGGCCACCACGGCCACCCGCTCGCCCACCCGCAGCACCTTGCCCCGGTGCCCGTCCGACGGCCAGTTCGCCGAGCGGTCCACCAGCGCCTTGTCGCTGTACCGGACCGTCTCGCCGCCCCCGGCGCAGGCGCCGCCGCACTGCCGCCCGTTGTTGCGGATCCGGTTGTTGAGCAGCACCGAGTCGGTCATCGGGCGGTCGACCCGGATCCCGTCCAGGCCGTTGCCCCAGAACTCGTTGCTCTCGATGACCACGTCCATCGCCGGGTCCTGGTAGCCCCGGCCCAGGTTGTGCTCGTGGTAGCCGTACGCGCCGTTGCCGCTGATCCGGTTGCCCCGCACGGTGTACGGGCCGGGGGTGTTGCCCATGCTGATTCCGTCGCGGACGTTGCCGTCGATCACGCAGTCGGTCAGCAGCCCACCCCGGCCGGCCACCCCCGAGGTGCCGTTGGCCGAGACGTCGAAGCCCGCCTCCAGGTTGCCGGTCATCGTGCAGCCGGTGACGATCAGCCCGTCGGCGCCCCAGTCGGAGATGCCGAACCGGTTGCCCTGGCTGTGGCAGCCGACGATCCGGTAGCCGCGCGGCGGCGGCCAGTAGTCCTTCTGCAACTCCAGGAAGATGCCGTTGGTGCCGTTGCCCAGCGCGGTGCAGTTGGCGATGGTGAGCCGCTCGACGGTGCCCCAACCGCCGATGCCGATGCCGATGCCGGCCCCGCCCATCTCCTCGCCGTTGTCCAGCCGGCCGCAGCCGACCACCACCACGCCGTCGATGATGCCGTCCTGGAGGAAGTCGCAGCCGAGCCCGCTCGCCGCGGTGTGGTGGATGTAGAGGTTGCGGAACACCCCGCGCACCACGTACTGCAGGCCCAGCCCCTTGGCCAGATAGTTGTACTCGGCCATGGCCACGCCGGAGCCGTCGATCTCGAAGTCGGCGAAGGTGCAGTCGGCGATGTGCCGGTCCCGGTCCGCGCCGTGCTGCAGGCTGGTCCAGAAGGCCAGCGGCGTCGGGTCCGCCCGGTTGCCCTCGTTGCTGAGCAGGAACCGGGTCGCCGCCGACCCGGCCCCGATCAGCGAGACCCCGCTGCGCCACACCGTGCCGGCGTCGCGGATCGAGTAGATCCCCGGCGGGCAGTAGATCACCCGGGCCCGCCCGTCAGCGGCGTACCCGTCGCCGAGCCGGTCCACCAGGGCGGCGAGCGCCGGCTGGTCGTTGGTCACCCCGTCGCCGGTCAGCCCGTACTCGTGCGCGTCGCACCACAACGGCGCACCGGCGACGGACGGGCGCCGGTCCCGCACGGTGGCGGGCAGACCCTGGTACGGCACGGGTGCTCCTCTCGGCGGTCCGGTCGTTCCCCGGCCGCCGATTTCCCGACCCACCGACCGGAAAACGCCGTGCCCACGCCCCCCGCCGCCCGTACAGATGGGCGGACGAAGCGGACACCACGCCGTCCGGCGGCGGAGCCGGCCAGCGCGGCCGGCTCCGCCCGTACCGCTCAGACGTTGGCGACCAGCAGCGCCGGCTGCTCGACGCAGTCGGCGACGTGCCGCAGGAAGCCGCCCGCCACGCCACCGTCACAGACCCGGTGGTCGAAGGTGAGGCTGAGCTGGGTCACCTTGCGCACCGCGAGCTGTCCGTCGACCACCCAGGGCTTGTCCACGATCCGGCCCACCCCGAGCAGCGCCGCCTCCGGGTGGTTGATGATCGGCGTCGAGCCGTCCACGCCGAACACCCCGTAGTTGTTGAGGGTGAAGGTGCCGCCGGTCAGCCGGGCCGGCGGCAGCGTGCCGGCCCGGGCCGCGGCGGTGGTCTCCGCCAGCGCGGCGGCCAGCTCCCGGGTGGTGAGCCGCTGGGCGTCGCGCAGCACCGGGACGACCAGGCCCCGGTCGGTCTGCGCGGCGATGCCCAGGTGCACCCCGGCCGACTGGACGATCCGCTGCCCCTCGGTGTCGACGTGCGCGTTGAGCTGCGGGAACCGCCGCAGCCCGCTGAGGCAGATCCGGGCCAGCAGGGCCAGGATGCTCACCGGCGCGTCCGGGGTGGCGGCGTTGATGGCCGCCCGGGTCTCCAGCAGCCCGGTGGCGTCCACGTCCACCCAGATGGTCACCTCGGGGATCTCCCGCCGGCTGCGGGAGAGCTTGTCGGCGATCACCTTGCGGATGCCGGTGAGCGGGATGACCACGTCCTGCCCCTCGGCCGGGGCGAGCCCGACGTGCGCGGCGGGCTGCTCCGGCACCGCCGCGAGCCGGCTGGCCGGCGCGGCGGCGGCCGCCTCCACGTCGGCGCGGCGGATCACGCCGCCGGTGCCGGTGCCGCGCACCGCGGCCAGGTCCACCCCGCGTTCCCTGGCCAGCCGCCGCACGATCGGCGAGATGACCAGCGCCGCCGTCGGCGTCCGCCCGGCCGCGAGGTCGGTCGGTGCCGTGGCCGGCTCCGGCGTGTCCTTCCCCTCGGGGGCGTCGGTCGCGCCGGCGGTGGGCTCGGGGGCCAGCGCCAACCGGGGACGGCGCCGACGCCGGCCGGCGCCGGCGTGCCCGGTGCCGTACCCGATCAGCACGTTGCCGGAGCCGGCCCGCTCCTCCTCGCGGTAGGTGGCGTGCCCGGCGGGCTCGCCGCCGCCGTCGCCGTCGAGCGGCGCGATGGTGATCAGGGGTTGGCCGACCGGACGCACCTCACCCGCCGCGCCGTGCAGGGCGACCACCCGGCCGGCGTACGGGCAGGGCACGTCGACGACCGCCTTGGCGGTCTCCACCTCGACCACGCTCTGGTCCACCGTGACCACGTCGCCCACGGCGACCCGCCACTCCACGATCTCGGCCTCGCTCAGCCCCTCGCCCAGGTCGGGCAGGAGGAAGACCTGCGTCCGCTCCACCGTGGTCACGCCGCACTCCCCTGGGGCAGCCAGCGCGGGTCGGGCTGGTCGTCCCACTGGAGGCGGGCCACCGTGTCCAGCACCCGGTCCACCGAGGGCAGGTGGGTGTGCTCCAGCATCGGCGCCGGGTACGGGATGTCCAGCCCGGACACCCGCAGCACCGGGGCGTGCAGGGCGTGGAAACAGCGCTCCTGCACCCGGGCGGCGATCTCCGCGCCGATCCCGGCGAAGCCCTGCGCCTCCTGGATCACCACGCAGCGGCCGGTCCGGCGGACCGAGGCGGCGATCGTCTCGTCGTCGAACGGCACGATGGTGCGCACGTCGACGACCTCCAGGTCCCAGCCCTCCTCGCGGGCGGCCTCGGCGGCCTCCAGCGCGACCGGCACCGCCGGGCCGTACGCGACCAGGGTGGCGTCGGTGCCGGGCCGGCGCACGACCGCCCGGCCGAACGGCGCGGTGGTCGCGGGCAGTTCCGCCTCGGCGCTGGAGAAGTAGAGCTTCTTGGGCTCCATGAACACGACCGGGTCGGGGTCGTCGATCGCCTGGCGCAGCAGCGAGTACGCGTCCTCGACGGTGGCCGGGGTGACCACCTTCAGACCCGGGGTGTGCGCGTAGTACGCCTCGGACGAGTCGCAGTGGTGCTCCACCCCGCCGATGCCGCCGGCGTAGGGCACCCGGATCACGATCGGCACGCTCAGCGCGCCACGGGTGCGGTTGCGCAGCTTCGCCACGTGCGAGGCGATCTGCTCGAAGGCCGGGTACGCGAACGCGTCGAACTGCATCTCCACCACCGGGCGCAGCCCGGACATGGCCAGCCCGACGGCGAAGCCGACGATGCCGGCCTCGGCCAGCGGGGTGTCGAAGCAGCGCTTGTCGCCGAAGCGGGCCTGGAG
Organism: Micromonospora sp. A200; assembly: GCF_029893845.1. Taxonomy (NCBI): domain Bacteria; kingdom Bacillati; phylum Actinomycetota; class Actinomycetes; order Micromonosporales; family Micromonosporaceae; genus Micromonospora; species Micromonospora sp. A200. Next base: position 138,834 of record NZ_JARXXY010000003.1, on the reverse strand, counting down.
CCCGTCGGTGATCCGGAAGACGCCGCCGAGCTGCCCGACGTCCTCGCCGAAGACGACCACCCGGTCGTCGTCGAGCATCGCGTCGGCGAGCGCGGCGTTGAGCGCCTTCGCCATGGTCATGGTGGCCATCAGGCGTCCCCCTCCTCGTCGCGGGCGGCGGCCAGCTCGGCGCGGACCTGCTCGCGCTGCTCGACCAGCTGCGGGGTCGGCTCGGCGTAGACGTGGTCGAAGAGGCTGAGCGGGTCGACCGTGGGCTGGGCGTTCATCCGGTCGCGCAGGTCGGCGGCGTACGCCTCGGCCTCCTCGGCGATCGCGGCCACCGCCGCGTCGTCGAGCGCGCCCCGGTTGCGCAGGTACGTCTCCAGCCGGGCCACCGGGTCGCGGTCGCGCCAGGCCTCGACCTCGTCGGCGTCGCGGTAGCGGGTGGCGTCGTCGGCGTTGGTGTGCGGCTCCATCCGGTAGGTGTGCGCCTCGACCAGGAACGGCCCGTGACCGGCCCGGGCGTGCGCCACCGCGCGGGTGAGCACCGCCAGCACCGCCACCGGGTCGTTGCCGTCGACCTGCTCGCTGGGCACGCCGTAGCCGACACCCTTGTACGCCAGGCTCGGCGCGGCGGTCTGCCGGGACAGCGGCACGCTGATCGCGTACTTGTTGTTCTGCACGAAGTAGACGACCGGGGCCTTGAACACGGCGGCGAAGTTGACCCCCTCGTGGAAGTCGCCCTCGCTGGTCGCGCCGTCGCCGATGAAGGCCAGCGCCACGGTGTCCCGGCCCTGGTACGACTCGCCGTAGGCCAGCCCGGCCGCGTGCACGCACTGGGTCGCCAGCGGGGTGCACTGCGGCGCGGTGTGCACCCGCGTCGGGTCGTACCCGCAGTGCCAGTCGCCGCGCAGCAGGGTGAGCACCTCGACCGGGTCGATGCCCCGGCTGACCAGCGCCATCGACTCGCGGTAGGTGGGGAAGACCCAGTCGGTGTCACGCACGGCGAGGGTCGCCCCGACCTGGCAGGCCTCCTGGCCGCGCGAGGACGGGTAGACGGCGAGCCGGCCCTGCTTCGTCAGGGCGGTGGCCTGGGTGTCGAAGCGGCGACCGACCACCATCCGGCGGTACATCTCGCGCAGCGCCTCGACGGGCGGCTCGGGGTAGTCGGCGCGGGACGGCAGCGGCGTGCCGTCCGGGTCGAGCAGTCGGACCGGCTCGGCCTGCGGGAGCAGGCCGGCGGACGGGTCGGGCGCGGCCGGGGTGGCCGGCCGGCGGGTGCGCGGGGATGCCCTGCGGACCGCCTGGGGTGTGGTCGTCACGGCGGGGACCTCCTGGACGTGTGGTGGCCTTATGCTCCTGCTGTCGGATGATTGACTCAAGATGCGCGGTGAACGTGGGATGAATGGCGTGCCGAGGGGGCTGATGTGAGCCAGGAGACCAGTCCGGAGGCGGGCCTGCCCGGTGGAACGGGACGTTCGGCCGGTCCGCTGGACGAGGTGGACCGGCGCATCCTCGACGAGCTGGTCCGCGACGGCCGGCTCTCCGTCCGTACGCTGGCCGAACGCGTGCACGTCTCCCGCACCAACGCGTACGCCCGGGTGGAGCGGTTGCTGCGCGACGGGGTGATCACCGGGTTCCGGGCGCAGGTGGCGCCCGAGCCGGCCGGGCTGGGCACCTCGGCGTACATCGCCCTGACGATCGAGCAGAACACCTGGCGGGAGGTGTCGGCGGAGCTGGCCCGGGTGCGCTACGTCGAGCACGTGGCGCTGCTCAGCGGCGAACACGACGTGCTCGCGCTGGTCCGCGCGCCGGACAACGCCACCCTGCGCGACGTGGTGCTGGAGCGGGTGCAGGGCATCGCCGGGGTGCTGTCCACCCGCAGCTGGCTGGTCTTCGAGGAGTTCACCGGCGCCCAGAGCCCCTGGCAGTGACCCCTCAGCGCCCCGGGCAGTGCCCCTCAGCGCCCCGGGCATTGACCCGTCAGCGCTCCGGCGGGGCCGCCAGCCCCTCCCGGTCGGCCAGCTCCAGCAGCGGCTCCAGCGAGAAGCGCCGCTCGTCCAGGCCGGCGTGCGGGTCGCCGCGCCCGGCGAACCGGGCAGGCATGCTCACCACGTCGAAGTCCTCGGGCCGGGCGTCGTCCAGCTCCGACCAGTCCAGCGGCGCGGAGACCAGCGCCGCCGGCGTCGGCCGGATCGAGTACGCCGAGGTCATGGTGTGGTCGCGGGCCATCTGGTTGTAGTCGACGAAGACCGGCCGGTCCCGCTGCTCGCGCCACCAGGTGGTGGTGACCAGGTCGGGGCGGCGGCGTTGCATCTCCTGGCCCAGCGCCAGCACCGCGCGCCGGCACTCGCCGAAGCTCCACCTCGGCTCGATCGACAGGTAGACGTGCAGGCCCCGACCGCCGGTGGTCTTCGGGTAACCCACCAGACCCAGCTCGTCGAGGAAGGCACGGACCTCGTGCGCCACCGGCACCACCTGGTCGAAGCCGACGCCGGGCATCGGGTCGAGGTCGATGCGGAGCTGGTCGGGGCGTTCCACGTCCGCCGCCGAGACCGGCCAGGGGTGAAACCGCAGCGTCCCCAGGTTGGCCGCCCAGATGACCACGGCCAGCTCGCTCGGCGCGACCTCGTCGGCCGTCCGCCCACTGGGGAAGGTGATGTGCGCGGTGCGGACCCAGTCGGGCGCGCCGGCCGGCAGCCGCTTCTGGTAAAAGGCGTCGCCGCGGTTGTCCTGCCGGGTGGCGATCTTCGCGCCCTCGAAGACACCGCGCGGCCAGCGTTCCAGCATGGTCGGCCGGTCCCGCAGCGCGCGCAGGATGCCGTCGCCGACGGCGAGGAAGTAGCGCACCACGTCCAGCTTGGTCAGCCCTCGCTCCGGGAAGTAGGGCTTGTCCGGGCTGGAGACCCGGACCACCCGCTCCCCGACCCGGATCTCCTCCGCCGCCGTCGCCACGCTCACACCGTAACGGCAGCGGCCGACTCCCGCGCCCGGCTCACCGGCACCGCCGGCCGAGCCGGACGGCATGCGATGGCGGCCGGCCGTTCCGGGGGTCGCAGCCCCCGCCTAGGCTGCCGCCATGGCGACGTACCTCGACGTGCACCCGGACAACCCGCAACCACGGACGATCAGCCGGGTGGTGGACATCGTCCGCGGCAACGGACTGATCGCCTACCCGACGGACTCGTGCTTCGCGCTCGGCTGCCAGCTGGGCAACCGGGAGGGCATCGACCGCATCCGGGACATCCGCCAGCTCGACAGCCGGCACCACTTCACCCTGGTGTGCCGGGACTTCGCGCAGCTCGGCCAGTTCGTCCAGATCAACAACGCCCTGTTCCGGTCGCTGAAGGCGGCGACCCCGGGCAGCTACACCTTCATCCTGCCGGCGACGAAGGAGGTGCCGCGCCGGTTGCTGCACCCGAAGAAGAAGACCGTCGGGGTCCGCATCCCCGATCACGTCGTGGCGCAGGCGTTGCTGGCCGAGCTGGGCGAGCCGCTGGTGTCGAGCACCCTGCTGATGCCCGGCGACACCGAACCGATGACGCAGGGCTGGGAGATCAAGGAGCGGCTCGACCACGTGGTCGACGCGGTGATCGACTCCGGCGAGTGCGGCACCCTGCCCACGACGGTGATCGACTTCTCGGAGGGCGAAGCGGAGATCCTCCGCCGGGGCGCCGGCGACCCGTCCCGCTTCGAGTAGCCCGTCGCGCGCCACTCGGTTTGCGGCGTGTGGCGGTGTCCGGGACTCGGAATACCGCGACTCGCCGCAAACGGTGCCAGGCGCGCCCGGTATCCGCGGTGCGGCGTCCGGCGGGGGCTCAGGGCGTCTCGTCGTCCAACGACGGCAGCGGCAGCAGCTCGGCGGTGCTGCCGGCGCCCCGCTCGGAGTGCGCGGGTGGAGGCAGGTCGGCGCCCGGTGCCCGGCTGTGCAGCCGGCCCGCCCCGGCCGGCCCGGCGCGGCGGGAGACCTCGCAGGTCACCTGATGAATCGGCGCGGGCGCGGTGCCGAACCGCCCCGGTCCCCAGCGCACCCAGATCGCGACGCGGCCGGCCGCCGCCTCCGCCGCCAGCTTGTCCCAGGTACGACGCCGGTCCGTGTGGTCGACCTCGATGACCACGGGCGGCCCGTCCGGCCGGGCACACGCGACGTCGAGTACCGACTGCTGACGGGACAGTGGCGGCGGTAGGGGCAGCACGCTCGGCGCCCGACGGTAGACCCGCCAGCCCTGGTCACCCGCCCAGGCGACCACGGATTCGATGATCCGCGCGGTCACCGCGTCCGTGGTCAGGTCGACGAAGGTGAGCCGGGCGAGCTCGCGCCCGAGCGACGCCGCCAGCCGTTCGCCGTCCGTCACGCCGTCCATGGGCGCAGGGTAGCGGCTCGCCGGGCCTCCGCCGTGACCGGCGGCGCGGCCGGTCGTCCCGCCGGCCGCGGACCGCCGCGTCGGACGAAGAAGCGGGGCAGCGCGAATCGCAAGAAGGCCGTCATCAAGGTCGCCCGCGCGCATCAAAGGGTGGCCGACACGCGGCGGGACTGGCAGCACAAGCTCTCGACACGGATCATCCGCGACGACCAAGCGGTATTCGTGGAGGACCTGTGCGTCGCCGGTCTCGGCCGGACCCGACTGGCAAAATCCGTGCACGACGCCAGCTGGGCGTCAATTCACGGCGATGTTGAAGTACAAGGCCACCCGGTACGGGCGCACCTTCGCAAGAATCGACCGGTTCGCCCTCACGTCGCGGACATGTGCGACGTGCGGCCGAATCGATGGTCCGAAACCGCTGTCTGTCCGCTCGTGGGTCTGCCCCTGTGGCGCCGTCCACGACCGGGACGTCAACGCGGCAGTCAACATCCTCGCCCTGGACGATGGGCACAACTAGTTCGCCCGGTGGCTGCCGGGACCGGACGCGACGAGAATGCCGCGTCCGGCCCCGGCAGCGCGGGTGTCAGCGCCCTTCCTGCTGCAAGCGCTGCATGAGCATCTGCTTGGCCTGGTCACCCGCCTTGCGGTTGTTCTCCTGAATCTTGGTGAACCAGGTGACCAGTTCCGAATCGCCCCGCTGCTGCGCGTCCGCGATGTAGGTGTCCATCCGGTAGATGTTGTCCAGCGACATCTGCAGGACGTGGATCAGGTCGTAGTTCTTGTCCCGTACCGGGCTCTTCTGCTCCTTGACCGCGGTCGCCATGGCGTACCTCCCCTGTCTCGACTTCCGAACGCGCCAGCGCTTACCCGGCCTCGGTCCGTTCACGCCGCAGGCCCGCCGGGAGCTGCGCGCCGGCCGGAACGGTTACCGGGCGGCCCGCTCGGGTACGGGGGGCCGCATGGCGGAACTGGCAGCCCTCTGGATCGTCCGGCACGGCGAGAGCACGGCGAACGTCGCCGCGGCGGCCGCGGAGACGTCCGGCGCCGAGCTGATCGACCTGACCCACCGGGACGCCGACGTGCCGCTGTCGGACACCGGCGAGGAGCAGGCCCGGGCCACCGCCCGCTGGCTCGCCGGCCTGCCGGCCGAACGCCGGCCCGACGTGGCGGTGGTCTCGCCGTACCTGCGGGCGGTGCGCACGGCCGAGCTGGCGCTGGCCGGCACGGGCATCCCGGCCAGCCTGGACGAGCGGCTGCGCGACCGGGAACTGGGCATCCTCGACGGCCTGACCGGGCACGGCGTGCAGCGCCGCTTCCCCGAGGAGGCCGCCCGCCGCCGCCGGCTCGGCAAGTTCTACTACCGCCCGCCGGGCGGCGAGTCCTGGACCGACCTGGCACTGCGGCTGCGGGCGCTCCTGGCCGACCTGCGCCGCGACCACGAGGGACAGCGGGTGCTGCTGTTCGGCCACGACGCGCTGGTTTTCATGCTCCGCTACCTGGTGGACGGACTGACCGAGGCGGAGCTGATGGCGCTCACCCGGGAACACGTGATCGCCAACTGCTCGGTGACCGGCTGGTCGGCCGACCCCGAGGGCCGCCTCGTCCTGGACGCCTTCAACGACGTGACGCACCTGCGCCGGCAGGGCGCCCGACCGACCAGGGAGGACGAGGTCCATGCCGAACCGGTCTGAGACGCGGGTGATCACCCCGGCGCTGCTGCGCGACTGGGCGCTGCCGGTGCCCACCGGCGGCAAGGAGCACCGGGGCACCGTGCTGGTGGTCGGGGGTTCCCGCTTCACCCCCGGCGCGGTGCTGCTGGCCGGCGTGGCCGCGCTGCGCGCCGGCGCCGGGGTGCTCCAGCTGGCCGCCGCCGAGTCGACCGCCGCCGCGCTGAGCATCCAGGTGCCGGAGGCGCTGGTGATCGGCCTGCCGGAGACCGGGGATGGGGCGGTCGCCGGCGATCCGGGCGACCGGCTCGGCGAGCTGGTCGGGCAGGCGGACGTGGTGGCGGTCGGTCCCGGCCTCAACGACATCGACGAGACCCGGGCGTTGCTGCGCCTGGTCCTGGACGCCGCCGCGCCGGAGACGCCGCTGGTGCTGGACGCGTACGCGCTCGGCGCGCTCAGCCACCAGCCGGACCTGCTGGTCGGCGCGGGCCGGCCGGTGGTGCTCACCCCCAACGTGACCGAGGCGCGGCACCTGCTGGGCCGCGAGCCCGGCCACGACCTGGACGCCGAAGCGCGCGAGCTGGCCCGCCGGTACGACGCGGTGGTCTCGCTCTACGGCCACATCGCCACCCCGGCCGGCGAGTGCTGGCGGGAGGAGAGCGGCGACGCGGGCCTGGGCACCTCGGGCAGCGGCGACGTCCGCTCCGGGCTGCTGGCCGGGCTGCTGTCCCGGGGGGCGACGCCGGCGCAGGGCGCCTGCTGGGCCGCCTGGGCGCACGCGGTCAGCGGCCAGCGGCTGGTCCCCCGGTTCGGGCGGATCGGTTTCCTCGCCCGGGAGCTGCTGGACGAGATTCCGCACACCCTGGCCACCGTATGACGGTCAGCGACCGACCGAACGGATGTGTGTAACGATACACCCCGCTCCTACGCTGTTGGTTCGGAAGCGGGCACCCCGCCCCCTTCCCGCCGGCCGCTCCCCACCAGGGAGCGCACCCGGCTGGAGACAGCCCCTGGGAGTCTGTGTGAAGAACCTTCGTCGCAAGACACTGGCTGCCGCGTCCGCCGTGACCCTCGGTGTCGGCCTCGCCGTCACCGGCGGGCTGGCCCCGGCGACGGCCGCCGGCCCGGACACCACGTTCCTGGTCCTGGCCCCGCAGGGCGCCACCACCGGGAAGGCGGCGGCCCGGGTGGCCGCGGCCAAGGGCACCGTGGTGGCCACGTACGACCAGATCGGCGTGCTCGTCGTCCGCTCGACCAACCCCGACTTCGCCACCGACGTGGCGGGTGCGGGCGTCGAGTCGGTCGCGTCCACCGCCGGCCTGGGCACCGCGCTCGAAGAGAGCGAGACCGTCGAGGTCTCCGCGGCGGAGGCGGCGAACATCACCGCCGACCCGACCAAGGAGCCCCTCTACGGTCAGCAGTGGGACATGCCGATGATCGACCTCCCGCAGGCCCACGCCGTCAACGCCGGCAACTCCGGCGTGGTGGTGGGCGTGCTGGACAGCGGCATCTCCAGCAGCCACCCCGACCTGGCCACCCAGATCGCCAAGGACAAGAGCACGTCCTGCCTCGGCGGCACGGTGGACACGGCCGAGGCGGCCTGGAACCCGACGACCTCCGACCACGGCACCCACGTGGCCGGCACCATCGGCGCCGCCGTCAACGGCGTCGGCGTGGCCGGCATCGCGCCGGGCGTGAAGCTCGCCGCGGTGAAGGTGGTCAACGACGACGGCTACATCTTCCCGGAGGCCGCGGTCTGCGGGTTCATGTGGGCCGCCGAGCACGGCATGGAGCTGACCAACAACAGCTACTACATCGACCCGTGGGAGCTGAACTGCCGCAACGACGCACGCCAGCGTCCGGTGTGGCAGGCGGTCCAGCGGGCCATCCGTTACTCGCAGAGCAAGGGCGTGCTGAACGTGGCGTCCGCGGGTAACTCCAACTACGACCTCGCGCACAAGCTCGACGACTTCGGCAGCCCGAACAACGGGACGCCGGAGGAGCGCGAGAACCTCACCAACGCCTGCCTCGACCTGCCGGCCGAGGTGCCGGGCGTGGTGACCGTCTCGGCGGTCGGCCCGACCGGGGCGAAGAGCTACTACTCCTCGTACGGCCAGGGTGTCATCGACGTGACGGCGCCGGGTGGCGACACCCGCTTCCGCACGCAGGGCGTCCGCTCCACGCTGACCGACGGAATTCTGTCGACCACCTTCAACACGGCGACGAAGACCAACGGCTATGGCTACAAGCAGGGCACCTCGATGTCCGGCCCGCACGCCGCCGGCGTCGCGGCGCTGGCGGCGTCGGCGCACCCGGGCATGAGCCCGGGCCAGCTGGCCTCGCTCCTGGAGCGTACGGCCGTGGCGCAGTCCTGCCCGGACGGCGTCTACAACCCGGTTCCGCTGATCCCGACCGGCCCGCACGCCTACGACGCGAGCTGCTCCGGCGGCGAGCGCAACGGCTTCTACGGCGCCGGCATGGTCAACGCGTACAACGCGGTGAAGTAGCAGCAGCACGGCACGACCAGTGATGGGGCCCGGCGCAACACGCCGGGCCCCATCCGTTTTCGCAGCTCACCCTCGGGGTACCGGGGCAGACGTCAGTCGAGACAAGGAGGTCTGCCGGTGTCCACCGATGCCATCGTCCTGCTCAAAGAGGACCACAAGGAGATGCGCCGACTCTTCAAGGAGTTCCAGAAGGCCGAGGAGGGCCCGGCCAGCAAGCGCCAGCAGCTGGTGAACCAGATCCTCGAAGCCCTGACGGTGCACACCTACCTGGAGAACGAGGTGATGTACCCGGAGGTCCGCAAGCTCCTGCCCGACCTCGAGGACGACATCCTCGAGTCGTACGAGGAGCACCACGTCGCCGACCTGCTCTGCGCGGAGCTGGCCGCGATGGACGCCTCCGACGAGCGCTTCGTCGCCAAGACCACGGTGCTGATCGAGAACGTCGAGCACCACGTCGAGGAGGAGGAGCAGGAGTGGTTCCCGAAGGTGCGCGAGGCCCTCGGCCGCAACCAGCTCCAGGAGATCGGTGAGCGGATGATCGCGATGCGCAAGGACGCGCCGCGTACCCCCACCGCCCCCAAGGCGATCAAGAAGGCCGTCGACGCGGTGACCGCCTGAGCGCTACCCCCGCACGGGGCCCGGCCGTCGGCCGGGCCCCGGCGCGCGTCACCAGGCGGTCGGCGGCACGCCGTCCGGCGCCGGCAGGATCTGCCGCACCCGCCCCGGGGGTACGCCCCGGCGCCGCCACTCCCGGGGGTAGCCCACCGAGACCTCCTCGAAGCGGACCCCGTCGTGCCACGTGGTCCGGGGAATGTGCAGGTGCCCGTAGACCACGGCGGCGGCGTCGAAGCGGCGGTGCCAGTCGGCGGTGGCCTCGGTGCCGCACCACTGGGCGAAGATCGGGTAGCGCAGCACCCGGGTCGGTTCCCGCACCAGCGGCCAGTGGTTGACCAGCACGGTCGGCAGGGCCGGATCGCGGTCGGCGAGGCGGCGGGCGGTCTCGGCCACCCGGGCCGCGCACCACTCGTGGCGACTCGGGTACGGGTCGGGGTGCAGCAGGAACTCGTCGGTGCAGACGATCCCCGTCCGGTACGCCTCGGCCAGGGCCGCCTCCCGGGTGTCGAAACCCTCCGGCCGCCAGCTGTAGTCGTAGAGCAGGAACAGCGGCGCCACCAGCACCGGCCCGCCCGGCCCCCGCCATACCGGGTACGGGTCCTCCGGCGTGAGCACGCCCAGCTCCCGGCACCGTCGCACCAGGTGCTGGTAGCGGGCCACGCCCCGCAGGGTGACCGGGTCGCCCCGCGGGGTCCAGAGCTCGTGGTTGCCGGGCGCCCACACCACCGTGTCGAACCGCTCGGCCAGCAGGCCCAGCGCCCACTCGACGTCGGCGGCGGTGTCGCCCACGTCCCCGGCGACGATCAGCCAGTCGTGGGGCGAGGACGGGCGCAACGCCTCGACCAGCGCCCGGTTCTCCGCGTACCCGACGTGCAGGTCGCTGATGGCGACCAGGCTGCCGCCGGCGTCCTCGGATGGCATCCGCCGATCGTACGCAGAGCACGCCGCGGCCGTGGGGGCCGCGCGACGGCGGGCTCAGTCGGCCGAGCCCGGCTCGGCCATCTTCCGGTGCTGCTCGGACTTGAGCCGGTCCGGGGTGAACCGGGCCGCGGCCGCCTGCACCTTGTTCTTCAGCGAGCCGGCGACGACCTTCTCCTCTCGTCCGCGGACCGCGCGTGCCGGCACGGCCCCACCGGAGTGCTGTGCCCACCACCGGGCCGCCCAACCACCGGCGTCCCGGCGAGGTCGGGCGGGCCCCGCCCCGGCGACCCGGTAGGATCGGCGCGGGCCGTGACTGGCGCGTGGGGATGGAGCACCATCGGGAAGCGGTCCCGTCATGAGGACGCACGCCGAGCGCCTGGGCCTTCCGCACGTCTGTAGGAGGTCGCATGTCGCTGAACGCCGAATCCACCGCATTCCGCAGCGCGCTCGAGGTGATCCGCGCCGTCGAGCCCCGGGTGGCCGACGCCATCGGCGCCGAGCTGGCCGACCAGCGCGAGTCGCTCAAGCTCATCGCCAGCGAGAACTACGCCTCCCCGGCCACCCTGCTGGCCATGGGCAACTGGTTCAGCGACAAGTACGCCGAGGGCACCGTCGGCCGCCGCTTCTACGCCGGCTGCCAGAACGTGGACACCGTCGAGGCGCTCGCCGCCGAGCACGCCCGGGAGCTGTTCGGCGCCGCGCACGCGTACGTGCAGCCGCACTCCGGCATCGACGCCAACCTGGTGGCGTTCTGGGCGATCCTGGCCGACCGGGTGGAGTCCCCGGCGCTGAAGAAGGCCCAGGTACGCCAGGTCAACGACCTCACCGAGGCGGACTGGTTCGCGCTGCGCCGGGAGCTGGGCAACCAGCGGATGCTCGGCATGTCGCTGGACGCCGGCGGCCACCTCACCCACGGCTTCCGGCCGAACATCTCCGGCAAGATGTTCGACCAGCGCAGCTACGGCACCGACCCGGCCACCGGCCTGATCGACTACGACCGGGTGGCCGAGGCGGCCCGGGAGTTCAAGCCGCTGATCCTGGTCGCCGGCTACTCGGCGTACCCGCGGAAGGTGAACTTCCGGATCATGCGGGAGATCGCCGACTCGGTCGGCGCCACCTTCATGGTCGACATGGCGCACTTCGCCGGCCTGGTCGCGGGCAAGGTCTTCACCGGCGACTTCGACCCGGTGCCGCACGCGCACATCGTCACCACCACCACCCACAAGTCGCTGCGCGGCCCGCGCGGCGGCATGGTGCTCTGCGGTCCGGAGCTGGCCGACCAGGTGGACCGGGGCTGCCCGATGGTGCTCGGCGGTCCGCTGCCGCACGTGATGGGGGCCAAGGCCGTCGCCCTGGCCGAGGCCCGCCGCCCCGACTTCGCCGACTACGCCCAGCGCATCGTCGACAACGCCCAGGCGCTCGCCGAGGGCCTGGTGCGCCGGGGTACGAAGCTGGTCACCGGCGGCACCGACAACCACCTGGTGCTGCTCGACGTCTCCGGCTACGGCCTGACCGGCCGGCAGGCCGAGCAGGCGCTGCTGGACTCGGGCATCGTCACCAACCGCAACGCGGTCCCGCAGGACCCGAACGGCGCCTGGTACACCTCGGGCATCCGGATCGGCACCCCGGCGCTGACCACCCGGGGCCTCGGCGTCGCCGAGATGGACGCCACCGCCGAGCTGATCCACACCGTGCTCAGCCAGACGCAGGCCGGCAGCAACCCCGACGGCACCCCGTCGAAGGCCAAGTACGTCCTCGACCCGGCGCTGGCCGACAAGATCAGCAAGCAGGCCACCGAGCTGCTGACCGGCTTCCCCCTCTACCCCGCCGTCGACCTGGGCTGACCCCACCCGCACCCCCGACGCCCCGCCCGGCCCCGCCCGGCGGGGCGTCGCCGTCCCTCCCCCTCCCCTCCCCGCCCCCGATGATCAAGAAGTTTCGGTCACGGGAATGCGCTCTCCCCGACGCAAACCTCTTGATCACCAAGGCCGTCCGGTGGGGTGGGCGCGGTTGCGGAGGGCGCGGAGGCGGTGCAGGACGTCGGTGCCGCCCCGGCCGAAGTGGTCGTGCAGGGCCCGGTACTCGGCGTACAGCTCGTCGTAGGCGGCGGCGCGGGCCGGGTCCGGGTGGAACGTCTCGCGGTGCGGCGCACCCATCGCCTCCGACGCGGTCGACACGTCCGGGTACGCCCCGCCGGCCACCGCCGCGTGGATGGCCGCGCCCAGCGCCGCCGGCTGCGCGGCGTCCAGCACGTGCAGCGGCCGGCCGAGCACGTCGGCGTAGATCCGCAGCAGCAGTCGGTTGGCGGTGAGGCCACCGGCGGCGGTCAGCTCGCGCACCGGCACCCCGGCGGCGGTGAACGCCTCGACCACGGTCCGCGCCCCGAAGGCGGTCGCCTCCAGCAGCGCCCGCCAGATCTCCTCCGGCCGGGTGGCCAGGGTCAGCCCGACCAGCACGCCGCTCAGCTCGTGGTCCATCAGCACCGAGCGGTTGCCGCTGTGCCAGTCCAGCGCGAGCAGCCCGTGCCCGCCGACCGGCTGCTCGGCGGCGAGCGAGTCCAGCAGCTCGTACGGGCTGACGCCGCGCCGCCGCGCCTGTTCGGCGTACGACGCGGGCAGCGCCCGGTCGACGTACCAGGCGAAGATGTCGCCCACCCCGCTCTGCCCGGCCTCGTACCCCCAACTGCCGGCGCTCACCCCGCCGTCGACCACCCCGCACACGCCGGGCACCTCGTGGCAGTCGTCCGCGTTCATGATCAGGCAGGTGGAGGTGCCCAGCACCGCGAGCATCCGCCCGGGCGCGACGCAGCGGGCGGCCGCCGCGGTGACGTGCGCGTCGATGGCGCCGACCGCCACCGGCGTTCCCTCCGGCAGGCCGGTCCAGCCGGCCGCCTCGGCGGTGATCGTCCCCGCCCGGGCGCCCAGCGCGGCCAGCGGCCCGTCGACCTTGGCCAGCAGCCCGGGCAGCGCCGGGTGCAGCGCGGCGAGGAACTCCGGGGCCGGCTCGCGGCCGTCCTGGCGCAGCCCCTTGAAGCCGGCGGCGGAGACGTTGCGGGTTTCCCGCCCGCAGAGCCGCCACACGATCCAGTCGGCGGCCTCGATCCAGCGTTCCGCGGCGTCGAAGACCTCCGGGTCGGCCTCCAGCAGCTCCAGCGCCTTGGCCAGCTGCCACTCGGCCGAGACCCGGCCGCCGTAGCGGCCCAGCCAGGTCTCGCCGCGTTCGCGGGCGACGGCGTTGATCCGGTCGGCCTGGGACTGGGCGGCGTGGTGCTTCCACAACTTGGGCCAGGCGTGCGGCCGGTCCCGCAGTCCGGGCAGCGTGCAGAGCGGGGTGCCGTCGGCGAGCGTCGGCAGCACGGTGCAGGAGGTGGCGTCCACGCCGACGCCGACCACGTCGCGCGGGTCGACCCCGGCGGCGGCCAGCGCGGCGGGCACCGCGATCCGCAGCACCGCCAGGTGATCGGTCGGGTCCTGCAGGGCCCAGTCCGGGGGCAGCGGCGGGCCGTCGGGCAGCCGGTCGGTGAGCACGCCGTGCCGGTACGGGTGCACCGCGCTGCCCAGCTCGGCGCCGTCGTCGACGGCGACCACCACCGCCCGGCCGGACAGCGTGCCGAAGTCCACGCCGACGGCGTACCGCTGCCTCACCCTCGCCCTCCCGTCCCCACCGGCGGATCCTCCCGCGCCGGAAGGCCACGCTAGCAACCGGACGGGATCAGGCGATCGGACGCTTCAGGTGGTAGCGGTGCACCTCGGTGCTGCCCTGCACGTTGTTCACGTCCTCGACGGCGGAGACCAGCTCCCAGCCGTCCCGGCCGGCGCGGTTGAGGTGCGCGATCGCGGTGTCGCCGTACGCCGTGATGTCGGTGCGCGACCCGTCCGGGCCGTACCAGACGAACGAGACGTGGAAATTGCGTCCCTGCCCCTGGTAGCGGCGGACCAGCAGGGCATACTCCCAAGCGACCATGGCGTCCATTATGGCCGTTCGATGGGTAGCCGACGGCCACCGGGGGTGGCGGATCGGCGACGGTGCGATGTCATCCGGTGGGCAGCGGCGCGCGGTCGAGTTCGTCGGCGACCAGCGCGGCGAGCCGGTCCAGGCCGAGATCGATCTGGTCCGGGGTGACCGCGCTGACCGACAGGCGCAGCGCGTTGACCGGCGCGGCGCCGTCGTAGAAGTGCGCCATCGGGGTCCACAGCACCCCGTAGCGCTCCGCCGAGCGGCGCAGCAGCGCGTCGTCGACCGGGAACGGCACGGTGACCACCGCGAAGAACCCGCCGGCCGGCGCGTTCCAGCGCACCGGCGAGGGGGCCGGGAACCGTCGGGCCAGGCCGGCGAGCAGGTGGCGCAGGTTGCGGGCGTACGCCGCCCGTTGGCGCAGGTTGGCGGTGACCAGCGAGCAGTCGTGTTCCAGCAGCGCCCCACCGATGATCGCCTGGGCCAGCGGCGAGGTGTTCACGGTGACCATGCTCTTGATCTTGGCGAGCTGGTCGGCGAGGAGCCCGACGGCGCCGTCGCGGCCGGCGACCCGCTGGTCGGCGACCACGTACCCGACCCGCGCGCCGGGCAGCACCGTCTTGGCGAACGAGCCGAGGTAGACCACCCGACGCCGGGTGTCCAGTGCCTTGAGGGTGGGCAGCCGGCCCTGCTCGCCGGCCGGGAAGAGGCCGTACGGGTTGTCCTCGATCAGCAGCAGCTCCTCCTCGGCGGCCAGGTCGAGCAGGCGCCGCCGATCCTCCAGGCTGACGCTGGCGCCGGAGGGGTTGGCGAAGTCCGGCATCACGTAGCAGGCCCGGGGCCGCAGTCCCTCGGCGCGGGCCCGGCGCACCTGGTCGCGCAGGTCGGCCAGGTCCACGCCGGCCGGGCCGCCGGCCACCGGCCGCACCGGCAGGTCCAGCAGGCGGGCCGCGCCGGTCAGCCCGACGTACGTCGGGGCCACCGCGAGGAGCACGTCCCGGGGTCCGGCGCGCAGCGCGCGCAGCACCAGGAACATCGCCTCCTGGCAGCCCACGGTGACGACGACCGCCTCGGGGTCGACGTGGATGCCCTCGTCGACGGCGAGGTTGCGGGTGACCAACTGGTGGACGACGCCCTTGGTCCGGCCGTACTGGAACAAGGTGCGCCGCGCCTGCTCGGGGCGTTGCCCGAGGTCCTCGACGAGGTGCCGGCGGAACCGGTCCAGCCAGCGGCGCGGCGCGTCGTCGTCGAAGAACTCCTCGCACGGGCGGCCGGCGGCCAGCGACACCGCGTCCGGCCAGTGCTGGGCCACCTCGTTGAGGAAGTTCATCGAGTTCAACGCCGGGTCGTCGACGGCCGGGTGCAACGAGGCGAGGTCCAGGTCCACTGGTTCGTCCACGGCTCAACCTCCGGTCAGGGTACGCAGCTCGCGGGCCGCCGCCGGGTCGGCGCAGCCGGCGAGGGTGAGCGCGTCGCGCAGTTCGGTGGCGAGCAGCGCCAGCGCCGTCTCCGCGCCGGCCCGCCCGCCGGCCGCGAGGGCCCAGAGCATCGGCCGGCCCAGCAGCACCCCGGTCGCGCCGAGGGCGAGCGCGCGCAGCACGTCGGTGCCGCTGCGGATGCCGCTGTCCAGCAGCACCTCGGCGCGACCGTCGACGGCGGCGACCACCTCGGGCAACACGGTGGCGGTGGCGGGGGCGCCGTCGAGCTGCCGGCCGCCGTGGTTGGAGACCACCACGGCGTCCGCGCCGACCTGCACCGCCCGCACCGCGTCGCGCGGGTCGAGGACGCCCTTGACCAGCAGGGGCAGCGGGGTACGGTCCCGCAGCCAGTCGAGGTCGGCCCAGGTCAGCGCGGGGGCGAAGACCGCGCCGGTGTGCGCGGCGATCGCCGACACCCCGGGCGTGCCGGTGTGGGCGAGGTCGTCCCGGCCGCCGGGCAGGTTCGCCGCGGTGACGTCCGGCGGCAGCGCGAAGCCGTTGCGCACGTCGCGCCGCCGGCGGCCGAGCACCGGCACGTCGACGGTCACCATCAGCGCGGCGCAGCCGGCGGCGTGGGCGCGGTCCAGCAGGTCGGCGACCAGCCCCCGGTCGCGCAGCCAGTACAGCTGGAACCAGACCGGCCCGTCGCCGGCAGCGGTCACCTCCTCGATCGTGGTGCTGCTCAACGTGCTGAGCACGTAGGGCACCCCGGCCGCGCCGGCCGCCGCCGCCAGCGCCGACTCGCCGTCGGGGTGCAGCAGCCGCTGGTACGCCATCGGCGCGACCGCCACCGGCATCGCCTGCTCCCGGCCCAGCAGCATCGCCGCCGTGCGGGGATCGTCCACCCCGGTGAGCATCCGGGGCAGCACGGCGACCCGGTCGAGGGCGGCCCGGTTGGCAGCGAGGGTGGTTTCGGCGCCGCTGCCGCCGTCGACGTAGTCCCAGACACCCGGCGGCACCGCCGCCCGGGCCAGCTCGGCGAAGTCCCCCAGGCAGACCGGCGGCCGGTCGTCGGTGGGGCCGGTCGGGGCGGGCCGGGGCGCCGGCAGGTCGGAGCGCACCGGGTCAGCCATCGGCTGGCCCGGCCAGGGCGAAGCGGTCCCGCAGGAACGCGGCGGCCTCGTCCTGCGCCCGCCGGCCGGCGTCGAAGACGCCGGGCATCGCGAAGAACCCGTGGATCATCCCGGGATACCGGCTGAGCGTGACCGGCACGCCCGCCGCGCGCAGCCGCTCGGCGTACCGCTCCCCCTCCTCGCGCAGCGGGTCGTACTCGGCGGTGACGACCAGAGCCGGCGGAAGGCCGGCGAGGTCGGCAGCGAGCAGCGGGGAGGCGAGCGGGTCCGCCGCGTCGGCCGGGTCGGGCAGGTAGTGCCGCCGGTACCAGTCGACGGAGTGCCGGTTGAACAGCAGCGGGTCCTCGTCGCCCGCCGGGGCGCGGTCGGCCCGCTGGTCGGTGTTCGGATAGACCAGCAGCTGCCCGGCGAGCCGGGGGCCGGTGGCGCGGGCCAGCAGGGTCACCGCCGCCGCCAGGTTCCCGCCGGCGCTGTCGCCGCCGACCACGAGGCGTTCCGGGTCCGCCCCGAACTCCTCGGCGTGGACGGCGATCCACGCGGTCGCGGCGTGGCAGTCGTGCACCGCGGCGGGGAACGGATGCTCGGGGGCGAGCCGGTAGCCGACCGTGACGACCTGGCCGCCGGAGGCGTTGGCCAGCCGGCGGCAGATGCCGTCGGCGGTGTCCACGCTGCCCAGCGTCCAGCCGCCGCCGAAGAAGTACAGCAGGGTGGGCAGCGGGCCGGCGCCGGCCGGCCGGTACAGCCGTACCGGAAGGTCGCCGGCCGGGCCGGGAACGTGGGTGTCGCGTACCTCGTGGACCGGCTCGACGTCGCCGCCGCCGGCGCGGATCGCGGCGAGGTCGGCGGCGCGGGCCTCGGCGAGGGTCTGGGTGTAGAGCGGCGGCGTGCCGGCCGCGGCCCGCGCGGCCCGGTACGCCACCACCTGGGGGTCGAGGGGCATGTCGTCTCCTATCCGCCGGTCGAGACGAAGAGCTTGTCGATGCCGCGCAGGAAGAGGCTCCCGCTGTAGGTCGGGGTCCGGGTGACCGTCAGCCGCGGGAAGCGGGCCAGCAGCCGGGGCAGGGCGAGCCGCCCCTCCAGCCGGGACACCGCGGCGCCGAGGCAGAAGTGCGGGCCGACGCCGAAGGCGAGCGAGGGCGGCCCGTCCCGGCGCGGGTCGAACCGGTCGGGGTCGGGGAAGCGGGCCGGGTCGCGGTTGGCGCCGGCGATCATCAGCAGGACGTTCTCGTCCCGCGCGACGGGCACGCCGCCGAGTTCGGTGTCGTGGGGCGCGGCCCGGGCCAGGAAGTGCACCGGGCACTCCAGCCGCAGCACCTCGTCCACGCAGCCCCGGGCGAGCGCGTCGTCACCGGGCAGCGCCGCGACGACGTCCGGGTTGGCCAGCAGCAACGGCAGGCCGTTGCTGAACAGGTAGACGGTGGTGACGAAGCTGGCGTTGAAGAGCACGATCAGGTTGCCGATCAGCTCCTCCTCGCTGAGCGCGACGTCGCCGGAGTCCACCGCCTCGACCAGTCCGCTGATCAGGTCGTCGCCGGGCCGCGCGCGGCGGTGCGCGATCAGCTCCCGGTAGTAGTCGCGCAGTTCCTCGGCGGCCTGGTTGGCCAGGGCGAGGCGCTGCGGGGTCTTGCCGGCCACGTCCAGGAACTCGTCGATCCGGTCGACCCGCTGCCGGTACCAGGACAGGTCGGACTCGGGCAGGCCGATGAACTCGGCCATCACCAGCGCCGGCGCGGGGTACGCGAAGTCGGCCACGAAGTCCGTCTCGGTGCCGTCGGCGCCCGCCTCGGCCATCCGGTCCAGCAGCGTGTCGACGACCCGGACGATCACCGGTTCCAGGGCGCCCAGCCGGCGCGGGGTGAAGGTCTTGGCGAAGACCGCGCGCATCCGGGTGTGGTCCGGCGGGTTGACGAACATCATCGAGGACTGGAGGGTGCGCAGGATCTCCTGCTCCTGCCAGCCGGGCGGGGCCTGCTTGTACCACTGCGGGTCGCGCAGCACCTGGGAGACCAGGTCGTAGCCGACGGCGACGGTGGTGATCGTGCTGTGTTCGGCGCGGGTCGGCACGGTGCTGACCGGTCCGTGCCCGTGCAGCGCCGCGTACCACGGATAGGGGTTCTGCCGGCCCTGCTCGCTGTAGAGGCCGGTCAGGATCTCGTCGACGTCCACGGTGGTGCTTCCTCCCCAGGATGGACGGTGGGGCGGCGGGTCACCCCGCCGCCCCACCGGTGTCACAGTCCGAGCAGTCGTAGTGGTACGGCGTCCGCCATCGCCTGGTTGCCGGCGTCGTTCGGGTGGATGTGGTCACCCGAGTCGTACGCGGGCAGCAGTCGGCTCGGCTGCGCCGGGTCGCGGAGCACCGCGTCGAAGTCGAGCACCCCGTCGAACTCGTGGGCGCCCGCGCCGCGCAGCCAACTGTTGACCGCCTGCCGGGTGGCGTCCTTCTCGGGCGTCCACACCCCCGGGTTTCCGTGCCCCTCGTACGGGGTGAGGGTGGCCGCCAGACTGCGCAGGCCGCGCGCCCTGACCTGCTGGTTGACCTGACGCAACGCGGCGATGATCTGCTCCGCGGAGTCGCCGGACATCCAGATGTCGTTGATGCCCAGGTGGGTGACGACGGTCTTCACCCCGGTCTGCGGAAAGACGTCCTCGTTGAGCCGGGCCAGGGCGTTCGGGCCCAGCTCGTTATAGCCGGGGAAGCCACCGGCGCCCGGCTCCGGGCCCTCGTGGTTGAGCCGGTTGCCGGCGAGGCTGAGATTGAGCACGCCGGGGGTGCGCACCTCGGGCCGGGCGTCGACGAGCCGGTCGGCGAGCAGGTCGGGCCAGCGCTTGTTGGCGTTGACCGTGCTGCCGTTGCCGTCGCCGATGGAGTCGCCGAGGACGACGATCGAGCCCGGGGTGTGCCGGCGCTCGACGTCCAGCCCGGAGAGGAACATCCAGCAGCAGTTCGGCCGGATGGTGAAGCCGGCGCCGTCGGCCGCGGTGGTCAGGTCGGTGGCGCCGATGAAGTTGGTGACCTTGGACTGGCCGTGGAAGGTGACCGGCCCGGTGAGCACCGGGAAGTGCAGGGTGACGACGAGGTCCTCCTGCTCCCGCACGGCGAAGTCGAGCGGGTCGCTGAGCAGCTCGGCGCCCTTGTTGATGGTGGCCGAGGTGGCTCCGCCGAAGGTCAGCTCGCGCAGGGTGGCCGCGTCGATGTCGGACCGGTCGTCGGGGGTGCCGGTGTTCGGCCGGGCGACGGTCGCGTGGCCGACCTTGACGGCCTGGTCGCCGTAGAGGTTGGTCAGTCGCACGCGCAGCCGGTCGCCGCCGACGCTGGTGTGCACGATCATCCGGATGCTCTGGTTGTTGAGGCCGGTGTTGGTCAGGCCGACGGTGTTGCCGCGGGTGACCGCCGCGGCCCAGCTGCCCGCCCACTCGACCCGCCCGTGCCGGGCGGTGTCGGTGTCGGACGGGCCGGCGCTGGCCACCACCGCCGGGGTGGCCACGACCAGCAGGGTGGCCGCGGACGCTATGACGTGCCATCTCTTCGGGGTCGACATGGAACCTCCATCGTTGGCAGCCCGGAGTCGGCGTCCATGATCGGCACCGCCCGGACGATGGTCCAGAAACCTAGCCGCTGGCGCTGACGGGCGTCAATCAACCCGATCGACGTGATCAAATGTCCGGCGGGAGGCGCCGGACACCGTTCGGCTCTGTCCGGTCAGGACGTCCCGCCCCTAGGCTCGTAACCCGGCGGCGGTGCGGTCGCCATGCCGCGCACCCGTCGCGTCCCGGGCTCTGACCTGCCCGGATGCCATTGTCTGCCGGTCGCCGCGACGCGTCCCACCGGGCAGGTCGCGCCGGCCGCCACGCATCGACTGGGGGCTGTGCGATGACCGATCGACCGACCAGCTACGTGCACCATGCGTTGGAGTTGTTCGCCGGTTTCGGCGACCGCGAGGCGCTGGTCGGCGACGGCCGGCGGCTCAGCTACACCGAGGTCGCCGACGAGGTACGCGGGCTGGCCGGCGCGCTCGCCGCGCACGGCGTACGGCCCGGCGCGGCGGTGCTGGTGATGCTCGGCAACGCGGTCGAGGGGCCGCTGCTCCAGCTCGCGCTGCACCTGCTGGGCTGCCGGACGTTGTGGATCGCCCCGGTCACCTCGCGCCGGGAGATCGACGAGTTCGTCCGGCTGGCCCGTCCCGACGTCTTCGTGCACGACGCCCGGGCCACCGACGTCCTCGGCGCGGAGATCGCCGCCTCGCTGCCCCGGGTGTCGGTGCTGCGCCTCGGCGCCGAGCTCACCCCCGACGCCCCGGTCGAGCTGCCCGACGCCCCACCCGCCCCGGAGTCGTTCCTGCAGACCAGCGGCACCACCGGCACGCCCAAGCTGGTGCACCACCGGGAGAGCTTCTATCGGCAGATCCTCGCCCTGGCCGCCGACTTCCGGGCCGCCGGGTTCCCGCTGCTGCGGCACCTGTCGCACTCGCCGATGTGGCTGGCCAGCGGGCAGATCACCACGCTGTTCAACCTCTTCACCGGCGGCGTGCTCTTCCTGCGCCAGCAGTGGGACCCGGTGGCGTTCATCGGCACCGTGGAGCAGGAGGGGATCAACTCCACCTTCGTCACCCCGCCGATGCTCTACCAGGTGCTCGACCACCCGGCCCTGGACGGCGCCGACTTCTCCGCCATGTTCATGTTCAACGTGGGCGCCGGGCCCGCCGCGCCGGCCCGGCTGCGGCAGGCGATCGCGCGCTTCGGCCCGGTCCTGCGCATCGTGTACGGCCTCAGCGAGGCCGTCGTGATCACCGCGCTGCCCGGCCTGACCGAGGACCCGGCCCACCCGGAGCGGCTGCGCTCCTGCGGGAAGCCGTACGGGGACGTGGCGATCGAGATCCGCGACGCCGACGGGCGGGTGCTGCCCCCGGGCGCCGACGGCGAGGTGTGGGTGCGCACCAACCTCAGCTTCGCCGGCTACCACGGCCAGCCGGAGCTGACCGCCGAGACGCTGGTCGACGGCTGGGTTCGGACCCGCGACATCGGCCACCTCGACGACGAGGGTTACCTCTACCTGGTCGACCGGCTGCAGGACCGGATCCTCACCCGGCAGCGCAGCTGGCCGATCTACTCCCGCCCGATCGAGGACGTCCTCGCCGGGCACCCCGAGGTACGCGCCGCCGCGGTGATCGGCGTACCCGACCCGGTCGCCGGCGAGCTGCCCCACGCGTACGTGGTGCGCGCGCCGCGGGCCACGGTGACCGGCGACGAGCTGATCGCGCTGGTGACCGCCGAGCTGAGCGAGACCTGGGCGCCCGGCGGGGTGGAGTTCCTCGACGCGCTGCCGCTCAACCGCTCGGCCAAGGTGGACAAGTTGGCCCTGCGGGCCCGGCACGCCGCCGCGCACCCACCGGCGCCGGAGGCCACCGGAGCGGGGATCGGCAGCCCGGCGTGAAGCCGCGGCGGGAGCTGACCGTCCTGGTCGCCGCCGACCTGATCTCCAACCTGGGCAGCCGGATCTCGGTGGTGGCGATCCCCTGGCTGGTGCTGGAGACCACCGGCAGCCCGACGAAGATGGGCCTCGTCGCGGCGGCGGAGACCTTGCCGTACATGCTCTCCAGCGCGCTGGCCACGCCCTGGGCCGACCGGTTCGGGGTGCGCCGTACCTCGATCGTCGCGGACGCCGCGAGCGCGGTGGCGATGGCCGTGGTGGCGCTGGCGCCCTGGCTGGGGTTCGGCACGCTGGTCGCGCTGGTCGCGGTCGCCGGCGGGCTACGCGGCATCGGCGACCGGGTCAAGCACGTGATGTTCCGTCCGGCGGCGCAGCGCGCCGGGGTGCCGCTCATCCGGCTCACCTCGGCCTATGACGGCCTGGTGCGCGGGGTGACGCTCTTCGGCGCGGTGCTCGGCGGGCTGCTCATCGCCTGGGTCGGGGTGACGTGGGCGATCTGGATCGACGCGGCGACCTTCGCGGTCTGCGCGCTGCTGATCGGCGTCCTGGTGCACCCGCCGGCACCCACCGAGCCGGCGCCGCGGGAGCGCTACCTGCGGGCGCTGCGCGGCGGCTTCCGCTACCTGCGCACCGACCGGATGCTGCTGACGATGCTGGTGGTGGTCTCCGCGCTGAACATGTTCGCCAACGCCAGCGTGGCGGTCTACATCCCGCTCTGGGTGGCCGAGGTGTTCGGCGACCCGGCCGGCTTCGGCCTGGTGCTGGGGGTCTTCGCCGGCGGCGCGCTGCTGGGCAACGTGCTCTTCACCGCCGCCGGGCCGCGGCTGCCCCGGCAGCTGACGTTCGCGGTGGGCGCGGCGGCCAGCGGTACGCCCCGGCTGCTGGCGCTGGCGGTCAGCGACGAGCTGGCGGTGGTCCTCGCCGTGACGTTCCTGTCCGGGATGGCGATCGCGACGGTGAACCCGCTGCTCGGCGCGGCGCTCTACGAGCGGGTGCCGGAGGGGTTGCAGACCCGGGTGATCGGCATCGCCGGCTCGCTGGCCTTCCTGGGCCTGCCGGTCGGCGCGCTGCTGGGCGGCTGGACGGCGGCGGCGCTGGGGCTGATCCCGGCGCTGTGGGTGATGTCGGCGGCCTGCCTGGTGCTGACGGTGGCCCCGCTGCTGGTCGGCGGGCTGCGGCCGGGGGCCCGGGAACCTCGGCCGGCGGTGCCGCGCGGAGCCGGATCCGGGGCGGGCGTGCCGGCGAGGGAAGCCGCAGCGCCTCACGCTGAGTAGACGTTACATCTACTATCCGACAGTTTAAATACTGCGATGGCCAATGTCGCCCGGCGCTGAGACCTGTCGATACTGCGTGAGCCCTCGTCCCACGTGTGCCGCCGAAGGGGTCTCGACCATGTGGCATCCTCCCCTCCCCGGGTTCCGCCTCCACGCTCTGACGAGCCGATGGACCAGGCTGCTGGCCGTCCTCGCGGTGCTCGCCCTCGTCACCTCCGGACTGTCCGCCTCGGTGGCGCGCCCCAGACCGGACCGCACCAGCACCCAGTCGGCGACCACGCCCGGCCCGGCCTGCGGCGAGAGCGCCGGCACCGCGGCGGTGACCAACGTGGCGGCGACCCTGCCGGACTACCAGCAGGTGGTCGCGCCCGGGATCGCCGCCACCGTCTCGTACGGCGGGGCGAAGCTGGCCATCGGGCCGAAGGCGGTCCGGATGCCGACCGGGATCGGCGTCACCGTCCTGCCGAAGGGGCTGACCCCGAAGCTGGACAGCGGCATGACCAACGTGACGGGCAAGACGAAGGGGGGTGGCTACCGCTTCACCCCGCACCCGCAGCAGTTCGCCGCCTCGATCCAGGTCACGCTGCCGTACGACCCGGCGCTGCTCACCGAGGAGTTCACCGCGCAGGACATCTACACGTACTTCTTCGACGACGTGCAGACCTGCTGGCAGGTCCTGGAGCGGGTGTCGGTGGACGAGGTCAACCACACCGTCACCTCGCTGACCGACCACTTCACCGACATGATCAACGCGACGGTGACGGTGCCGGAGCACCCGGAGGGCGTGCAGTTCAACCCCAACCAGATCAAGGGCATCCAGGCCGCCGACCCCGGCTCCGGGATCAACCTGATCGCCCCGCCGTCGGCGAACAACCAGGGCGAGAACCGCCTGGCGTACCCGATCCAGGTGCCGCCGGGCCGGCAGGGCCTGACCCCGCAGCTCGGGCTCTCCTACAGCTCCTCCTCCGGCAACGGCTGGACCGGCGTGGGCTGGGACCTCTCGGTGCCCAGCATCTCGGTGGACACCCGGTGGGGCGTGCCCCGGTACGCCGGCGCGACCGAGACCGAGACGTACCTGCTCAACGGCGAACAGCTGACCCCGGTGGCGCACCGGGGCGCGCCGGTGGCCCGCAGCGCCGAGAAGGTCTTCCACACCCGGATCGAGGGCAGCTTCGCGCGGATCGTCCGGCACGGCACGAGCCCGAAGAACTACACCTGGGAGGTCACCGACAAGAACGGCATCCACTGGCACTACGGCGCGGTGGCGGGTGCCGACGGGCCGGCCACCGACGCCAGCCTGGCCGACGACGCGGGCAACGTCTTCCTCTGGTCGGTCCGCGAGGTGCGCGACCCGCGCGGCAACTTCATGCGCTACCACTACGCCAAGGTGGACGACACCGGCCTGGCCGGCGGCAGCGTGCCCGGCCGCAACCTCTACGTCGACAAGATCACCTACACCGGCCAGGGCACCAGCGAGGGCCGGTACGCGGTCAGCTTCGACCGGGACCGCGAGCGGGGCGAGGCGCTGCGCGTCGACACCTCCATCGACGCCCGGGGCGGCTTCAAGCGGGTCACCGCGGACCTGCTCCGCGAGGTGAAGGTCACCCTCGACGACAGCCTGATCCGCCGCTACGAGTTCACCTACAAGCGGGGCGCGTTCGCCAAGACGCTGCTCGACGCGGTGATCCAGTACGACGCCGACGGCCACGAGTTCAACCGGCACCGGTTCAGCTACCACGACGACATCCGCGACTCCGCCGGGCAGTACCAGGCGTTCCGGGCGCAGCCGTGGACCTCGCCGGGTGACGGGCTCAGCAGCGCGGCGCTGAACCTCACCCCGGAGCAGGCCGGCAACGCCAGCGCGCTGAACGCCAACACCAACACCAGCGGTGGCGGCCACCTGTACGTCGGCGTGGGCAGCTCGCCGAGCAAGTCCGGCTCGGTCGGGGTGAAGGTCGGCTTCAGCCACGGCAGCGACAAGGGGCTGCTGGCGCTGGTGGACGTCGACGGCGACTCGCTGCCCGACAAGGTCTTCCGCGACGGCGGGTCGGTGAAGTACCGCAAGAACCTCTCCGGCCCGACCGGTGAGGCGACGTTCGCCGCCCAGGCGCAGCCGCTGAACCTGCCGGGGATCATGGGCGAGTCCAGCAACACCCTGACCCTGGGCGTCGAGGGCTACCTCGGCGCGGCGGCCGCCCAGCTCGACTACGTCAACTCGTTCGCCACCACCGAGCAGTACTTCAGTGACGTCAACGGCGACGGCATCCAGGACCTGGTCAACGGCGCCAGCGTGCTGTTCGGCCGGGTGGGCGCCAACGGCGTCCCGGTCTACGGGGTCAGCGGCGACACCCCCGTCCCGATCGGCCAGGGCGAGGTCGACGCGACCGGCCTGTTCGACTCTTTCAACGCCGACCGGGATCGGCTGACCGACTCGTTCCCGCTGCTGGACAGCGTCCGCCGCTGGGTGGCGCCGTACGACGGCACGGTGAAGGTCGAGGGCGCGGTGCAGCTGTCCCCCGGCACCGCCGCCGCCCGCGCCGAGTCGCGTACCGCCGACGGGGTCCGGGTCGCCGTGCAGAAGGAGGGCACCGAACTCTGGTCGGCCCGGATCGAGGCCGACGACGATGGCGCGAAGACGCCGACCGGCGTGGACGCGGTCACCGTGTCACGCGGCGACCGGCTCTACTTCCGGGTCGGCTCGGCCGCCGACGGCGGACTGGACGAGGTGACCTGGGACCCGAAGGTCAGCTATGTCGGCGTGGGCGACCCGCTGGACGTCAACGGCCTGCCGTCGTACCGCTTCCAGGCCTCGCGCGACTTCACCCTGGGCGGCCGGGCCGCCACGGTGAAGGTGCCGCTGACCGGCACCATGCACCTCTCCGGCGACCTGGTGAAGGCCGGCGCCACCTCCGACGACGTGACCGTGCTGATCACCCGCAACGGCACGCCGGTGCTGGAGCAGACGCTGGCCGCCGGCACCACCGGCAGCGTGCCGGTGAACCTGGACCTGGACGTCCAGCAGGGACAGACGCTGCAGTGGCGGATCCGGGTCGACTCCCCGGTCGACGTGGACGAGCTGACCTGGACGCCGCGGGCCTACTACACCGCCGCGCCGGGGGTCGACCGGCTCACCGACGCCAACGGCAAGCCGTTCATCGACGTGCACCCGCCGTACACCCTCGACCTGTACCCGGTCGACGGGCTGACCGCGCCGCAGTCGGCGTACACCGTCACCAGCGGCGGGACGCTGAGCGTGGAGCCGACGTTGAGCTTCGCCTTCGGCGCCGAGCACCCCACCGCCCGGGTGGCGTTCACCGTCAAGCGCCGCGGCGAGCTGGTGGCCAAGCGGTACTTCCAGGTCACCAACGGGGTGCTGACCTCGCCGGGGGCCTTCGACATCACCGCCGACACCGGCGACGAGCTGTGGTTCGACTTCAGCACCACCGACCCGAAGCTGCGCGCGTTCCTCACCGGCCAGGCGGTCACCGTGGGCGGGTCGAGCGCGCCGAGCGCCTTCCACAGCGCCGCCGAGGAGGGCGCGTTCGCGCAGCCGTACCGGGGTTGGGGCGCGGTCGGCTACAACGGCAACAAGGACCGGGCGACCCAGCCGATCGCCCAGGACGACCTGGTGGTCGACGAGCACTACGGCGACCAGCTGCCGGACAGCGTCGACCCGCAGGCGCAGAAGGACGACTTCGCCGCCGACCCCCGGGTCGACCCGCCGAAGGTCACCCCGTTCACCCCGTCGCCCCAGGACGGTCGGTGGGGCGCCGGTGAGCACTCCTGGATCGCCCGGAGCAGCGTCAGCAGCTCCCGGCTGGGCGTGGACTCGATCAACCTGCCCCGGCCGCAGGACTTCGCCGGGGCGACCGCGGTGCCCCGGCTGTCCCGGTCACAGCAGGTGTCGCTGACCGGCAGCGTCGGCGGCGGCATAGGGTCGATCGGTGGCAGCCTGGCCACCGGCGACAGCACCGGGCAGGTCGACTTCCTCGACCTCAACGGCGACCAGTTCCCCGACGTGGTCGGGGCCGGCGCGGTGCAGTACACCGACCCGGACGGCGCGCTCGGCGACACCCGGGGCACGCTGCCCGACGGGGCGGTGCGGCGCAGCACCAACGTCTCCGGCAACGCCAGCGCCGGCAGCGCGGCCCGGACCATCTCCACCGGCCGCGGGTACGACAGCCCGCCCGGCACCTCCGCGGCCACCAGCGCCCAGTCCGGCAACGACATGCCGCCGCTGGGCGTGGGCGGCAGCTTCGGCGGCACCCGCTCCGACGGCGCGTTCGACCTGCTCGACGTCAACGGCGACAGCCTGCCCGACCGGGTGTACGAGAACGGCAAGGTCGCGCTCAACCTCGGGTACGCCTTCGCCGCCGCCGAGCAGTGGCGCAACCCCGCCGGCCTGAACAAGGGCAGCGGCACCAACGCCGGGCTGAACATCGGCTTCAACACCGACTTCTACGGCTTCGCCGGTGGCGCCTCGTTCAGCCAGGGCCGGTCCTCCTCGGCCGGCACGCTCGCCGACATGAACGGCGACGGCCTGCTGGACCAGGTCCTCTCCGGCAGCCCGATCCGGGTCGGCTTCAACACCGGCAACGGGTTCGAGCCGCCGGTGCCGTTCCACGGCAGCCTGACCGACGTCAACGGCGACCGCAACGCC
This sequence comes from Micromonospora sp. A200, assembly GCF_029893845.1. NCBI lineage: Bacteria > Bacillati > Actinomycetota > Actinomycetes > Micromonosporales > Micromonosporaceae > Micromonospora > Micromonospora sp. A200. Next base: position 110,914 of record NZ_JARXXY010000003.1, on the reverse strand, counting down.
AAGCTGGGCGGCGGCGTCTACTTCACCTTCGGCATCTGCTTCACCGTGGTCTGCGTCGTGATCAACCCGGGCGCGGACATCGCCACCGGCGCCAGCCGTACCGAGCAGGCGCTGCGGGACATCAACGGTGACGGGTACGCCGACCACCTCTCCTCCACCCGGGACAACCAGCTCGTGGTGGCCGAGAACCGGACCGGCCGGACCAACCTGCTCGCCTCCGTCGACCGTCCGTTGGGCGGCCGGATGGAGTTCGACTACACCCGCGACGGCAACACCTACGGCCAGCCGCAGTCGCGCTGGGTGCTGGCGAAGGTCTCGGTGAACGACGGCCGGCCCGGTGACGGCCAGGACGTGCAGCTGGTCACCTACGACTACGACGGCGGCGTCTACGACCGGCGGGAGCGGGAGTTCCGCGGCTACGGCACGGTGGTGGAGAAGCACCGCGACCACGCCAACGGCGACGCCGTGGGCCGCAGCGTCACCCGCACCTTCCGCACCGACAGCTTCTACACCAAGGGGCTGCTGGAGCAGGAGCTCACCGCCGACGGCGCCGGCAGGCCGTACCAGGAGACGGTGCAGACCTACACCGCCCGCAACGTCTCGTCGCCGGGCTCCCCGGCCGACCTGACCAGCACCACCGCGACGCTGTTCCCGCAGAACTCCCGCACCGACGTGAAGTACCACGAGGGGGCGGCCAGCCCGGGCAAGACCACCTACGTCACCCGGGAGTACGACGACGTCGGCAACCTGACCCGGCAGTTCGACGCCGCCGACGCGGGCGCCGCCGACGACCTCGACGCGCGAATCGTCTACACCTCGCAGGACCCGGCCTGCCAGGCGGCGTACCTGATCGGCATGCCGAAGCAGATCGACGTACGCGGCGACGGCACGCTGATGCGGCACCGCGAGTCGACGATCAACTGCACCACCGGCGATCTCACCCAGGTGCGGGTCGCCCTCGCCGACGGCACCACGGCCACCACCGACCTGGAGTACTTCGGCGACGGCAACCTGAAGTCGGTGACCGGCCCGGCCAACCAGGCCGGCCAGCGGTACCGGCTGGACTACACCTACGACGACGTGGTCGACACCCACGTCGAGTCGATCAGCGACAGCTTCGGCTACCGGTCGACGGCCACCCACAACCTGAAGTTCGGCCTGGTGGAGACCACCACCGACTTCAACAACCAGCAGATCCGCAACACCTACGACGCGGTCGGGCGGCTCGACCAGGTCTCCGGGCCGTACGAGATCCCGGAGAACCGGTTCACCATCGACTTCGAGTACCACCCGGAGGCGGCGTACCCGTACGCGGTCACCCGGCACGTGGACCGCGAGGCCGACGGCGGCGTCCGCGACGACACCATCGACACGATCACCTTCGTCGACGGCCTGAACCGCACCACTCAGACCAAGAAGGACGCCGCGGTGCCGGCCACCCCGGACGGCGCGCCTGAGGACGTGATGGTGGTCTCCGGGCGGGTGACGTACGACTTCCTGGGCCGGGCGGTGAAGAGCTGGTACCCGGTGACCGAGCCCAAGGGCGCCGGCAACCTCACCTTCAACCCGGCGTACGACCCGGTCACCCCGACCGAGGTGCGCTACGACGTGCTGGACCGGACCACCCGCACCACCTTCCCGGACGGCACCGCCACCACGATGGAGTACGGCTTCGGCCCGGACCGGGACGGGGTGACCCAGTTCGAGACGGTGGTCACCGACGCCAACGGCAAGTCCAAGCGCACCTACACCGACGCCCGGCAGATCACCACGGCGGTCAAGGAGTTCAACCCGGCCGGCGGCCAGCCGGTCATCTGGACCAGCTACCGCTACAACCCGATCGGTGAGCTGGTCGCCGCGACCGACGACAAGGGCAACGTCACCCGCTCGACGTACGACAACTTCGGCCGGCGTACGTCGCTGACCAGCCCGGACTCGGGCACCGTCACCTCCACCTTCGACCTGGCCAACAACCTGGTCCGCAAGGTCACCAGCAAGCTGGCGGCGGTGTCGAAGGCGATCGAGTACGACTACGACTTCACCCGGCTCAAGGCGATCCGGTACCCGGTCTTCCCGGCGAACAACGTCAGCTACACCTACGGGGCTCCGGGCGCGCCGGAGAACGCGGCCAACCGGATCACCGACGTGGTCGACGGCGCCGGCAAGGTCAACCGCCGGTACGGACCGCTCGGCGAGCTGATCAAGGAGACCCGCACCACCCCGGCCCAGGGCAGCCACATCCAGACCTTCACCACCGAGTACCGGTACGACTCGTTCAACCGGATGCTCTCGATGACCTGGCCGGACGGGGAGAAGCTCTCCTACCACTACAACAGCGGCGGCCAGGTCGACTCGGCCCGGGGCGTCAAGGGCGAGTTCAGCTACGACTACCTGAAGCGGCTGGACTACGACAAGTTCGAGCAGCGGATCCTGCTGGACACCGGCAACGGCACCCGCACCCGCTACTCGTACAACACCGAGGACCGGCGGCTGAGCAACATCCAGGCCAAGCTCTCCAACGGCTACGTGTTCCACAACCTGGACTACAGCTACGACAACGTCGGCAACATCATGTCCATCGCCAACGACACGGTGGCCCCCAGCGGCCCCGAGGTCGGCATGCAGGTCGGCGGCCCGAGCAAGCAGAGCTACACCTACGACGACCTCTACCAGCTCACCCACGCGGAGGGCACCTACCAGCCGCGTACCCCGCAGACCGACCGCTACCGGGTCGACCTGAAGTACGACAGCCTGCACAACATCACCAGCAAGAGCCAGACCCACGAGCTGGTCAGCAACGGCAACACGATCGTCGACGGCAAGCTCAGCTACAACCACGGGTACGCCTACGGCAGCGCGAAGCCGCACGCGCCGACCAGCATCGGCATCTACACCTTCCAGTACGACGAGAACGGCAACCAGATCAGCCGGGAGCAGCAGCCCCGGCCGCGCCGGCAGATGATCTGGGACGAGGAGAACCGCCTCGCCTGCAGCCACGAGAACGTGCAGAGCAAGACGCTGCCGCAGACCCCGGCGTCCTGCGACAACGCCGGCGGCACCCCGAACAGCGCCCGCTACCACTACGACGACCAGGGCAGCCGGGTGGTCAAGGACGGGGCGCAGTTCCACATCTACCCGAACCAGAACTACTCCACCCGGGGCAACCAGGAGTTCAAGCACGTCTACATCGGCCAGGACAAGCTGATCACCAAGCTGGTCGAGCCGGACTTCCGCCGCGAGGACCGGCAGTACTACTCGCACAGCGACCACCTCGGGTCGACCGGGTTCGTCACCGACGACCAGGGCGGCATGAGCGAGCACCTGCAGTACTTCCCCGGTGGCGAGACCTGGGTCAGCGAGCACTCCTCGCAGCCGGTGCCGCACCGGTACACCGGCAAGGAGTACGACCAGGAGACCAACCTCTACTACTACGGCGCCCGCTACTACGACCCGCGCACCCAGGTCTGGCAGACGCCCGACCCGGTGCTGGAGAACTATCTGGAGGGCACCCCGAACGGCGGCGTGTACGCGTCGATGAACCTGGCGCTCTACACGTACGCCTACAACAACCCGATACGCCTGGGTGATCCCGACGGCAGATTCCCCTGGAACAGGGTGCTCGGCGGGGTGAAACTCGTCGGCGGTGTCGCCGAGGCCGCCGCGGGCGTGGCGCTCGGGGCCGCGACGAGCTGGACGGGTGTGGGCGCGGTCGCCGGTGGCGCGGTGGCGGTGCACGGTGTCGACGTCGCCATCAGCGGCGCCCGGCAGTTGTTCAGCGGCGAGGAGACCAGTTCCTTCACCAGTTCGGGTCTCCAGGCGGCCGGGGTCAGCAAGTCCAACGCGGAATTGATCGACGCGGGCATCTCGATCGTCGGCAGCGCCGGCGCGAGCATGGCCACCTCGGCGATCAAGGGAGCGGCCACCGCGGCGCCGAAGGTGGCGGCGGCCGCCGCGGACGATGTCGCGGCCCGTGCGGTGCCCAGCACCGCGGAGAAGGTGGTCGAGACGGCCGCCAAGATCCCCTGTGTCGGCAACAGCTTCGCCGCCGGCACCCGGGTGGTGATGGCCGACGGCAGCACCAAGCCGATCGAGGACGTCCGCACCGGCGACCTGGTCCTCGCCGAGGACCCGGAGACCGGTGAGCGCGGACCCCGCGAGGTGACCCACCTGATCATCGGTCAGGGCGTGAAGCACCTGGTCGACGTCGAGGTCAACGGCGAGGTCATCACCGCCACCGACAAGCACCCGTTCTGGGTGGTGGGGGCCGGGGCCTGGGTCGACGCCGGTGATCTCGCGCTCGGGGACGTCGTCCGGCTGGCCGACGGCCGCACCGCCATGGTGGACGGGGTCGCGCCGTACTCCCGGGTCGACCGGGTGCACAACCTGACCGTCGCGGGCATCCACACCTTCTACGTGGTGACCGGCGACGGCCGGGCGGCCGACGCGGTGCTCGTCCACAACTCGGGTCCGTGTTCGGTGAACGCGAAGGCCCTGGCGGGAAGCCTCACCGCGGCGAACGTGGTCCGCCCGGCGGAGACCGCCGCGCACCACATCGTGGCCAGCGGCGCCAAGGCGGCGGCACCGGCCCGGGCGCACCTGACCAGCCTCGGGGTGGGCATCAACGAGGCGGCGAACGGCGTCTACCTGCCCCGGTTCGTCAGCTCGGCCAACCCGCTCGGCGCGGCCGTGCACTCCACCACCCACAGTCCGGCCTACTACGCCGAGGTCAACCGGTTGATCCTGCAGACGAAGACCGCGGCCGAGGCACGCAACGTGCTGGCGTACATCGGTAAGCAGTTGGCGGCGGGGCCGTGGCCGTAGGCCGACCCGCCGACGCCCGGGCCCGCGCCGCCGGGTCCGGGCGGGCAGGATGACGGCATGACCCGACGACTGCCGATCGAAGCCGCCGAGGCCGCCTTCCGCGACCTCGGCGGCTTCGCCGCGCCAGACTCCACCGTCCCGCCGCCGGCCCGGCTGCTGGACGCCGTGCGACGCTTCGCCGCCGTCGAGTTCGAGGTGTCGACCGAGCTCCCAGACCAGGACGGCCTGCTGTTCCAGTACGCGACGGTCGGCGCGACCGGCGACGCCGCGTTCGTCCTGAGCGTCGTGCGCCAGTTCGAGGTGGTCGACGCCGACGGCGACCACGAGGGGTACGTGCAACTGCACGCCGAATACCGGTTCGGGCCGGACCCGGAGTGGACCGGGCACCACGAGGACTGGTGGTTCCGGGGCGGGCCGGAGCCGTTCGACGACTGGTTCGCCCGGATCTCGGCGCACCCGGTCTGGGGCCGCTTCACCCACTCGCCGCCGACCGGGTTCGAGATCGCGCAGGAGAGCGTCTGAACCATTGCCCGAACGCCCCCGGGCCACCCTGGCCACCACCCCTCCCCCGCTCTGCCGATCATGAAGTTGTCGCCCCGCTGCCTGGCGTGTCGTGGCAACAGCTTCATGATCAACGGGCGGGCGGGGGCACCCTGCCAGGGCGCGTCGGCACCGTCTGACAGGGTGGCCGGGTGGACGCAGACGAGGTGACCGAGTTGCTGACGGAGTTCGCCGGGCACGGGCTACGGGCCTGGGTGGCCGGCGGCTGGGCGGTCGACGCGGTGGTCGGTCGACAGACCCGACCGCACGGCGATCTCGACCTCGCCGTCGACGCCGCCCAGCAGGCGGCGGTCCTCGCTTTGCTGCACCGGCTCGACTTCGCCGTGACCGTCGACTGGCTGCCGGTCCGCGCCGAGCTGACCGCGCCGGACGGCCGGCGGGTCGACCTGCACCCGGTGGCGTTCCGGCCGGACGGCAGCGGGGTCCAGGAGGGGCTGGACGGCGCCAGCTTCGGCTACGCCGCGGACGGCTTCGCCGAGGGCACCATCAGCGGGCGGCCGGTGCCCTGCCTGTCGGTGGCCCAGCAGCTGCGCTTCCGGAAGGGCTACCCGCCGCGCGCCGTCGACCAGCACGACATCGCCCTGCTCCGGGCGGCCGTGGGCTGAGTCAGCCCACCGCCCCCTGGCGCTCGTCGCCGGTGTCGAAGAACCGGGTCAGGTACTCGCCGGGCGGCAGGTCGCTGTCCCGCATCAGCGAGTAGACCTCCGCGCCGTGGCCCGGCTCGTCGAACAGGTGGAACGCCTGAGCGAGCCCGGAGTAGGTGCAGGAGATGCCGTCGGTGTACTCGACGGCCTCCGCCTCGGCCAGCGCGATCGCCTCGTCGAAGCTGCCCGCCCGCCAGATCGTGATGCGTTCCTCGTAGCGGACGGGCTCGCCTGCGTCGTCGTGGAACACGCAGCGGACCGCGTACCACTGCCCGTCGGCATCCTCGTGCACCGGGCCAGTCTGCCACCGCGCCGCGACGCCCCCTGGTGGGGAGTCAGAGGTACGCCCCGCCCTCCCCGGTGACGCGGGCGACCAGCAGACCGGTCCGGGCGGGGCCGGGCAGCCAGGGGTCGATGCCGCCCACCTCGGCACGCAGGTGCGCGCCCTCGACCCGCGCGCCGCCGCTCCAGGGTGCCGGCCAGGTGGTGAACCGCCGCACCTCCACCAGACCGTCGGCGGTCAGGCTCATCAGCGCCCCGGCGAGCGCCGGCACGGCCTCCTCGACCGTCGGGGACCTCGCCCCGTTGTCGAGCCAGGCGTCAAAGATCTCGGGCAGGGGCGCGTCGCCGTCGGACTCGTGCAGTACGAAGTACTCCACCTGGGTCAGGCCGGTCCGCTCCCTCATTCGTCCATTTTCTCCTGTTCGCCGCAGCACCCGCATTCGGCCCCACCCGGGCGGATCGCGAGGTTCCTGCACCTTGCGATGCGGCTGGGACAGCGCTGCCCAGCGCTTCACCGAACTCCTCGTTCCAACCGGATGATCAGAAATGCGCTCATGCCGAGACGAATGCGGCCGCCGACGAACGGCCCTACTTGGTGCCTGGTCCATGCACTGCCACCCCGCGTGGTCAGACCGCAGCCAAGACGAGGTCGGACATGCCCAGCAGCTCCTAGTAGGCGCGGCTCAGCAGGTTGCGGCCCATGAACCCGATGAACTGCGCAGCGATAGCCTGCCGTCATGGCGAGCGCTGAACTGGATGAGTTGATCGTCGCGGACGCCGACGCGCTGCGCGCGTGGTTGTCGGCCAAGCACGCCACGTCGCCCGGTGTCTGGCTCGCCCTGACCAAGAAGGGCGGCACAGTCACGACGCTGACCTGGCAGCAGGCGGTCGACGAGGCCCTGTGTTTCGGCTGGATCGACGGGCAGGCCCGGAAACGGGACCAGGAAACCTCCTGGATCCGGTTCACCCCTCGCAGGCCCCGCAGTTCCTGGTCACAACGCAACGTCGCCCACGTGGCCCGGCTGGAGGCGCAGGGGCGAATGCTGCCCCCAGGCCGCGCCGCGGTAGAAGCCGCGAAGGCCGACGGGCGGTGGGCGGCCGCCTACGCCCCGCCGTCAGAAGCCGAGGTGCCGGCCGACCTCCTCGCCGCCATCGCCGCCGACCCCGCCGCCCAGGCCATGTTCGACGTACTCACCAAAACCAACCGGTTCGCTCTCATCCACCGCGTCAATGCCGTCAAACGGGCGCAGACCCGCGAGCGGAAGATCAGCGAGTTCGTTGCCATGCTGGCCCGTCACGAGACGATTTACCCGCAGAAGGCCAAGCCTCCGAACTCGCCGCAATCGGCATCTTCATGATCATGTGCACTCACCCGGTACCGGGTCCGTCGCGTCGGGTCTGGGCTCGAGGACCACCACCGCGGTCTCGGATGTCCGCCGCGCCGCGAAGGCGTCCAGGTTCGTGTCGATCTCGCGCCAGCGGGCCCACAGCCGCAACCGCTCGTCGCCTGTCGCGGCGTGAGCGCGCACCAGCCGCCGCCCGTCGACCAGATCGACGGTCGCGTCGGGATGCGTCTGCAGGTTGAGCCACCAGGCGGGCTCACCCTCACCCCACCCGTTCATCGCCAGCGAGACCAGGTTCGGTCCATCCTCGAAGTACCCGATGATGACGCTGCGCTGCCGGCCGGTGTGGCGCCCGGTCGTAGTCAGCCGCAACGCGCCCCAACCGTTGGTGCGCGGTCGCCACAGTCCGATCCGGCCACGAAAGATCCGGTACAGGCCTCGGTGCACCGACCAGGCGAGACGGATAAACCAGCGCGGCGGAAGCCGCGGTGCTCTCGGCCGGTGCTCGACCGACATGGCGACCTCCCACGTCTAGCTGGCTGTGGTCACGAACAGGACGCTAGTGCGGTGTCCACTAACGTTCACCGGATTTGCGGTGGGTGTTGTGGATCCTCGCCGTGGCGGCGAGCGACTCCCCTCCGGGTGGTGGGGCGGGCCTCCGCGGGCCAACTTGACCCTTACGCCGCTGGTGGTGCGTGGGGCGGCGGGGGTCACGTCGGGACTGGCCGGCGCCGGGTAGGTGGCGGCCTGCTCGACGGTGCGTGACCACCTGGGGCAGCACGGCGGCTGTCTTGGTGGTGGGTCCGCCGCCCGGGGTGCGGGTGGCGATGGTGGCGGCCGCGACGAGGTCGCGGTGGCCGGAGAATCTGCAGTGTGGGCAGGACAGGGTCCGCCCTCGGGGTTTCGGTACCCGCCGTCGGCAGGTGGGGCAGGTGGAGGAGGTGCCGCGTTCGTCGACGAGCCGGACGGTGATGCCGGCCAGGGTGGCCTTTTCGGTGAGGACCTGGATGAGCCGGCCGATCTGCCACTGCCGCAGCCGCAGGTTGTGCCGCCGCCCGGTAGGCAGGTCGAGCACCCCGCGGGGGTCGCCGACGTGCAGCACACCGACGCGTTGGCGCACCGACCAGGACACGACGGTGCGGGCGGCTTCGTGCTGGGCCTGGCGGACCCGCCGCCGATGCCGACCCTCCACGAGGCGTGCCCGGCGGCGGTGCTGCCGCCACCGCCGGGATCCCCGCTCACCTGGCTTGGGTGCCCGGCGGGCGACGGCGCGGCGGCGGGCTTTGGTGTCGGCGAGGTGCATGCGGTGTTCGGCGCGGATCGCCCGCCCGGACACCAACAGCCCCTCCCCGTCGGGGCCGGCTACTGCGTAGGGGTGGATGATCCCCAGATCCACCCCGGCCACCCGGGCCGGATCCGGCTCCTCACCGGGCGGGTAGGTCGTGACGGCGACTTCGGCGGTGACGTCGAGGAACAGCCGGCCGCCCTCGCACAGCAGGGTGATCGACCGGATCTGTTCCACCGGATAGGGCAGGTCTCGCCCCAGTCGGACCCATAGCGGCGGGGTGCCTTTGGCGGTGGGGATGCGCACCCTCCGGCCGTCGAGGGTGAACGTGCCGTGATACCAGCGCACAGGCACCAACCCACGTCGGCGACGCGGGAACCGCGCCGACAGGTCACCGCCGTTGCGGCGCTTCGCCGCCGCGAACCACGCATCCGAAAACCGGCGCAACACCGACCGGGCACCCGTGGAGTCAAGCTCGGCGAACGTGCCCGGCCCGGACGCCGCCAACTCCCGGCACAACTGCTGATAACCGACCAACGGCGCGTCCCTACGGCGGCGCCGCCAGGCGTTGACCTCCAGCACGCACGCCCACACGTCACCAGCGGAGCGGAGCAGCCGGAAGCACCGCCGCCGCTGCCCCGATGTCACCCGCACCGCGACGCGCGCGGTGCGATGCACGACCGGCGGCGCGGACGGATCCCGACGACGAGGCACGAACTGAACCCAACACCACCCCTACGACATTTCCCTAAGGGGCGGCGAACCCGGCGAACGTTAGTGGACACCGCACTAGCCGCAGCCGGGAGCGGGCGGAAGAGCCGAACGGCCCGCCGCTGCCGCGGCTGAAACACCTCCTCGCTGGCCCCGCATCGGTGCAGCCGGTCGAGCAGTACGCCCTTGGCCCAGGAGCCGGTGAAGGGTCCGCTCATGGCCGCGAAGAGGGAAGACGCGAAACTGCCGAGATGAGTGCCGTCGCCTGTCGCGGGAGCTGTAGCGGCCCCTTGACTTTGGCCGCTGTCAGCTGGGTGCGCGGAGCACACCCAGCTCGTCTTCGAGGTGCGCGAGGACGGCTGCGGGGTCTGCTGCCCGGGTCAGGGACCGACCGATGACGACATGCGTTGCGCCCGCGCGGATCGCGGCCGCGGGATGCGCCGGTCGGGCGTGCTCGGGTGTGGTCCCGATATTCATCTCGGCCTGCAACATCACTCCCGGAGTGACGATCAGCATGTCCGGGCCGAGTTCCGCGCGCAGCAACGCCGCGTCCTGCGGTGAGGCGACCACTCCGTGACAACCGGCGCGCTGGGCCAGTCGGGCCAGACGGATGACCTGCTCCTCGATCGTGGCGCTCAGCCCGATGGCGGCGAGGTCAGTGTCGGTGAGGCTGGTGACGACCGTCAGCGCGATGACGTGCAGTTGCGGGAAGTCGGCCGCTGCGCGTACCGCGGCCTCCATGATTCTGGAGCCTCCTATGGCGTGCACGGTCACCATGGTCGCGCCGAGCCGGCCGGCTGCGCGAACGGCACCCGCGACAGACGTCGGGATCTCGAACAGCTTGAGGTCCAGGAAGACATCCTTGCCCTCGCCGACCAGCCTGGTTGCCAGCGTCGGGCCAGCGACGGTCAGCAGCTCCAGGCCCACCTTGTATGACTGGCCGGCGGCACCCAGTCGGTCGACGATCGCCTCGGCGTCGTCAACGGTGTCGAAGTCGAGCGCGACGATGATACGGCGTGCCATGTTCACCCGCCGATCCTGCAGGTCCGGCAGTGCAGCTGTCACGCCGGTAGGGAGGACTCCAGGTCGCGGCGGGTGAGGGCGGCGCGTAACCGCAGCGCTTCGGCCGCCAGATTCTCCCGTCCACCCTGCTCGCGATCGATGGCGCAGACCACCGAGTCAACCTTGGCGCCATTGGCCCGCAACTGCCGGCACGACGCCAGTAACGCCCCGCCGGTGGTCACCACGTCCTCGATCACCACGACGCGCCGGCCGTCCACGGGGCCGCCCTCGGCCGCCTTGCCGGTGCCGTACTCCTTGGCCTGCTTACGGACGAAGACGGTCGGCAGCCCGGTCAGCTGGGACATCATGGTAGCGATAGGTATGCCGCCCATCTCCATCCCCGCCAGCACGTCGCACTCCGGCAGCAAGGCGACCATCGCCTCGGCCACCTCGCGCAACAGACCGGGCTGCGCCTCGAACAGGTACTTGTCGAAGTATTCGTCGCTCACCTGACCGGAGCGCAGGCGGAACGACCCGGTCAAATGGCAGGTTTCGTAGACGCGACGTGCGAGCGGGGAAGTCACCCGCCCAGCCTCGCACCCGACTGGCGGAGCAACCAGCCGCCCATGCCCTGCCCAGTGCAGCCACCCGAACGGGACCGGGCGGCTATCCGAACCGGTCAGCCAGCTTCGTCAGCTTGGTGACGTACGCCGGCCAGTCATAGTCGTGGGGGACGTTGGTGTTCTCCCGCCGCAAGCCGATCGCGCTGTCGTGCTGCTCGCGCATGATGTCAGCGTGACCTGCGTGACGGGCGAGGTCGCAGGTCACGTGGACGATGATCCTGTGCAGCGTCACGTCCTGTGCACCTGGCCGCCACCACGGCACCTGCCCCGGCGCGTCGAGCGGTAGCTGTTCGATCGTCTGGTCCGCGAACACCCCGACACGGCGATACAGGTCGATCAGCCCGTCCTTCGTCTCGTCCTCCCGCGCGTACCAGTCCGCCTGCGGGTCCTCCTCGAACGCCTGCAGGGGGACCAGCTCCTCAGGCGTCGGGAACTCACGCCCGAAGGCGAGCCCGAAGTAGCCGGCTTCGACGTTGAGGCAGTGCTTGAGCACTCCCAGCAGGTTGTTGCCGGTTGCGGTGCGGGGCAGTCTGGCCTCGCGTTCGCTCAGCCCGTCGAGCTTCCAGATCAGGTCGTCGCGAGTCGCCCGGAGGTAGTGGTGCAGCGCAGCCTTCGGGTCGTCCAGATCAGCCATGCCTGCCAGTCTTCCTCATGCGCCGAGCCGGCGTGCAAGGTGTCGGCCTGCAAGATCAGCGCCCGCCTGGATGGGTCGGCATCCTCACTTGCCGCCGATCGTGTGCGTCGGCCAGCGATCAGCCGTCACGGTGGATGGTCGGCCCGTGGAGACGACGAAAGACCCGGCCTCTATGGTGGGCCGATGGCATCGGTCAAGCAGATCCAAGTCACGTTCGACTGCGCAGAGCCTGAGCGCGTCGCTCGGTTCTGGTGCGAGGTGTTGGGGTACGTCGTACCGCCGCCACCGGAGGGGTTTGCTACCTGGGAGGATTTCGGTCGCGCGCTGCCGCCTGAGCATCAGGGTTCAGCGTTCGCATGCCTTGATCCCTCAGGTGTGGGCCCGCGACTGTTCTTCCAGCGCGTTCCCGAAGGCAAGGTCGTCAAGAATCGGGTGCATCTTGACGTGCGGGTCGGCACCGGGCTCGTGGGCGAAGAGCGCGTGGCCGCACTTGAGGCCGAATGCGCACGACTGGTCGCGCTCGGCGCGGTACGCGTGCGACTACTGCCTGCCGATGGCGACAACGAGTCGTGCCTCGGGATGCAGGACATCGAGGGCAACGAGTTCTGTCTCGACTGAGTGGCCGCGAAGGTGGCACCTTCGCGAGTAGCCAGCCGCTCGTGGCTTTGCCGATGAGCGATAGACGGTTCCGAGGGACCACCGATCACGCGGGAACTACGGGCCCAACGGGCGATCGGGCTACTGCGTCTGAGCCGGTCGCGAAGGGGCGTCGAGGAGTACCTCGTACAGGTAGAGGTCACCGTTGGTGCCTATGTGGCGGAACCCGGCACGTTCGAGGGTCCGCTGGGAGGCGACGTTGTCCCCGGTGGTGTCGGCGACAACTCGGGACAATCCGTGATCGGCCGCGACGTTCAGCAGGGCGACGAGTGCCTCCGCTGCGTAGCCGTGGCCCCGGGCTGATGGGGCGAGGCCGTAACCGACATCGACACATCCGTCGTCCGGCTGACCCTTGAAACCGATTCCACCGATGGCCTTCCCGTCGGCGGTCCGGGTGATCCGGTAGTGCCCGAAGGGGCGCTGGTCCCCGTGGGCGGCCGTGGCTGTGAGAAAGGCCGTGACGCCGATGACGTCGCCGTCGAAAGGAAAATCCTCCGCCCAGGCATCCCCGGCTCCGGCGCGCCGCCCGACGATGCGTTCACCCTCTGCTGTTTCGATGGCGTGCAAGCACAGTCGCGGCGTTTGAAGTTCGGTCACGGGCAACAGCGAAGCAACCCTCGGCACTCCGCACAAGCCGATTACGACACCTCGGAAGATGTCAGGCGGTCGTGCGGGTGCGGCAGACCGTGGCACCGGAACCACGCTACGGCTGGAAGTACTCCGACATCACGCGGCTGACCCATTCCGGCTGCTTGATGTCGACCGGGAGGAACTCCGCCATCGTCGGCTTCAGGTCGATGACCGGGGTGCCCGAGACCGCATCGAGGCCCAGCACCGTCAATTCGCGGCCATGGACGGATTCGATGGCGCAGCACGTTACCCCGATGCGGTTCGGTCTGCGGGGGGCGCGGCCAGCGAATACGCCAACGGGCGGGAGGTCGGAGCGGCCGCGGTAGGGGCGGGGTTCGCGGTAATCGCCGTGCTCCGGGAACTGGTCGAAGATGAAGAGGACCTCCACGTGGGAGAAGCCCTCCAGACCCTGGAGGCACGCCTCGCCGAAGCGCTCGTCGATGGTGATCGTGCTGCGGACGGCACCCCAGTTGTCCGTGTGCTGGATGTCCGTCCGGTCGTTCCGGACCGTACCTATTGGAGTGATCTCGAAACTCAGCATGGCTGGAGGCTATCCGCACCGCGCTCAAACCAGCGTCGAGGCCATCGGCGGCCGGGGCGGTGCCGACGACGACAGGACCATCGACGTCAGGCGCCGGGCTCGTAGTCCACGTCGGAGCGGAAGTAGACGACACCGCTGGCCCGATCCAGCCAGTACCAGGCCGACGCGTGGTCCGCCCCCGCGTCGAAGCGCGCGTCCAGTGCCGGCCCCGACCACCAGTCGGGGCGGGACGGCAGCCACGGCGACAGTCGCGCGTCGGGCGCAACGGAGTCGACGGGGTCCCCGGCGTCCGGTGCCGTCAGCCGCGTCAATTCGGCCACGTCGGCGACCCGGGCGACACCCTCGCGGGCCAGCCGCAGGGCACCGGGGCTGAGGTCGCAGAGTCCAGCGTCGACCCGCTGCACCCAGTGCACCTTCAGGATCGTGCCGGGCGGTGCCAACTCCCGGGCGACCGGCGCCACGTCGGTGTGCAGCGGCGCGGCGACCGCCGCCGCCCGCTCGGCGCAGCTCGTCCTCGAAAACGACGGGCCGAGTCCGACCGCGCAGAGCCCGACCAGGACGACCGTCCAGAGCGCGACCGGCCACGCGCCACGGGCCCACCGCCTCACCGACACGGCCGCCGGGGAATTCGCCGACCGACAACACTGATCATGGGAGGACGCTACGCCCGACGCGCCGGAGCGGACTCGCCGTCGCCCGGCCGGTCCGGCAGCGCCACAGCGACCGCCTCCTCCGGCGTGTCGACGTGGCGCGGGCCGGACACCGGCACCCCGGTGGCGTCCACCACCCGCCAGCCGCCGAGCACCACCACCGGCACCCCGCCCCGGCGCATCGCCAGCGCCACCTCGCTGAGGGTGCCCCAGGAGCCGCCCACCGCGATCACCGCGTCGGCGCTCCACACCAGGACGGCGTTGCGGGCCTGTCCCAGGTTGGTCAGCAGCGTCGCCGAGGCGTCGGCGACCGGGCCGGGGGCGGTGCCGTCGTCGGGGCGTACCGCGATGACCAGGCCGTGGTGGGCCCGGGCGCCGGCGGCGACCGCGGCCATCACCCCGCCGCCACCTCCGCAGAGGACGGTCGCGCCACGCGCGGCGAGCAGCTCCCCCACCCGGCGGGCGTGGGCCAGCTCGGCCGGCGTCGCCGCCGCCGGGCCGCAGACCGCCACCTGCACCACCCGGCCTCACCCCCACGGCGAGGGTAGCGCCGGGCCCGGCCACCCCGCCGGTACGTCACGAGAACACCGACCGTGGACCGGCACTCGTACCATCCCCGGGCATGGGACGTGACCTGGCGGAACCACCGGCACGATGGCGGCTCGGTGGCCTCGACTGGCAGCTGCTCCTCATCGTCGGCGTGTTCGCCGGGTTGCCCGGGGTGCTCGGCCTGCTGCTGCTCGTGCAGGGGGTGGGCGCCACTCTCGCCGAGTACGCCGGGTCGCCCGGCCAGGTGAGGGTCACCCGGTGTGTCCCGTTCGAAGGAAAGAACGAGGGGTGGACCTGCACCGGGGAGTTCGTCGCCGACGGCGGAGAGTTCCGCATAGCCGAGGTGACGATTGAGCCGTACCTGGAGGAACGCCCGGTCGGCCCGGTCCCGGCGCGAGTCGTCGACCGGGACTCCGAGGATGCCTGGATCCCGAGCCTGGTGCCGCTCACCGCCGGCGGCGGCGGCCTCGCGTTCCTGGGTATGGCCGGGTGGGTCGTCTGGGGGGTGTTCCGTCCCGGCGACCCGGAGGAAAACCTGTCGAAGCGGGCCCGCCGACGTTTGGAACGGCAGCGGCGCGGCCCGGCCGGCCCGCCGCAGCTGGGCAACCGGGCCCGCAGCCGACGCCGCAGGCGACGCCGATCCGCCACGTGAGGTGGCTCCCCGGTGACTGCACCGGGGAGCCACCTCGGCAGGAATCAGAAGACGGCGACGCCGTACTTGCTCAGGGCCTCCTTGACCGGCTGGAAGAAGGTCTGGCCGCCGGTGCGGCAGTTGCCACTTCCGCCGGAGGTCAGGCCGAGCGCGGTGCTGCCGGCGTAGAGCGGGCCGCCGCTGTCGCCGCCCTCGGCGCAGACGTTGGTGGCGATCATGCCGCGCACGGTGCCCTCGGCGTACCGGACGGTGGCGTTGAGGCCGGTGACCGTGCCGGTGCGGGTGCCGGTGGTGCTGCCGCGGCGGGTCACCGTCTGGCCGACGACGGCGTCACCGGCGGCGGTGATGTCCTGCGAGCCGACCGAGCCGTCGATGGCGACCGAGGTGGTGGTGTAGCGGACGATGCCGTAGTCGTTGCCGGGGAAGCTGGTGCCGGTCCGGTCGCCGAGCTTGGTGCTCAGCGCGGAGTTGGCGTACCAGGTGGCCGACAGGTCGGTGCAGTGCCCGGCGGTGAGGAAGTAGTAGGTGCTGCCGCTGCGCACGTTGAAGCCGAGCGAGCAGCGGTAGCCGCCGCCGTAGATGGCGTCGCCGCCGGAGATCCGCATGCTCAGCGTCCCGGCCAGATCGGTCGTGCGCGCGCTGCCGCCGGAGGCGGCCACGGCGGCCCCGATGCGGGCCCGGTCGGCGGCGCTGACCGTGCTGTCCACGCCGACCACGACCTGGTTGGTCACCGGGTCGACGTACGTCGCGGTGCCGGTGACGCCGAGGTCCACCCGGGACTGCGCGCGCTCCAGCGCGGCGGTGCTGCGGGTGACCAGGCGGGCCTGGCCGCCGGCGGCCCGGACCGTGGCGGCGGCCCGCGCGTCGGTCACGGCGACGACGGTACGCCCGGAGGCGTCGACGTAGGAGCCGGCGGTGCGGTCGGCGCCGAGCGCGGCCGTGAGGGTGGCGGCCCGTTCGGCGGACAGGGGTGCGGGGGCGGCGTGCGCCGGTGCCGCGGCGACGGCGCCGCTGACCAGGGCGGCGGTGACGGCGGACATCACACCACGTCGAGTGAGTCTCACGCGTTCCTCCCGGGGAGGGCTGGACGGCCCAATCGGCCGATCGATGAGTGCATATGTTTCTCGCGGTGCCGGGCCGGATCCAGGCCCCCGGCGCGGTTGTTCACCCCGGGTCGGACCGGACGTGGCCGCGTAACGCACCGACATCGATCGGCGCTGATGGGATGTGGGGGCGCTGTCAGCTCACGGTCGTGCTCCCGACGCGGTGTCGACGCCCGCCCCCGGGTCGGCTAGCCTGCCGGCCATGCCATCGACGCTGACCGAAGCGACCGATCCGTACTGCCTGCGCGAGGGCGAGAGCGCCGCGCTGCTCGCCGGGCATCCGTGGCGCCGGTTCGTGGTGCTGGGCGACAGCGTCGCCGAGGGGATGTGCGAGCCGGTCGACGGGTATCCGCCGGTGCAGTGGGCGGACCGGATCGCCGCCGAGCTGCGCGCGGCCCGCCCCGGGCTGGCGTACCTCAACCTGGGCCGGCGGGGGTTGCGGGCGCACGAGGTGCGCGCGGCGCAGCTGGACGCGGCGCTGGCCTTCGACCCCGACCTGGCGCTGGTGGTCTGCGGCGGCAACGACGCGTTCCGCAGGGCCTTCGACCCGGACGCGGTCGACGCCGAGCTGGCCGCGATGATCGGTGCGCTGCGGGAGGCCGGGGCGGACGTGGTCACCGTCGGCATGTTCGACGTCTCGCACAGCCCGGCCGTCCCGGCTCCCCTGCGGTCCGGACTCGGCCAGCGGATGCGCCTGCTCTCCGCGCACACGGGGCGGCTGGCCGAGCAACTGGGCACGGTGCACGTGCACCTCACCGACCACCCGGCCGGCGCGGACGCGTCGCTGTACAGCAGCGACGGCCGGCACGGCAGCGCCCGCAGCGACGCCATCGCGGCGGCGGAGACGGTACGCCGGCTCGGCGCCCACCTCGCCGCCCGACGCGCGCCCCGGCCGTGACCCGGGATCGTCTGTCGTCTCCCGACGCCGGCCGCGACGGGCAACGACAGACGATCCTCGGCCGGGTCAGTCGGTGAGCAGGATGCCGGTCAGCAGGACGCCCCGGGCGAGGTTGAGCACGCCCTCACAGCCGGGGTAGCCGACCCGGGCCAACGCACCGGAGCCGGTGCGGCCGAACAGGTACGGGGCGATGCTGTACGGCACCTCGGCGGTGACCACCTCCCCGGTCTCGATCTGCACGAAGTCCATCGCCACCCGGTCGGCGGGCATGTACCGCTGGAGGATGTTGCCGCCCCGCGCCACGGCCGCGCGCACCCCGTCGGCCCAGGCCGCCGCGCTCAGCTCCGGGCCGATCAGCACGTCGTGGCCCGCGGAGCCGTCGGCCGGCTTGGCCACCAGCTCCGCCTGCTCGGCCAGCGCCCGGTCCAGCTCGGCCTCGGTCAGCACCACCGTGTGCGGCACGTACCGGCGGATCAGGGCCTGGTCGTCGGCGGGAAGCTGGTCCAGGTCCTCGTAGAGCCAGGCAAAGTTGACCTTGTTGCCGAGCAGCCAGGCGGCGGCACTGACGAACATCGGCAGGGTGCCGGCGGCGAGCGCCCCCGCCACCGCCTCCAGGCCGGGGCTCGGCGTGACCCGGTTGGGCACGAAGAGCCGGAACAGCGCGTCCACCGGCGCCCCGCCCACCACCAGCCGCCGGTCGGCGTCCAGGGTGGCGGTGGCGACCGGGGCGATGACCAGGTCGATGCCGAAGCGCCGGGCCTGGTCCACCAGGGGCGAGAGGATCCGGATGAACGTCTCCGGGTCGTCCAGCCCCGGGTACTCGGCGTCGAAGTCCATCAGCAGCGCCACCCGGGCCCCCTCGGCCAGGCCCAGTTCGTCGCGGATCGCCACGAACCGCTGGTCCAGCAGGGACGGTGCCGGCCGCGCCGGCACGCCGTCGAGGAGGCCGCGCTCCCGGTAGAGCTGGGCGAACCGCTGGATCACCGTGTCCGCGTCGAAGCCGCCGCCGAGGCTGCTGTCGATGTTGTACTCGACGATCCGCGGCTCCCCGCCGGAGAGCAGCACGTCCGGCCGGTACGCGGCCAGCAACGCCTCGGTCAGCGGCTCGTCCTCGTCGAGCAGCCGGGTCTCCCCCGCCGGCACGCCGAGCAGCCGCCGCAGTTCCCCCGCCGTGCGGGCGCGCCGCCGGCAGGCGTCCAGAACGAGCTGGGCGATCCGGTCGCAGACCGCGTTCAGCTCGCGGAAGGAGTCGGCCGTCAGCACCGTCGGCCGGGCCAGCCGCCACTGCTTGTTGTACGTCGCCCGGCCGTGGAAGATCCGCTCCCACTCCTGCGCCCCGGCGGCGACCATCGCCCGACGGGCGGCCTCCGGCAGGTCGGTCCACGCCCGCCCGGCCGCCGGCCACGGGTAGTTCACATCGATCATGATCCGTCCTTGGTCACGTGGTGGATGGCGGCGGTGAGGGCCGCCCGGCCGGGCTGCACGGCCCGGTCCAGCGCGGGCGCGAAGGGCAGCACCGCGCCGTCCGGGCGGGTGACCCGCCGGGGCGGGGCGGCCAGCGGGACCCGTTCCACGACACTGGCGATGATCTCGCCGGCGATGCCGCAGGACCGGTTGGAGTCGTCGAGCACCACCAGCCGCCCGGTCCGGGCCACCGAGTCGACCAGCCCGTCGAGGTCGAACGGGTAGAGCGTGCGCGGGTCGAAGACCTCGACCGACACCTGGTCGGCCAGCTCCCCGGCGACCGCGAGCGCGTCGTGCACCAAATGCCCGACGGCGACCACGGTCACGTCGTCGCCGGCCCGGCGCACCACGCCCCGGCCCAACGGCACCGGGGCGAGGGCGGCGAAGTCGACGTCCTCGCGGACGTCCAGCGCGCCGGCCGGGGCGAAGACCACCACCGGGTCGTCGTGCCGGATCGCCGAGACCAGCAGCCCGTACGCGTCGGTCGGGGTGGCCGGCACCGCGGTGACGATCCCGACGTGGGCGAAGAGTGAGTACGGGTGATCCGAGTGCTGCCCCGCCCAGCCCGTCCGGGAGCCGGAGCCGGGCACCAGGTAGGTGACCGGGGCGGCGCACTGCCCGCCGGTCATCAGCGGGAACTTGTGCGCGTGGTTGACGATCTGCTCGAAGACCAGGAAGAGCAGCGACGGGATCTGGAACTCCACCACCGGGCGCATCCCGGCCAGCGCCGCGCCGGTGGCGAAGCTGGTGAACGCCTGCTCGGACAGGGGCGTGTCCAGGACCCGCTCCGGCCCGAACCGCTTGAGCAGTCCGGCGGTGACGTTCGACGCGGCCACCCGGATGTCCTCGCCGAGCAGGAACACCGCCTCGTCGCGGGCCAGTTCGTCGGCGAGCGCCCTGGTCAGCGCCTTGCGGTAGGACAGCCGTGGCATCAGCCACCTCCCGTCCGGGCGGTCAGCCCGCTGGCGTACAGGTGGTCCAGCGCGCCGGCCGGGTCGGGCTCGGGGCTGGCCAGGGCGAACGCGACGGCCGCGTCGAGCGTCGACTCGACCTCCGCGTCGACGGCCGCCCGGGCCGCCGGGACGAGCCGAGCGCCCTGGATGTGCACTGGATCCCGGGAGCGGCCCTCGGCGACCTCCTCCGGCGGGCGGTAGTCGAGGCGTACCGCGTGTTCGAAGGTGTGGTGGGCGTCGAAGCGGTAGGTGCGGGCCTCGACCAGCTCCGGGCCGCCGCCGGCGCGCATCCGCGCGACGGCGGCGGCCGCGGCGTCGCGTACCGTCTCCGGGTCCTGGCCGTCGACGACGGCGGCCGGCATGCCGAACGCCTCGGCCCGGCCGACGATGGTGCCGGCCACCGCGCCGGCGACCGGCATGGTGGTGGCGTAGCCGTTGTTCTCGCAGACGAAGAGGACCGGCACCCGCCAGAGCGCGGCCAGGTTGAACGCCTCCAGCAGCATCCCCTCGTTGACCGCTCCGTCGCCGAAGAAGGTCGCCCCCACCACGTCGTCGCCGCGCCGCCGGCGGGCCCAGACCGCGCCGGTGAGGATCGCCCCGGAGGCGCCGACGATGGCGTTCGCGCCGAGCACCCCGAGGGAGAAGTCGGCGGCGTGCATCGAGCCGCCCCGGCCCCGGTTCAGCCCGGTCTCCCTGCCCAGCAGCTCGGCCATCATCCGGGCCGGGTCGGCACCCTTCGCCAGCACGTGCCCGTGCCCGCGATGGGTGCCGGTGACCAGGTCCTCATCGCGCAGCGCGGCGCACACCCCGGCGGCGATCCCCTCCTGACCGAGATACGGGTGGATGCCGCCGACGATCGCCCCGGAGTGGACCAGCTCGACGGCCCGCTCCTCGAAGCGGCGGATCAGTCGTACCGTGCGGTAGAGCCGGACCGGGTCGGCGTCGGTCACCGGTCGCGCCCCTCCTTCACGGCGACGAGGATGTCGTCCCACAGCGCGGCCCGGGCGGTGAGCGCCAGGTTGACCGTGTCGGCGCACTCCTGCCACCTGGCGTCGTCGTCGCCGCAGAGGTCGGCGAGCATCTGCATCGCCATCGGGGTGTGCTGCTCCCCGTCGACCTCGATGTGCCGCTCCAGGTAGTCGACGAACGTGTGCAGCCGGTTGCTGCGCTCGTTGACGGCGACGACCTGGGTGAACATGTCGGGGATCAGGTCCTCACGGCCGAAGGCGAACGCGGCGGCCTGGCAGTGCACCGGGGTCGACTCGATGATCTTCCAGGTGGTGGCGGCGAACCGCGCCGACGGCGCCGGGACGCCCGCCTCGGTCAGCGCCTCGGTCACCGGGCGGCCGGCCCGCAGCAGCTCGACCAGCGCGTCCACGGCGGTGGTGTCCGCGCCGGCCTCGCGCATGCCCCGCACGTAGAGCTCGAAGTGGCTGATGTAGCCCTCGCCGAACTCGTCGCTCTCCTCGACCATCACGATGTCGTTGATCAGGCGGCGGCTGCCGGTCGGGCCGGTGGGGATCCACGGCACGGTGACGCAGGTGAGCCGCCGCTGCAACGACGTCAGCAGGGACATGAAGTCCCAGACCGCGAAGACGTGGTGCTCCATGAAGGTGACCAGCGCCTCGTGGGTGTCCAGGTTGGCGTAGAGCGGGTGCTTGACCACGGCGTCGCGGCGGTCGGTCACCGCCTGCTCCAGCCGCTCGATGCCCGGGTGCGTCTTCCCCCAGTCGTACCGTGACATGTCAGCCTCCCTGCTGGGCGCGGTCGCGCCAGATGACCGGGCAGTATTCGGGGTCCGCGTAGTCGGGCCGCCCCTCGTGGGTGCGGCGGACCAGCACGTCGTGGTTGTACGCGGCGAGCGTGCCGTCGGAGAGCGGATACTCCCGCCAGGCGTTGTCGCCGTCCTGCAGGTGCAGCGAGATCGCCTGGCGCGGGCGGCCGCTGACGTTGGCGCCGCTGCCGTGGTAGGTGCGGCAGTGGTGGAAGCTCATGTGTCCCTTGGGGATGATCATCGGGATCTTGCGGATCTCCGCGCCGTTGTACGCGGCGTTCTCGGCCAGCATCTCCTCGAGCTGGTCGCGGTCCCGGTCGGCGAAGTGCCGTACGACGGTGTCGTCGGCGCCGATCTCCTGCCACCGGTGCGAGCCGTCGACCATGGTGATGGTGCCCATCTCCTCGCCGCAGTCGTGGAACGGGATGAAGGCGGTGAGCATCTTCTCCGACGACGAGGACGCCCAGTAGTGCTTGTCGAAGTGCCAGGGCACGATGTTGGACGGCTCGCCGGAGATCGGCGGCTTGTAGATCAGCGTGGACTGGAAGACGCGGATCTCGTCGGCCTGCGCCAGCCGGGCGGCGACCGCCCCGATCAGCGGCTTGCGCAGGATCGCCGCCAGCCCGTCGTGCTCGTGGTGGACGTAGTCGTTGTGCCGCTGCACCGGGCCCTTGGCCGGTTCCCAGTAGGCGAGCTTCGGCGGGCGTACCGGCAGGCGGCGGTCCCGCTCGCCGCCGTAGTAGCGGTCGGCGGCGGCGGTGAGCGCGTCCACCTCCTCGTCGGTGAGCAGCTTCTTCGACAGGTACCAGCCGTGTTCGGCGTAGCGGCGCACGTCCTCGTCGGACGGGAGCAGCGCCTCCTCCTCGGCGGTCAGCGTCGGATGGAACTCCGTGGTGGTCATGCCCCAACCCCTCGTGCCGTGCCGGCCACGACGGCGGGGGTTGCCCCCGCCGCGGCCAGCTCCCGTTCCTTGGCCTCGTAGAGCGCCTTGATGTTGCCGCTGCCGAAGGTGCGCGCCCCGCGCCGCTCGATCAGTTCGAGGAAGAGGGTGCGGCGCACGTGCATCGACTCGGTGAAGATCTGCAACAGCTGCCCGCCGTGGTCGGAGTCGACCAGGATGCTCAGGTCGCGCAGCCGGTCCAGCGGCGCGTCGACCGGGCCGACCCGCCGCTCCAGGTCGTCGTAGTAGGCGGCGGGGGTGCCGGCGAAGCACACCCCCCGCTCGGTCAGCGCCCCGACGGCGGTGACGATGTCGTCGGTGCGCAGCCCGAGGTGCTGCACCCCGGCGCCGTGGTGCGCGGTGAGGAACGCGTCGATCTGGCCGGGGCGGTGGCCCGCGTCCGGTTCCAGCAGCACCAGGGTGATCCGCCCGGACCGGCTCTGCACCACCTTGGAGTTCATCGCCTGGCCGGCGACCTCGATGTGCTCCTCGAAGATCTGCGCGAAGCCGAAGACCCGCTGGTAGTGCGCGACGGTCTCGTCGAGCTGCCCCGGCGGCACGCAGACCGCCAGGTGGTCGATCTCGGCGAGCAGCTTGTCGTCGTCGGTGACCGGCGGCGTCGTCTCCACCGCCCCGGGCAGGAACTCCGCCCGGTCGCCGCGCCGCTCCACCAGCCGGTGCAGCACGTCACCGAAGCCGCCGACCTCGGCGGTCACCACCTCGGCGTCCGCGCCGGTCCACGTCCGCGGCGCGCTCACCCCGGTCGCACCCCGGGCCACCAGCTCCGCGTACGCCCCGGCGGCGTCGCCGACCTCCAGCGCCACCACCGCGATCCCGTCGCCGTGCCGCTGCACGTACGTCGCGGCGGGATGCCCGGCGGTCAGCCCGGAGGTGAGCAGCATCCGGATGTCGCCCTGGCCGAGCAGCAGCGAGCGCTGCCCGGCCAGCCCGGTCTCCGGTCCCCCCTGGCCCCGCAGGTGGAAGCCGATCGCGGTGCCGAAGTAGAAGGCGGCCTGCCGCGCGTCCCCCACGTACAGTTCGATGTGGTCTATTCCACGGATGTCCATCTCCAGCCCTTCCCCATGTCCCCCCGTGAGTGCGGTCCGGGCGCGTACGGCCCGGGTTGTCACCTGTGCGGCCCGGCGGCCCGCGCCCCGGCGGTGCGCCGCAGCAGCAGGCTGACGTTCTGGCCGCCGAAGCCGAACGAGTTCGTCAGCGCGAACTCCGTCCCCGTCGCCCGGGGCTCCACCCGGATGTGGTCCGCCGGGCAGTCCGGGTCGGGGTCGTCGAGGTGGTACGTCGGCGGCAGCAGCCCCGCCCCGAGGGCCAGCGCGCAGGCGGCGGCCTCGACCACCCCGGACGCGCCGAGCAGGTGTCCGGTGAGCGCCTTGGTGGAGCTGACCGGCACCCCGCCGGCGCCGAAGACCGTCGCCAGCGCGGTGGTCTCGGCGATGTCGCCGAGCTTGGTGCCGGTGCCGTGCGCGTTGACGTAGCCGACGTCCCCCGCCGACACTCCCCCGCCGGCCAGCGCTCGCCGCATGCACTCGGCCGCGCCCGCGCCGTCCGGTCGGGGCGCGGTCGGGTGGTACGCGTCGGTCGTCGCGCCGTACCCGGCCACCTCGGCGTAGGCGGTGGCGCCGCGCGCCGCGGCGTGCTCGGCGCGTTCCAGCACCAGCAGCGCCGCCCCCTCGGCGAGGACGAACCCGTTGCGCCGGCTGTCGAACGGCCGGCTGGCCCGGGTCGGGTCGTCCCAGCCGCGGGCCAGCGCCCGGGCGTTGCCGAAGGTGTCGGCGAAGGTCGGGAAGAGCGGCGCCTCGCTGGCCCCGCAGAGCACCACGTCGGCCTCCCCGCACCGGATCAGCCGGACCGCGTCGGCGACCGACTGGGCGCCGGAGGCGCACGCCGTACCGACCGCCGAGCTGTAGCCGCGGATGCCGTGCGCGATGGCGATCCGCGCCGACGGCATGTTCGGCAGGATCCCGGTCAGCAGGTACGGGCTGACCGCCGCCCGCCCCCGGGCGGCACGCGCCACCACCTGGGTCTCCAGGGTGGACATCCCGCCCACCCCGCCGACGATCACGCCGATCCGCGCCGGGTCGACGTCCCGGCCCACCTCGATGCCGGCGTCGGCGAGCGCGTCGGCGGCGGTGAGCAGCGCCAGCACCACGATCCGGTCGAGCACCTTGGTCTCCGGGCCGGCGGCGACCGTACGCGGGTCGATCGGCGGCAGCAGCCCGGCGACCTCCAGCGACTCCCGGGCCGGGTGCCCCTCGGGCGGCCGGGCCAGCCCGGACTTCCCGCTGGTCAGCGCGTCGAAGGTGGCCGCCACGCCCCGCCCGACGGGGCTGAACAGCCCCATCCCGGTGATGACGGCGGTCATGACGGCGACTCGGTCAGGTAGCGCTCGCGCAGCGCCACCTTGCGTACCTTGCCGGTGACGGTCACCGGGATGTCGGCGGAGGCGACCGGCACCACCCGGCGCAGGGTCGCGCCGACGTCCGGGCCGAGCGCCGCCCGGACCGCCTCGGTGCGGTCGGCGTCCGGGTCGGCGCCGGCGGCCAGTTCCAGCAGCACGTCGGTGACGACGGTGCCGTCGTCCTGCTTGACGATCACCACGGTGCAGTCGGTGACCTCGGGGCAGGCGGCGAGGATGCGCTCCTCCGACAGCGCGGTGAAGAAGCGCCGCCCGTCGGCCAGCTCGACGGAGTCGACGGCCCGGTCCAGGTGGTAGTAGCGGCCCTCGGCGTCGGCGTACACCAGGTCGCCGGTCAGGTACCAGCCGCGCAGCCGGGACCGGTAGGTGGTCACCGAGTCGTTCCAGTAGCCGCGGAACAGCGACGGCGACTCGATGCCCAGCCAGCCCACCTCGCCGGGGGGCAGTTCGTTGCCGTCGAGGTCGAGCACCGCCACGTTGGTGAACCGGTAGGGGCGGCCGACGCAGCGGCCGTACCGGTCGGTGTCGGCGGTGTGGGTGATGTGGAACATCGAGTGGCCCATCTCGCTGGAGCCGAGCCCGTCGATGAAGACCGAGCCGGGCACCCGCACCACGCCGTCGCGGGTGACGGTGTCCCGGGAGCCGACCGCGACGAGGCGCCGCACGTGCGGCTCGTGCGAGCAGTCGCCGGTGTTGAACCACAGCCGCACCGAGTCCAGGTCGTACCCGGACAGGTCGAAGCGGGCCAGCTCCGCCCAGGTGACGGAGAAGCCGAACACCCCGTCCGGGCGCCAGCGCTGGATCGCGTCGAGTACCCGCTCGCCGCCCTGCTCGGACAGGAGCAGCATCTCCGCCCGGTTGCCCAGGGCCTGATTGACCATCAGCACGGTGGCGGTGTGCGGGGCGGGCAGCGCGTTGAGGATCCGGTTGGTGCCCTGCGCCTGCGGCATGGACAGCAGGTGCCGGGTGGCGGCGAAGAGGCTGGCGTGCGAGTGCAGCACCGCCTTCGGTACCCCGGTGGTGCCGGAGGTGTGGGTGATGACGATCGGGTCGGAGTCGTGGTGGCGGTAGTGCGGCGGCGCGTCGGCCGGGTCACCCGCGCCCGCCTCGGCGGGCTGCCCGAGCAGCGGCGCGCCCAGGTCGTGTCCCGCGAGGGCCTCGGTGTGCGCGGCGTCGGCGAGCACCCCGGCGGCGCGCAGCCGGCGGATGTACTCGGCGGCGACCTCCGGGCGGAGCTTGCCGTTCATCAGCGCGGGGATCGCGCCGAGCCGGGTCAGCGCCAGGAAGCTGAGCACCATGTCGGCGGCGCCGGTGGCCCACACCGCGATCGGGTCGCGCGGCCGCACGCCGCGCCGGTGCAGCCAGGCCGCCCGGGCGGCGACCCGCTCGTCGAGCTGACCCAGGGTCAGCGGCCGCTCGGCGGGGTGCCCGTCGACCGGGGTGTCGAAGGTCAACCCCGGTCCCGTCGGGTCGGCCCCGTACGCCAGCACCCGGGCGAGCACGTTGCCGGCACCCAGCGCGGTGTCGGCGGCGAGCGCCCCGCGCAGTCCCTTCGTCCTCATTGCCTCGTTCCTCCCCCCAGCAGCACCGCGACCGCCCCGGTGGGCGTGCCGTCGGGTGCCTCCTCCATCAGGACCAGCAACGCCTCGTCGGCGTCGCCGTCGTACAGCAGCAGGTCCGCCTGGGCCAGGCCGTCCGGGCGCGGGTCACCGGTGGGGCTCAGGCACACCACCGGGCCGTCCAGTCCCCAGCGCGCCGCGACGTGCCCGGCCACGCTGTTCGGCACCGACTGGAAGAAGAACAGCGGCCCGACCCGGCCACCGGCGGCGACCGTGGCGCGGACGTGCGCGGCGCTCGGCCGGTCACCGGCGGCGCTGACCAGCACCACCGCGCGGGTGGTGCCCGCCGGCGCCGGGCGCGTCCCGTACCGGCGGGTCAGGCAGCGGTCGGCCACCGCCGCCACCAGCGGCGCGAACGGCGAGTGCACGAACCCGGGCAGCGCCGGCGGCGGCCCGTCGCCGGGCTCCGGCCAGCGCGCCTCGGCCAGCACCGCGCTCACGGCGCGGCCACCAGCAGCGCGGTGTCGGCCCCGCCGAAGGCGGCGTTGAGGCTGAGCGCGTACGGGGTGCCGACCGGCCGGGGCGCGTCGGTGACCACGTCCAGCGGGCACGCCTCGTCGGGGCCGAGCCAGCCGGCGTTGACCGGCAGCTTCCCGTGCCGCAGCGCCTGCACGGTGACGACCAGTTCGAGCAGGCCGGAGGCCTCCAGCGCGTGTCCGTGCACCGACTTGGTGGAGCTGACCGGCACCCGGCCGGCGTGCTCGCCGAGCGCCAGCCGCAACGCGGCCGCCTCGGAGGCGTCGCTGAACCCGGTGCCGGTGGCGTTGGCGTTGACGTAGCCGACCGCCGCCGCGTCCAGCCCGGCCCGGCGCAGGGCCGCCCGTACCGCCCGGGCCAGTCCCCGCCCCTGCGGGTCCGGCTGGCACGGGTGGTACGCGTCGCCGGTCCGGCCCCACCCGCGCAGGGTGGCGACCGGCGGGACGCCCCGGCGACGGGCCGCCCCGGCGGACTCCAGCACCACCGCGGCCACCCCGTCGCCGAGCAGCAGCCCCTGCCGGCCGGCGCTGAACGGGCGGACCGCCCCGTCGGCGGCGAGCGCCCGGCCGGCGTCGAAGAGCGCGAACTGGTCCGGTTCGACCAGATAGCCCGCGGCGACCACCACCCGTGCGACGTCGCCGCGGCCGATCATCGTGGCCGCGTCCGCGACCGCCGTGCTCGCCGAGACGCAGGCGCTGGTGTAGGTCCGGGTCGGCCCGCCGAGGCCGCACCGGCGGGCCAGGTGTCCGGCGAGCGCCGGCACCTCGACCTCGGCGCCGCTTGCGGCCCCGCCGTCGGGTCCGGTGAGCGGACGGTCGGCGGCGAAGGCGACGGGCTGGGTCAGCGGCCCGCCGTGGGTGGCCAGCAGCAGGGCGGACTCCGCCCGGGCCGTCGCGTCCAGGCCGGCGGCCCGGCACGCCGCGTCGATCGCGTCGGCCAGCTCGTCCGGCAGGGTCCCGACGTCGGGCCGGGTGGCCGCGACGGTCACCCGGCGGCCGGTGGTGTCGAAGCGACGTACCGGCCGGAACGCCGGCGTGCCGGCGAGCACTCCGGCGAGCTGGGCGTCGGCGCCCCTGCCCAGGGCGCTGACGGCGTAGCTGCCGACGATCGGTACGGGCTCCCGCTCAACCATCTGCGGGGCTGGTCAGGGAGGTGCGGAACACCGCCAGGGCGTCGTCGACGGTGCGGATCCCGGCGAGCTGGTCGTCGGTGAGGTCCAGCCGCCGGTCGTAGCGCTGCTCGACGAGGTGCACGAGCCAGGCGAGTTCCATCGAGCCGACCCGGTGCGGCACCTGGTCGACGGGTTTCGCGGTCAGTTCGGCGAGCATGCTCACCAGGTCAGCTCGCCCCAGGTCGGGCTGACCGGACATCAGCGGTTGTCGCTGGTCGACCCGGCGACCCGGTCGGCGACCATGCGGGTGAACTCGCCGACCGTCATCAGGGCCAGCTTCTCCGACTCGTCGTCGGCGAACTTCAGGCCGTACCGGTCCTCGACGCGGACGGACAGGTCGGCCAGGGCCAGGGACTCCAGGTCGACCCCGGACGGGCCGAGGGTGGTCTCGTCGTCGATCCCCTCCACGTCGTAGTTCATGTCCTCGAGCTGCTCGATGACGAAGGTGCGGACCTCGTCGCGCATGGCTTTAACCTCTCTTCGTGGGCGAGCTACCGGTGTCCGGTCGGGACACCGTGCACGTGTGGGTCAGCGCTGCCCCCGGCGGTCGGCCGGAGGTGGCGCGCCGGCTGCTGCGGCGGGCGGGGTGCACGCTGCTCGGCCGGGCGGAACGGGAGGTCGGGGTGGGCCGCCGGCCCGACGGGCGGCCCTGGGTGCGGGCCGGTGCCGTGTCGCTGCCGGTCAGCGTCAGCCACGCCGAGGGCGTGGTGGTGGTCGCCGCCCGGCGGGCCGGTCCGGTCGGGGTGGACGTCGAGCGGCGCCGCCCGCTGCCCGCCCTGGCGCTGGCCCACCGCTGGTACGCCCCGCCGGAGGCGGCCTGGCTGGGCGACCTGCCGGACGCCGCCCGGGTCGAGGCGTTCCTGCTGCTCTGGACGGCCAAGGAGGCGGTCGGCAAGGCGCTGGGCCGGGGGCTGCGCGCCGGTGGCCTGCGCCGGCTGATGCCGGTGCCCGAGCATCCGCGCGAGCTGCTGCGCCCGCTGCCCGACCGGGCCGGCGTCCAGGTCGGTCATCCGGGGTGCGGCGCCGGGCTGGTGCTGGCGGTTGCGGTCGACGGGTGTCCGGGCGCCGGCCCGGATCCGGCCGCCCACGGCGAGGTCGAGGTGTCGGTGCGGTTGGCGTAGCGGGCCGGTGCCCGGGTGTTCGCCGAGCGGCCCGGTCACGGGGCCGCCGCCCGCAGCGCGGTGACCGAGCGGACCAGCTTGCCGGTGGTGGTCCGGGGCAACTGGTCGACCAGGTGCAGGGTGCGGGGGCGCTTGTAGCCGGCGAGCCGCTCGGCGAGCAGCTTGTCCAGCACCTCCTCCGACAGCGGGCCGTCGGGTTGCACGTATGCGGTGATGCCGTCGTCGTACACGACCACGGCGGCGGCCACCCCGGGCAGCCCGGTGAGGGTGGCCTCGACCTCGGTGAGGTCCACCTTCATCCCGCCGACGGAGACCTGCGAGTCGAGCCGGCCCTTGACGGTGACCAGGCCGGTCGCCGGGTCGACGGTGCCGGCGTCGCGGGTGTGCAGCCAGCCGTCGGCCCAGCGGGTGGGGTCGCTGAGGCCCACGTACGGCGACGCCGGGCAGCTCACCCAGAGCTCGCCGCCGGACTCCCGGACCTCGATGCCGGGGGCGGGCGCGATCGCGGGGCGGTGCCGTCCGTACAGGTCGGTGCCGATCACCCCGACCTCGGTCATCCCGTACATGTTGCCCAGCGGGACGCCGAAGCGGTCGGCGAACGCCTGCGCGGTGGCGGCCGGGACCAGTTCCCCGCCGGTGGTCATCCGCTTGAACTGCGGCAGCGGGCCGTCCGGTCGGGTGGAGGCAAGCAGTCCGATGTGGAAGGGCACGCCGAGCACGGTGGCCGGGGTGTCCTGGGCGGCGACGGCGGCCAGGATCGCGTCGCCGCCGAGCCGCTCCGGCGGGACCAGCTCCACGCCGGCGTGCAGGCCGTAGAGCAGGCCGCCGACCAGGCCGAGCACGTGCACCATGGACGGCAGCAGGATGATCCGCTCGCCGGGCAGCGCCACCCCGTCGATCCGGGTGTAGCGGCGCACCTCGGCGACCAGGTCCGCCGCGGTGCGGCCGATCACCTTGGACGGTCCGGTGGAGCCGGAGCTGAGCTGGATCACCGCGTGGCCGCTGGTGGCCGGGGCGTCCGAGTGGGCCGTGACGCCCTCGGTGACGTCGACGAAGATCCGCAGCGCGCCGCCGCCGGTGCGCACCGGCGCGACGACCACCTGCGGGGTGAGCCGCTCCAGCGCCCGGTCCACCTCGTGGTCGGTGAGCCGGTGGTCGAGCAGCACCGCCTGGGCGCCGGTGCGCCAGGTCGCCAGCAGGTTCACCACGTACGCCAGCGACGGCGGCAGCCGCAGCGCGGCGGCGCCGCCGGGGCGCAGTCCGGCCGCGGCGAGACGGGCCTGCGCCTCACCCACCAGGCGACGCAGGGTGCCCCGGTCGACCGGCTCCGGCAGACGAAGACAGACGTCAGTCGAACGGCCTGTTAACAATATTTCGTCGACCCAACCCGGGTCTGTCGCCGTAGAATCTTCCGTCGGACGATCCATGGTCACTACCGCCCACCGCCCAGCGTCGAATAGGGCGGAATCCGCCCATCAGGTGCGTCTTTCGGGGTGCTGTCGGAACACTACGACAGGCCGGAAACCCATTGCTAGATGCAAATGGCTAGATCAGAAAGAGCGGCCGGCCGGATTGCCGACACTCGATCGGACAGGCAGGATCAGGCGCGTCCGCCGGGTCGGGACTCCGCCGGCCGAACCGTCGTGCGCGCGGCGTCGACGACGAGGCGCCGCCGCGGCCGGTGACCGCCTCGGGCTCGGCCTTTCGGCCTGGTCACACACCACTCAGCGACGGAGCAGGGCTCGGTTCCCCGAGATGTGCGCGCCCCGGCCGATCCGCCGGAACGGCGGCGGCGCACCGAGCCCGACGCCGCCCACACCGCCGGTCGCGACAGGACAGCCGTCGCTACGGCGCGGCATGCGGCACGGCACGATCTGGACAGTTGTCGCTCGAAGCGGACGTGTCGGTCCTCTGCTGGAAATATCCGTACGCTCATCGGCTTTTCCCGCTCCGGCCTAAGCGGAATCCGGGTGGAAATTGATGACGGAATGACGACAGCCGGGAGAGCGAGCAGAACCGCCGGCATGAGTGATCCCCGGAGGGTGCGGCGACGCCAGCAGGCACATTGGGCTTGTCAGAGATAGTTGTAGCGCGGATGATGTGAGGCCACCACATGCCGCACCCACGGGGGGAGGTGGTGGGGATGGCAGCCGCGGAGGCATCTGTCGCACACCGCGCCATGGACGGCCGGCGGTTCCGGCTCAGCGGCCCACTCGACTTCAGCGCGCCGTTCACCTCGGTGGTCGAGCTGACCATCGCCGGCCGGCGGCACGAGTTCACGGGCGGCTCGGTCGGCCTGGCCGACGAAGTGGCACAGGCGCTCGGCGTCGACGACTTCGACGAGAAGCTGACCTATCAGGGCGGCACCCTGCTGACGGCACGCGCACGGTCGTACGACGCGCAGATCCGGCTGACCGAGGACCGGCTGGTGGCGGCGTGGCGAGGGCGCCGGTACTGCTTCCTCACCCAGTTGTACGGCGCCTCGACCGCGCAGCTGCTCGCGATGCTGCGGACACTGCGGATCACGGAGCACGACGACGGCGTCACCGTGCGCCCCGACACCAGGGTCGGCAGCCGGTTCGCGGCGCCGGCAATCGTGATCAAGCAGGTGCCCGGGCTCGGCCTGCTGGACATGACGCCGCTCACCGCGGAGCGCACGCGACAGTTGCCGTCGTGGCGAGGGTTGCGGACCCGGGCGGGAGAACTCTTCCGGGACACGCTCTCGGACGGCAGGCCCTACTTCGTACTCGCCGCCGCGGACACCTGGGTGACCGTGCTGCCACTGGCCGACACGGTGCTCGACCGGGTACCGGACCTGGTGGACGGGCTACGCGTCCAGTCGGCCGAGTAGGTCGTCGTGTCCGCTCTGGTGGCCAGCGTCGCGGCGTACACCGTGCTGCTCACCCTGCTCCTCGCCTGCGGTGAGCACCTCTCGAAGCCGGCGGCGCTGTCGACGGCGCTGGCCGCCCACCGGGTGGTTCCCGCGCCGTCCACCGTCGCGGCGGTGGTCATCGCGGCCGAGGGCCTGCTCGGCGTGGCCGGAGTCGTCGCCCTGCTCCGCGACGACGGTGGCCGGCTGCTGGGCGTGGTCCTGGCCGGCAGCGTCGCGCTGCTCGCCACGTACGTGGGTTACGGCCGGTACGTCCGGTCGACCGGGCGGGCCGTCCCCTGCGGGTGCTCGCGGGTCGAAGTGCCGATGACCGGCTGGGTGGTGGCGCGCGCGGCCACGCTCGCCGGCCTGGCTCTGCTCGGATCACTTCTGTCCGGCGCGGTCGTGCCGGTGGGGCGAGCCGGCGCCTCACTCACCATCGTCCTGCTCGCCGCGGCGACGTTCACCGCGCTCCTGGCGCACCTGCCCGCCGCCATGCACGACCCGACCCCGGACCGGCCGGCGGCCCGGGCGACCCGAGGAGGCGTACCCGGATGAGTTTCCAGACGAGCGCGCTGATCCTGAGCTGGATCGCGATCCTGCTGCTGGCCCTCGTGGTGTCCGGCCTGGTACGTCAGGTGCACGCCCTGTCCACCGGCACCGTCGGCCGGCCCGGGTCCGTCGGCCTGCGGCCGGGCTCGCCGGCGCCCCGGTTCCGCGACCTGGCACCGCCGTCCCCGGCCACCCTGGTCCTGCTCTTTCTGGATCCCGGCTGC
Source organism: Micromonospora sp. A200 (assembly GCF_029893845.1). Taxonomy (NCBI): domain Bacteria; kingdom Bacillati; phylum Actinomycetota; class Actinomycetes; order Micromonosporales; family Micromonosporaceae; genus Micromonospora; species Micromonospora sp. A200. The sequence continues at coordinate 77,730 of NZ_JARXXY010000003.1, read as the reverse complement.
GCGACCTGCGACCACCTGCTCGACGCGGCCGCCGAACAGATCCGCCGGACCGACGTCGTGCTTCGGGTCCTCTACCGCGACACCGTCCCGTCACGGGCGGCGGACCTGCCGATGACCGTTCTCGGCGAGCAGGCGGACCTGTTCGACCGGTACGACGCGATCGCCACCCCGTTCGCGGTCGTGATCGACGCGACCGGCCGGATCCGACGGTCCGAGCCGGTCGGCTCCGCGGTGGCGCTGCGCCACCTGCTCGACGAGGTCGACAACCTGTCCGGCGACGACACCGTCCACTCGATTCGACGGGGAGGCACGCGATGATCACCCTCGACGCGGTGCCCGCGCTGCGGGGAACGGACCCGGGTACCGGCACCGCGTCCCGGCGGCGGCCGGCGGCGAGCCGGGCCAGAAGTGGCCTGACCATGTCCTGGGCGCTGTCCCGCCGCACAGTGCTGCAGGCCGGCACCGCGCTGGGCATGGCCGCGCTGAGCATCTTCCCGGCGGCCCGCCGCGCCTACGCCGACGGATACGACATCTACGGCAGCTGCCCCAGTTACGCCAGCGACCAGAACTGTTCCCCCGGCTGCGGTCCGAGCCCGATCTTCGCCGCCGCCTGCAACACCAGCGGGACGAACACCGGCTTCCACAAGAACGACGGCACGACCTGGATCCTGCGGCCGAACCAGTGCTACGCCGGCACGTACGACGGCTGGCTCTGGCGCTACCAGGGCGCGTGCGGCGCGTGCGCCTGCTCGGTGGAGCGCCGCTGCCACGACGGGTACCGGCAGACCAGCTCGGGCTGGGTGCGGTCGATCTGCCGCTGGAACACCCACTGCGGCTGCCTCACCTCGGTCGGCTGGCCCAGCACCAGGCGTGGCCAGTCCGGCCCGAACGTCTACACGGTGCAGCACCTGCTGACCGCGTGGCACTATGCCGCCACTGTGGACGGCGTCTTCGGCAGCGGCACCGAGACCAGGGTGAAGCAGTTCCAGTCGGCCCGGGGAATCCCGGCGACCGGCGTCGTCGACGCCCAGACCTGGCCCGTCCTCGTGGCCACCGTGTCGACCGGCGGAATCACGCTGAGCCGGGAGGTCGACCCCCGGCCGCGGCTGCCCATCGTCGGGGCCACCGTGCACCGTCCGTACGCCGGACACGTCGTGCGTGGCGTGCAGCGGCAACTCAACAAGCACGCGTACGGGTTGACTGTCGACGGGGTCTTCGGTTCGGGGACGGACTCCGCGGTACGGGACTTCCAGCGGCAGAACGGGCTCGCCGTCAACGGCGTCGTCGGGCAGAGCACCTGGCGTACGCTCACCGGCGGCGCCGTATGACGGGTCAGTCGCCACCCGTACGACCCGTTCGGCGGCTGCGCCGCTGGGCCACCGACCCACTCGTACCCGTCCTGCTGCTCACCGCCGGCGCGTTGCTCGCCGCCACCGCCGGGCACGTGCTCACCTGGGCGGTGGTCGGCGGGCTGGCCGGCTACACGCTCTCCGGCTCGGTTTGAACCCGCAACAGCGCGTACGCGCTAGCCTCGCCCGGGCGGCGAGATCGGCATCCGCAGGGAAGGCTCCTCACCCTGTTCGTCCTGGGGCTGCTCGCCGGTGGCCTGCTCAGCGGCGTGGTACTCGGGACGCTCTCCGGGCTGTCGGCGCCGCTGCCGGTGTCCTGGCGGTACGCGGCCGCCGTGGCGGTGGCGCTGCTCGGAGTGCTCCGGGACGCCAAGGTGGTGCGCATCCCCCTGCCGCAGAATGCCCGTCAGGTGCCGCAGGACGTGCTGCGGCCCAGCCCGCGGCGCGGAGCGCTGCGATTCGGATTCGAACTCGGCACCGGCGTACGGACGTACCTGTCGGCCACCGCCCCGTACGTGCTCGCGGTCGCGGTCCTGCTCGCCGGTCAGCGCCTGCAGCTCGCCGCACTCGCCGGTGTCGGCTTCGGCGTGGGGCGCGCCGCCACCCCGCTCATCCGCCGCGCCTCCGGGGCGGTCGAAGGCTGGGACGCCGACCTGCCCGCACGACTTCGCACCATCACCGTCACCGGATGCGCCGCGCTCGCCGCCACCTTCGGCCTGCTCTTCCTGCACCAGTTGTAGTGGCCATGGCAACTCACCTTCACTGCTGAGCGTTGAGAAATCCGACGGCGGTGGCGGTCCACCAGCCGGCCTGGGAGGTCACCATGACCAGGGTCGCCGCCAGCAGGACCCCGCGCGGTGGGGCGTTTCCGTCCAGTTCCGCCAGCCGCTCCTGCACCTGCCGCGCGCAGAGACCGTTGATCGCCACGGCCAGCACCGCGACCAGCTTGACGACGGTCCACGGTGCGGACGTGTCGGGGGCGAGAACCACACCGCTGGCCGTCAGGCCACCCAGGCCGAGCCAGACCGGCGTGTGGACGCCGTACGCGACCTGCACGACGGTCGCCAGCTCCCGGCGTCGGAGCAGCCACATCAGCGCGAACCAGTCCAGCGTCAACACCGCGCCGAAGCCCAGCACCATCGCGGCGAGGTGGGCGAAGAGCGCGACCTGCCGAACGCTCGCACTGGTGCGCAGGTGCGGGGCGACAAGGAAGACCGCCGTCCAGACAACCAACAGGGCCAGGAGGTAGCACGTGGTCCGACGCCAGGGCCGGGAGCGGCGCAACCGGGTGACGGGGGCGCTCCCATCCAGAGCTGACATGGCACTCTCCGCAGGTCGGAACCGTGGTACATCGGGGTGTCCCGAGGTGGTTGCGCGCTTTCCGGGTACGCCCCGTCCGACCCACCGGCCGGGGGGCGAGGTCGGTGGATGACGCCGGAGGGGTGTGGGCGGGCCGTGCACCGCGCCGGCCCGCCCACCCGACGTCCGTCGACCGCGCCGTCAGCCCTTGGCGATCCAGCCGGTCATGATGCCCATGACGTTCTCGTGGGGATGGTCGGCGACGTAGTGGGCCGCGACCTCCAGGACATCACCCCGGCGGATGGTCGTGATCGGAGAGCCGGTGCAGGGTGGGGCGCTGGAGATCTCGGGGTTGCCGTGGGGGTCGATGAACTCCGGTGAGCCACCTGATACCACGGTGACCGCGCATATTCGTTGACCCGTGGTGACGTTGGTGGTCGTGATGGTCCTGCCGCCGTGGTGCAGGTGACCCTTCAGGTAGACGATCCGACCGCTCACCGTCGACGTCCACCGTGCGGTTCGGGTGGTACTTCCGGCGGGGACGTCGAAGGTGGGGTTGAGGCAGCTGACCACGTCCAACCACATCGGGGTGACCGGCGTCAGTCGCCGCGCGGCCTCGCCGGTGACATAGGTGTACTCGAGGGAGATGTAGACGCTCTTCTCCTGGTGGGCATGGTTCATCAGGTCGTACACCATGCTCCAGCGGTCGCCCGAGTCGATCCGCATGCCGTAGCCGGCGGGCAACGTCACCGGGGTCCGTTCGTTGCCCGTCGAGAACACGCGTTTCGGACCCAGCCCGCCGAGACGGCACACCAGGTCCGGCTCGCCGAACTGGCCGATGACCGCGTGGTGCAGCATCGGACCGGTGTTGACGTTCGCGTTCCGGCCGTCCTCGTACACCAGGTTCGGCTTGATCGCCGTCAGCATGCACTGCACGCACGGCTTGGCGATGTTGAGGTCCAGGCGGTTCCCGGTGGTGCCCATCTCGTCGTGGGTGTGGCCGGTGGCGGCGGGAAGAGTCCACGGACCGTACCGGATGGTCCTCGTCTCGGTCGCGTCGACCTGCTGCTCGCGACTGTCCCCGGCGCTCGCCACCGGGATGTCGACGACCGCGGTAGCGGCGACGGCGACCGCGAGAGCCACTGTCAATGTCAGCCTACGGACAGACATCATGTCCTCCTTCGGTTGGCTGCCCCCAAACGGCGCCACATCCGGACATATATGGCTACTGACCGTTCGGTAACTGCCTGCTGACAGGATGGCCACCGCAGCGATTGATGTCAATGGATGGCGGGCCGGCTTCCGGGTTGCACCTGGTGCGGGGCAGGGTGCTACGACACCGCCGCTGACGGCACGCACCGGGTGCCCGGCTCGCACCCGAGCCGGAAGTCGTGCCTGCCTACGCCCGATCCTCGTCCACCGGCAGCCCATGATGGCGGGCGAGCGCCAGCAGGGCGACGCACAGCTGCTGTACCGGCAGCGGCGTCACCGGACCGTCGAACCAGCGCGCCATCGAGGTCCCGCCGACCACGCTCAGCATGAAACGGGCGAGTTCGTCGGCGACGGCCGGGCGGTCGGCGAGGCCGAAGACGTGGCCGAGCGAATCAGTGGCCCACTGCCGCAGGGCCAACCGGTACTGCCGCAGCTCCGCGATGGCCGCGGCACCCATGCCCTCCTCGAGCATGCCGAGACCGAGCACCAGCCGTAGGTCGTGTGGATGATGCTCGAACGCGGCGCCGGCACCGTCGAGGAACGCGGTGAGCCGCTCCCGCACCGTGTCGCCGGCCGGCCGGGTCCCCGGGAGCGAGCCGACGAGGTCCTGGCGGGCCCGGCGGAGCACGGCGAGGTAGATCCCGTCCTTGCTGCCGAAGTGCCAGTAGATCGAGCTGACCGGTGACCCGGAGGCGGCGGAGATCTTCGAGATCGAGGTGCCGGCGTAGCCGAGCCGCGCCATCAGTGCCGTGGCGGCGTCGAGAATCGCGTCGCGGGAGGGCACCTGGGCGCCGTGGAGGGCGGCGTCCTGCATGGCCCCGAGCCTAGTGCCGCGGCCCTGCACCGGCCCGCTCCGCCGGAGGGCCACCTGATCCGGATCCGCGACCGCGGCACCGTCCTCAGTGCGCGCCGCCGAGGTTGAGCACCACGACGCCGGCGATGACCAGGCCGACGCCGACCACCTTGGTCACGCTCAGCGGCTCGCCGAGGAAGACCGCGCCGATGGCCACGATCGCCGCGGTGCCGAGCCCCGACCACACGGCGTACGCCACCCCGACCGGGATGTCCCGCACCGCCAGGGCGAGCAGCAGGAACGCCGCCAGGTACGACCCGGCGAGGCCGAGCGTCGGCCAGAGCCGGGTGAACCCGTCGGTGGCCTTGAGCAGGCTGGTGCCGAACACCTCGGCGGAGATCGCGAGCAGCAGGAACAGGTACGCCATGCCCGCGATCCTCCGCCATCCCGGCCGGCAGCGGGTCACCTCGGGGGCGGGCGGGCACGACCACCGCGCGGCGACCGGCGTCGGCGCGGCCGTGGTCCCTACTCCCCCGCCGCTCTCGGCGCCGGTGGCGCCCCGCGCAGCACCAGCGCGCTGTTGAACCCGTCGAAGCCGCGCGCGCCCACCAGGGCGACCCGGTTGCGCGGCTGCCGGGGCGTACGCAGGAAGTCCAGCTCGCAGCCGGGCGCCGGCTCACGAGGGCCGGCCGACGCGGGCAGCTCGTCGTGCCGGAAGGCGAGCAGCGCGGTGGCCACGTCCAGCGCCGACCCGCCCTGGTGGGCCCGGCCGGTCAGCGGCTTCTGGGTGGTCACCGGCGGCGGCCGGTCACCGAAGACGGCCCGCAGCGCCTCGGCCTCACCGCGGTCGTAGCGGGGCACGCCCAGCGCGTCGGGCAGCACCACGTCCACCTCGTCGGCGGTGACGCCGGCCCGGCCCAGGGCCAGCCGCATCGCCCGGGCGTACTGGTCCGGGTCGCCGGCGCTGTCGGGGCCGGTGTGCGCGGCGTCGTGGGTGGCCCCCCACCCGCTGACCTCGCCGTAGATCCGGGCACCTCGGGCCAGCGCGTGACCCAGCTCCTCCACCACGAAGACCGCCCCGCCCTCGGCGGGCACGTACCCGCCGGCCGAGCGGTCGAACGGCCGGTACGCCGCCTCCGGGTCGGCGACGTCGCTGAGCAGCCCGGAGCGCAGCTGGCAGGCCAGCGCGTACGGGCTCAGCGGGCACTCGGTCGCCCCGGCGATCACCACCGGGGTGCCCCGGCGCACGGTGCGCACCGCGTGGGCGAGGCTGTCCAGGCCGCCGGCGGTCTCGGCGACCAGCACCCCGCACGGTCCCTTGAACTGGTGGTGGATGGAGAGCTGTCCGACGCTGGCGGCGTAGAACCAGGCGATCGACTGGTACGCCCCGACGGTGCGGGACGGCCCGCCCCAGAGCCGTTGCAGCTCCCGCTGCCCGAACAGGTTGCCCCCCGACGAGCTGGCCAGCGTGACCGCCCACCCGTACGGATCGGGGGCCCGCTCGGGCAGGCCGGCGTCGGCCAGCGCCAGCCGGGTGGCGGCGAAGCCCAGGTGGGTCCACCGGTCGGTCTGCACCAGCTGCCGGTTGTCGGCGTACACCGCCGCGTCGAAGTCGGCCACCTCCCCGGCGACCCGGGTCGGGTAGCTCGCCGGGTCGAACAGGGTGATCGGGCCGGTGCGCCGGATGCCGTCGCGCACCGTGCGCCAGTGCGCGTCGACGCCGATGCCGCTGGGCGCCACCACCCCGATGCCGGTGACCACCGCCCGGGCGCTCACCCCGCCCGGGCCGGTCACGCCGCCACCGCCAGCCGGCGGAAGAGCATCGCGGACTGGAAGCCGCCGAAGCCGCTGCCCACCGAGAGCGCCACGTCCACCGGCGTCTCCCGGGCCACGTTGGGCACGTAGTCCAGGTCGCACTCCGGGTCCCGGGTGGCCCAGTTGGCGGTGGGCGGCACCACGCCGTACTCGATCGCCAGGGCGCAGGCGGCCATCTCGATCGAGCCGATCGCGCCGAGCGAGTGCCCGACCATGCTCTTGATCGAGCTGACCGGCACCCGGTACGCGGCCTCGCCGAGCGCCCGCTTGAACGCCGCCGTCTCGTGCCGGTCGTTCTGCCGGGTGCCGGAGCCGTGCGCGCTGATGTAGGAGACGTCCGACGGGGACAGCCGCGCCTGCCGCAGCGTGTCGCTGACGGCCAGCGCCATCTCCACCCCGTCGGGCCGCAGCCCGGTCATGTGGAAGCCGTTGCTGCGGCTGGCGTACCCGGCCAGTTCGCAGTAGACGTGCGCGCCGCGCCGACGGGCGTGTTCCCACTCCTCCAGCACCAGCACCGCGGCGCCCTCGGCGAGGACGAAGCCGTGCCGGTCGGCGTCGAACGGCCGGGAGGCGTGCGCCGGGTCGTCGTTGTCCGGGCTGGTCGCCTTGATCGCGTCGAACGAGGCGACGGTGACCGGGGAGATGGGCGAGTCGGCGGCACCGGCGAGCACCACGTCGGCCTCGCCGTCGACGATCAGCTGGTGGGCGTAGCCGATGGCGTCGATGCCGGAGGTGCAGCCGGTGGAGACCACCTGGGCGGGGCCGTGCAGCCCGTGCCGGCAGGCCACGTCGGCGGCCAGGCTGCTCGGCACCAGCGCCGCATAGAGGTACGGCCCGCCGAGGGAGTGGTCGACCAGCCAGTGCCGGCCGGCGTCGCTGACCCGGACGTACTCCTGTTCCAGGGCCATGGTGCCGCCGACGGCGGTGCCCAGCACCACCCCGGTCACCTGCCGGTCGGCGTCGGTGAGGTCCAGGCCGCTGTCGGCCAGCGCCTCGGCGGAGCAGGCCAGGGCGAACTGCACGTACCGGTCGGCGCGCTGCCGCTCGGCGAGGGTGAGCCCGGCGGCGTCGGCGTCGAAGTCGCACTCGGCGGCGATCTGGGAGCGGAACGGCGACGGGTCGAAGAAACTGATCCGCCGGGTCGCCGTCCGCCCCTCGGTGATGGTCTTCCAGAACCTGTCCCGGGTGGCGCCGCCCGGCGCGACCACCCCGACGCCGGTGACGACCGTGCGGCGCCCGGTCACGACGCGCCCCGCTGCTCGACCAGTTCGGTGTCGACGTGGCCGAGTTCCGGGCGGGGTGCGAGGGGGCCGAGGTGGAAGACCACCTCGGCGGGCTCGTCTCCGGTGTTGCGCAGCCGGTGCCGGACGTTGCGGGGCACGAACAGCGCCTCGCCGGCCGCCAGCTCCACCGGCTCGTCGTCCAGGTCGACGGTGATGGCACCCCGCGCGACGTACAGGAACTCCTCGCTGTAGGGGTGGTAGTGCTCGGCGATCCGCTCCCCGGACGCCAGCGCCGCCACCCCCATGAAGCCCGAGGTGCTGCCCACGGTCTTCGGGCCCAGCAGCACCCGCAGTTCCCCGCCGCGCCGCCGGTCGGCGGTCACGTCGCGGGCGGCGACCAGCCCGGTGGTGATGTCACTCATCGTCGCCTCCCGCGTACGCCCGCTCGATCCGCTCCTTGATGAGGGCCAGCTGCACCCGGCTGTTGGCGTTGATCCGGGCGGTCATGCCGGCGTTGTCCACCGGCGCGGTCGGCTTCATCGCGAAGTCCTGCACCCAGGTCATCCGGACGCCCTCGGGTTCCTCGGTGTAGCGCCAGTGGATGCGCATGTACTCGAACGGCCCGGTCTCCACCCGGTGCGCCCGCACCTGGCGGCTGGCCGGGTCGGCGGTGCGTTCGCTGACCCAGCTCCAGGCGATCCCGTTCTCGTCGGGGTGCATGGTGAGCCGGAAGCGGACGGTGTCGCCCTCGCGGTGCAGGATCTCCACCGCGGCGTACTCGGTGAACAGGTCGGTCCAGTGCGCCACGTCGTTGGTGATCTCCCAGACCAGCGGCAGGGGCGCGGCGATGACGATGCTGTTCTCGGTGTGGCCGGGTGGCTGGGCGCGGCGGGCGACCAGGTCGGCGACGGCGGGGATGCTGAGCTGCCCGGCCTGCTCGGGGATCTGCACCCGCCACCGGTCGGCCACCACGGCGGAGAGTTCCAGCAGGGCCAGCGAGTCCATGCCCAGCTCCTCCAGCGAGGCGGCGGGGGCGCGGGCGGCCGCGTCGGCGTCCAGGCCGCAGTGCGCCACCAGGATGTCGGTGATCTCGGTGGTGAGCGGCTGGCCGTGGGTGACGGTCATCGGGGTCCTCCTCGGAAGCGGTCAGGACTGGTCGGTGGCCGGTGCCGCGGTGGCGGCGACCGGACGGGCGGTGGGGCGGGGGCCGGGTACGGTCCCGCCGGGTCGTGCCGGGAGCGCGGCCCCGACGACGGCGGGACGCGCGGCGGGCAGCGCCGGGGGTGGCGCTGCGGCCGGCGCACCGGCCTCGGACCGGGGCGCGCCGGCTCCGGGCGACGATGCCGGTGGTGCGCCCGACCCGGCCGGCGGGCAGGCATCGGGCGGAACGGTGACCGTGGGCGGCGGCGGGGTGGTCCGGGCCGGCTGCCCTTCGGCGAGCAGGCGGTCGACCAGGGCGGTGGTGTAGCGGCCCTTGCGGAAGGCGGGGTCGTCGAGCACCCGCCGGACGAACGGGATGGTGGTGCGCACCCCCGGCCCGGCGATGTCGAACTCCTCCAGGGCGCGTTCCAGCCGGTTCAACGCCAGCTCCCGGTCCGGCGCCCAAACTGCCACCTTGGCCAGCAACGAGTCGTAGTACGGCCCGACGACGTAGCCGGGGTGCCCGTGGGTGTCGACCCGGGTGAACGGGCCGCCGGGCGGCAGGAAGCGCTCCAGCCGGCCCGGTGTCGGCGCGAAGTCGCGGTCGGGGTCCTCGACGTTGACCCGGCACTCCACCGCCACCCCGTGCGGCCGGACGTCCTCCTGCCGCAGCCGCAACGGCAGCCCGGCGGCGATGTGCAGCTGCTCGTGGACCAGGTCGATCCCGGTGATCATCTCGGTGACCGGGTGTTCGACCTGGATCCGGCAGTTGATCTCCAGGAAGTGGAACGCCTCCTCGGCGTCCACCAGGAACTCCATCGTGCCGGCGCCGGTGAAACCGACCTCGAGCGCGCCGCGCAGGGCGGTCTCGGCGATCGTCTCCAGCGCCCGGGCGGACAGCGCCGGCGCGGGGGCCTCCTCCACCAGCTTCTGGTGCCGCCGCTGCACCGAGCAGTCCCGGGTGCCCAGGTGCACGCCGTTGCCGTGCCCGTCGCAGAGCAACTGCACCTCGACGTGCCGGGCCTCGGTCAGGTAGCGCTCGACGTACACCCGGTCGTCGCCGAAGGCGGCCTGCGCGGCCGCGCGGGTCCGCGCGTACGCCCGGGGCAGCTCGGCCGGGCAGCGGACCACGGTCATCCCCCGGCCGCCACCGCCGGCCGCCGCCTTCACGATCACCGGATAGCCCACCTCGGCGGCGACCTCGGCGGCCCGTTCGGCGGTCGGCACCGGGCTGACGCTGCCCGGCGGCAACGGCAGCCCCGCCCGGCTCATCAGCGCCCGGGCCGAGGACTTGTCCCCGAGCGCGGCCATCACCTGCGGCGGCGGGCCGATGAAGACCAGGCCGTTGTCGGCGCAGATCTCGGCGAAGTCGGCGTCCTCGGAGAGGAACCCGTAGCCGGGGTGCACGGCCTGCGCCCCGACCAGGCGGGCGGCCTCCACGATGGCGGCGGCGTTGAGGTAGCTGCGCCGGCTCGACGCCGGTCCGATCAGGACCGCCTCGTCGGCCAGCCGGACCGGGGTCGAGTCGGCGTCCGCGGTGGAGTAGACCACCGCCGTCCGCACGCCCAGTTCGCGGCAGGCGCGCAGCACCCGCAGCGCGATCTCACCCCGGTTGGCGATGAGCACCTTCTCGAACATCCCCACCACCTCAGGCCGGGTCCAGCGCGACCAGCGGCTGGTCGTACTCCACCGGTCGACCGTCGTCGACCAGGACCTCGGCCACCCGGCCGGCCCGCTCGGCGGTCACCTCGTTCATCAGCTTCATCGCCTCGACGATGCCGACCACCTGCCCGGGCCGGACCAGGTCACCGACGGTGACGAAGGGCGCGGCGCCCGGCTCGGGCGCCCGGTAGAAGGTGCCGACCATCGGCGAGCGCACCTCGATCCGGCCGGCCGGCGGGGCGGGCCGGGGGGCCGGCGGCGGGGCCACGGGGGCCATCGCCGGGGCGTCGGGAGCGCGGCCGGTCTCCATCGCGGCGACCCCCTGCCCGGCGGCGGCTTCGTGCCACTCCACCTCCAGCACCGTGTCGCCGCTGCGCAGCCGCACCCGGCGTACCGGGCCGGCGACCTCGGCGACGAGCTGCCGGGCGTGCCGGCGCAGGCCGGCCAGCACGGCGTCCACCTCGTGCGCCGCCTCCGCGCCGTCGGCGGCCGACGGCGCGCCGGCCGGGACCGTCCCGGCGCTCACCGGGCACCCGCCCGGGCGCCGGCGCGGGCCGCGCCGAAGCGCCGGAAGCGCTGGCGACGGCGGCGCACCAGGGTGGCCGGCGGCACGTCGAGCAGCGGCAGCAGGTGCGCCAGCACCGCCTCCCGCAGCGCGCGGGCGGCCGCCTCCGGGTCGTGGTGCGCCGCCGGGACCGGCTCGGGGACGAGGTCGTCGACGACGCCGAGCCGGCACAGGTCGGGGGCGGTCAGCCGCAGCGCGCGGGCGGCCTGCGGAGCGGCCCCGCGGTCCGGCCAGAGGATGGCCGCGCAGCCCTCCGGGCTGATCACCGAGTAGACGGCGTGCTGGAGCATCAGCACCCGGTCGGCGACGGCCAGCGCGAGGGCCCCGCCGCTGCCGCCCTCACCGGTGATCACCGCGACCACCGGGGTGGGCAGCATGCTGAGGGAGAGGATGTTCTCCGCGATCGCCGCCGCCTGCCCCTGCTCCTCCGCGGCCACGCCCGGGTCGGCCCCCGGGGTGTCCACCAGGGTGACCACCGGCAGGCCGAGGCGGGCGGCGAGCCGCATCAGCCGCAGCGCCTTGCGGTGCCCGGCCGGGCTGGCCATGCCGAAGTTGCGGGCCACCAGCTCGCCGGTGGTGTGGCCCTTCTGGTGGCCGATCACCATCAGGTTCCGGCCGTCGAGGCGGGCCACGCCGCCGACCACCGCCGGGCAGTCCCCGCCCAGCCGGTCGCCGTGCAGCTCGACGAACCCCTCGAACGCGGTGTCCAGGTAGTCCAGTGTGGTCGGTCGACCAGGGTGCCGGGCCAGCCGTACCGTCTCCCAGGCGTCGGCCGGCGCGGCGTCGACCACCGGCGGATCCGCGACGGCGGCCGGGCGCGCGGCGGGTGCCGGCTCCTGCCGGGGTACGGCGGGACGCGGCCCCGGGCGGCGGCCGGCCCGGGCGGCGGCGAGCAGCGCCACCAGCCGCCCGCGCAGGGCGTGCCGGGGCACCACCATGTCCACCTGCCCGTGCCGCAGCAGGAAGGCCGCGGTCTGGAAGCCCTCCGGCAGCTCCCGGCCGGTGACCTGGCGGATGACCCGGGGACCGGCGAAGCCCATCCGGGCGCCGCTCTCGGCGAGCACCAGGTCGGTGTTGGTGGCGAACGACGCCGCCACTCCCCCGTACGTCGGATCGGTGAGCACGCTGACGGTGAGCAGCCCGGCCTCGCGCAGCGCGGCGATCGCCTGGCTGACCGTCGCCATCTGCATCAGCGACAGCGCGCCCTCCTGCATCCGCGCCCCGCCGGAGGCGGTCACCAGGACCAGTGGGACCGCGTCCTCCAGCGCCCGCTCCGCCGCCCGCGTGATCAGCTCACCGACGGCGGCGCCGAGGCTGCCGCCGAGGAACCGGAAGTCCATCACGGCCAGCGCGCACGGGTGCCGGCCGATGGTCGCGGTGCCGCAGACCACCGCCTCGGCCAGCCCGGTGCCGGCCCGGGCCGCGCTGAGCCGGTGCGGGTACGACAGCACGTCGACGAAGTCGATCGGGTCCACCTCGGCCGCCCGGTCCGGCAGCGGGGTGAACGAGTCCGGGTCCACCAGCTGGCGCAGCCGCTCGGGGGCGGCGAGCCGGGCGTGCTCCCCGCACTCCGGACAGACGTCCAGGTTGCGGCGCAGCCGCTTGCGGTACAGCAGCGAGGCGCAGCCGGCGCAGCGGGACCACAGCTCCCCCTCCCGGGGGGCGGTGGCGGTCACGGCCGCCGCCCGACGGGGGCGTCCGCGTCGAAGCGGTAGAAGCAGTGGGCCATCGCGTCGCGCGGCTCCCGCCAGGTCGGCAGGTACGGCGAGATGTACGGGCGCAGCCGCACGCTGACCCGCTGGAACTCCGGATGCCCCCGGGCCGCCTCGACCGCGCCCGGCGTCGGTGCCTCCGTCTCCAACAGGTGCACGTAGAGGTCGTGCAGCCGGTAGAGCGAACGGTGCCGGACACCGACCAGGCGCGGCAGCTCCGTCGCGTCGGACTCGGCGAAGATCTCGGCGACCTGCGCCTCGGCGCTGGGTACCACCTTCGCGACGATCAGCGAACGGTCCATGGATGGGCCTCCCCCCACGGCCGCCGGCGCGGTGTGGACCGCGCCGCGAGCCGGACGACTGCCGACACGATGCGCGCGGCGGCGTCACGCCGGCGTCACCGGCGGGCACCGACCGACGCTGTCGCATCGTGACGGTGCGTTGACGCAAGCTGTGTATCCGCTGTGCGGTGCACGGGCCGCGACCACGGCGTGCGCACAGTTCAGAAGGGGTTTCATGGTTGAGCGTGGCGAGCGCCGGTCGGAACCTCGACATTGACCGAGAGTGACCACAATTGATAATCTTCGTCACGGTCAGCCCGGTGGCTGTGGCGACACCGCCACGGCGCAGCGACCCGACAGTGCGGTCACGGGTGCCGCACCGGGACACACGAGGAGTCGGGACGCGCGTTCCGCAGGGGGTGCCGCCGTGGCCGCTGATTCGTCCATGCCGACGACCGGGCGCCCACCCGGCACGGACATCTCGCTGCACCTGCTCGGCGGTTTCCGGCTGCTGCACGGCGACACCCCGATCGTGGTCCCCCGCGGGCTGCAACGGGTCATCGCGCTGATCGCGCTGCGCCCGGGCGCCACCCGCAGCCACCTCGCGGGCCTGCTCTGGCCGGACGCGCCGGAGGACAAGGCGTTGTCCTCCCTGCGCACCGCCCTCTGGCGACTGCGCCAGGACCCGTGCTGCCCCTTCACCACCGCCGGCGACACGGTCCGACTGGACCCGGTCGTCCGGGTCGACGTCGACGCGCTGGTCGGCACGGCCGCCCGGGTCCGCCACGGTGAGGACCCGTCCGCCGCGCTCGCCGCCGGCCGGCACGACCTGCTCCCCGGCTGGTACGACGACTGGGTCCTCGGCGACCGGGAGCGGCTGCGCCAGCTGCGCCTGCACATGCTGGAGGACCTGGCCGGCCACCACCTGGCGGCCGGGCGGCACGGGGAGGCGCTGCAGGCCGCGCTGGAGGCGATGGCCGCCGAACCGCTGCGGGAGACGCCACACCGGCTGGTGGTGCGCATCCACCTCGCCGAGGGCAACGCCTTCGAGGCGGTGCACGCCTTCTACGTCTACCGCGACCTGCTGCTGCGGGAGTTGCGGCTGGAGCCCTCCGCGGCGATGACCGCGCTGCTCGACGACACCCTCGCGCCGATCCGCGACGCCACCCGGGAGCGGCCCCACCCCCCTGGTCGACCGCCGGCCGCCCGGGTCGCGCCCCAGGGCGGCTGACCGCCGTCACCGCCGGCGCGGCACGCGTGACGGCCAGGTGACAGTCGTGCCGGCAGGGTGGGCCGCACAGCAGTCCGTGGGCTCCGACCTCGACGGAGCGCCACCGGCGAGAGGGGTCCCATGAGCCGTCTACTGATCGTCAGCAGGATCCTCCCGGGCTCGGAGGGCCGGGTGGCGCAGATCTTCGCCGAATCCGACGCCACCGAACTGCCCGCCCTGACCGGCGTCCGACACCGGTCCCTGTACTGCCTGCACGACCTGTGCGTCCACCTGATGGAGACCGAGGACGTGGACCCGGACGCGCTGGCCGGCGCCCGCAACCACCCGCTGTACCTCCAGGTCAACGAGCGACTCTCCGCGCACACCTCCCCGTACCTGCCGACCTGGCATTCCCCCCGGGACGCCATCGCCGGCTGTTTCTACCGCTGGGACGCCGCCGACGTCCCGGCGCCGCGCCCGGCCGGGTGAGCGGGCGGACGCCGAAGAGGACTGAGCCGCCCGGCCGGGTCGGACGACGGCACCTCGTCGCGGCCCGGCCGGGTCCACCCGCTTTCCGTACCGTCGGTCATCCCGCCGCCACCCGCCGACACCGTGCATCCCACCTGCGTCGCGATGACCCATCCTCCCTGTCGTCCGCCATACGCGTGTGCGAAGCTGCCGGCGAGTTTTCTTCGTGACTTTCACCGACATATGCAAGAGGGAGGTTTGCCGTGCCGTCGACTTTCGGGCAGTGGCTGATCGTGATCCTGGCCCTGGTGCTGGGCGGAGCCGGGGGCTGGGTGGCCCGCGGCCGGCAGGCCACGGCGACCGCCGAGCGGCCGGAGCCCATGGTGGAGGGTGACCCGGTCGTCGGGCTCTCCGAGGAGGAGAAGGCCGCCACCACGGTGACCGCCACCGTCGACACCCCCCAGCCGGCGGCCACCGTCGACGTCGCGCCGGCGCCCGCCGCCGTGATCGACGCGCCCGCCCCGCACGACCTCGACGCAACGCCGGCCGCCGCGTCCCTGGCCGCCAGCCACACCCCGCTGACCGCCGACGACGACACCGCCGCGTCGGACACCGTCGCCGGCCCGGTCGACGTGGCCGCCTCCGGGGCAGACGTGGCGGCCGATCGCACCGACGCGGACGACGAGCGGGCCGACGTCGCCGTCGAGGCCGACGAGGAGCGGACGGTGGAGCCGGTCGGCGTCGCGCAGAGCGAACCCGACACCACCGCCACCGCCCACGAGGTGGACGCCGAGCCCGTCGCCCCCGCCGCGCCGGTCGAGGCCGTCGCCCCCGCCGAGGTCGAGGCTCCCGCCCCGGCCGAGGTCGAGGCAGCGGAACCGGTGATCCCCGCTCCCCGCCGTGCGCTGGATGACGAGGCGCCGGTCGCGTCCGACGAGCCGGCGACCGCCGACGCGGACATCGTGGCCACGCCGGACGCCGAAACGGCGGACGACTTCCGCCGGATCCAGGGCGTGGGGCCGAAGATGGCCGCCGCGTTGCAGGCCGCGGGGATCCGCACCTACCGCCAGCTGGCCGAGCTGGACGAGCCGGCGCTGCGCGAGACCATCCGGGCCGCCGGGCTGCGTGCCGCGCCGAGCCTGGCGACCTGGCCACAGCAGGCGAAGCTGCTGGCCGGTGCCGGCGCCGAGGCTGGTGCGGTGCTGCCCGAGCCGGCCGCCGACCAGGCCTGAGCACCACGTGGGCCGGTGGCCGCGCCTCGGCGCGGACGCCGGCCCACACCGTCCGCCCCGGACCGTCACCGACCCGGGGCGGCGTACTCCTCAACGATGGCCGCGAGCGTGTGCCGCGCCTCCGCAGCGCGAGCCGGATCGGTGTCGTCGAGCGTGATCAGCGCCTTCCACAGCGCCCAGCCTCGGCCCCGGTTCCAGGTCGCCTCGTCCACGGCGAGCGCGTCGCGGAACGCGGTCCGGCTCCCGGCGGTGAGCAACGTCCAGGCGACCGTCAGGTCACAGGCCGGATCCCCCACCCCACAACAGCCGAAGTCGATCACCGCGGCCAGCCGGCCGTCGCGGACCAGCAGGTTGCCGAAGGCGACGTCGCCGTGGAACCAGACCGGTGGGCCGGACCAGGTGGAGCGCAGCGCCAGCTCCCAGATTCCGGTGACCAGCTCCCCCGGAACCCGGTCACCCGATCCGGCGATCGCGGCCCGGGTCTCCGCGTCGTACGTCCGAAGTGGTCCCCCGCGCCAGGCGCTGTGCTCCCCGGCGACCGGACCGGACGTGACGTCGATCCGGTGCAGGGCCGCGAGGAAGCCGGCGAGCCCGGTGGCGAACGCGGTCAGGTCGGCGATCCGCTCCACCCGGGCCTGTCCTCCCTCGATCCACCGGTACACCGACCACGCGAACGGGTAGCCCTCGGCGGGCTCCCCCTGCGCGAGCGGGATCGGCACGGGCAGCGGCAGGTGGGGGGCGAGCACCGGCAGCCAGCGCTGCTCCTTGGCCACCTGTGCGGCGTAGCCGGGCGCGCTGGGCAGCCGTACCGTCATCTCGTCGCCGAGGTGGAAGGTCCGGTTGTCCCAGCCGCCCGCCGCCACCGGGCGGACCGGCAGGTCGGCCCAGCGCGGGAACTGCCCGGCGACCAGGCGCCGCACCAGCGCGACGTCGATGCGCGGCAGCGGCGCCGGTCGCCCGGCGGGGGCGGGGTGCGGGTCCATCCGGTCCAGGCTGCGTGGCCGGCACCGGACGGGCAACCGGAATTCGCCGGGAAGCGTCGAACCGGACACGCCGGCTGGCGGCCGTCGCTACGGTCGGTGAGCGGGCCGACGCGGCCCGCCGCGCCGACAACCGGTACGCAGGAGCAGCAACGTGCAGCCACTCATGCCGGAGCCGCCCGCCCGGCAGACCGGCGTGCCGGTGCGCGACCCCGAGGGTCCCCGCCGGGTGACCCTGCTGGAGCTCTTCTTCGACCTGGTCTACGTCGTCGCGCTCGCCCTCATCTCCAATAACCTGGTCACCGACCTCACCTGGCAGCACGCCGGCCAGTCTCTGATCATCCTGATGGCGGTCTGGTGGACCTGGGCGATCACCACGCTGGTCACCGACATGTACGACCCGCAGCGCACCGAGATCAAACTGTTGGTCACGGCGGTGATGTTCGGCGCGCTGCTGATGACCACGGCCATCCCGCACGCCTTCACCGACCGGGGCATGGTCTTCGCCGGCACCTACGTGGCGATCCACCTCGGCCGGGGCCTGTTCCTCATGCCCACGGTACGCGGACACCGGGCGACCCAGCGCCGGGCGGCGCGGATCTTCATCTGGTTCGCCGTCTCCGCAGTCCCCTGGATCATCGGCGCCACGGTGAGCGGGCACGCCCGGGAGGCGTTCTGGGCGCTGGCACTCGCCATCGACTACGGCGGCTTCCGGCTGGCGTACCCGGTGCCCGGGCTGGGGATGGTCCCCGAGCGGCAGCGCAACGTCACCGCCGAGCACCTGTCGGAGCGCTTCCAGCAGTTCTTCATCATCGCGCTCGGCGACGCCGTCCTGGTCATTGGCACCATGTTCAGCCGCGTGCACTCCGAGGCGGAGAACATCAGCGCGTTCGCCATCGCCTTCCTCACCACCCTGCTGCTCTGGCGGATCTACGTGCACCGCTCGGGTGAACTGCTGCCGCACGCGATCCAGGCGGCGAAGGCGCCGAGCCGGTTCCTGCTGAGCGCGCCGTACACCCACCTGACGCTGGTGGCCGGGGTGGTGACCACGGCGGCCGGCTTCGACCTGGTGCTGCACGAGCCGCTGGGGCGCACCCCGCCGTCGTGGGCGGCGGTCATCCTCGGCGGGCCGGCGCTCTTCCTGGTCGGCCGGTCCGCCTTCGAGTACGAGGTGTTCAGCCGGGTCTCGGTGTCGCGCCCCGGCGGGCTGCTGGCGCTGCTGACCCTCGCCCCGGCGGTGCTCTTCCTGCCGCCGCTCTTCGCCGCCGCGGGCGCGATGGTGGTACTCGCCGGCGTGGCGGTCGCGGACACCCTGCGCAGCCGGGGCAAGCCGCCGGAGACCCCTTCCCCGCCGCACTGATCCGGCCGGTGCGCCGGTGTCCGTTCCGGATGTCGTTTATCCGCTCGTCGCGTCTGGGTACAAGTGGGTCACCTCGACCCCACCACGACTCTGGAGGCACCCCATGCGCGGCACGTCGATTCTCGGAGTTATCGTCGTCATCTGGTTGCTCATCGGCGCGATCGCCGCCGGCCAGCGCGGCTACTACAGCAACGACGACACCAACTGCGCCGAGGCGGGCACGATCCTGGTGACCATCGTGGCCGGGCCGCTGAACTACGTCGGCGCCAACCCGAAGGTCGACTGCAAGCTGCCCGAGCCGTCCAAGTAGGTCCGTCGACGAACGGCCCGCGCCCGCACCCCCCGGGGCGCGGGCCGTTTCGTGTCCGCTCCCGATCACGTCCGTCACCACCTCTATGGCGTCCTAGGAGGCTGGGTCGAGGGGGTGTGTTTGCCTGCGGGCGGGCCGGGAAGGGCAGCGGCCCAGCGCCGGACGGGACGGAGACGCGGCATGCAGATCGGCTACAAGCTGGCCTCGGAGGGCTACGGCCCGCAGGAGATCATCCGCCAGGCGGTCCGCGCCGAACAGGCCGGCTTCGACTTCGTGGAGATGAGCGACCACTTCCACCCCTGGCTCGACGTGCAGGGCCACTCGTCCTTCACCTGGAGTGTGCTGGGCGCGATCGCCGCGAAGACGAGCAGCCTGGGCCTGGCGACCGGGGTCACCTGCCCCACCGTGCGGTACCACCCGGCGATCATCGCGCAGGCCGCGGCGACCATGGCGTTGATCTCCGACGGCCGGTTCACCCTCGGCGTCGGCGCCGGGGAACGCCTCAACGAACACGTAGTCGGGCAGGGCTTCCCGAGCGTACGGGGGCGACACGAGCGGCTGCGCGAGGCGCTGGAGATCATCCGCCTGCTCTGGCAGGGCGGCTACCAGTCGTACGAGGGCAAGCACCTCCAGCTGGAGGACGCCCGGGTCTTCGACCTGCCGGACACCCCGCCGGTGATCGCCGTCGCGGCCAGCGGCAGGTCCTCGGCCACCATGGCGGCCGAGCTGGGCGACGGCCTGTTCGTCACCGAGCCGACGTCGTCCATCGTCGAGCACTACCGGGCGGCCGGCGGCTCCGGACCCCGCTACGCCGAGGTGCCGCTCGCCTGGGCCGGCGACGAGGAACAGGCGGTGCGGGCGGCGTGGGAGACCAGCCGGTGGTCGATCACCGGCTGGAAGGTGATGAGCGAGCTGCCCAACCCGGCGAACTTCGACGCGGCGACCTCCTGGGTGGAGGACCACCACATCCGGCGACAGTTCGCCGTCGGCCCGGATCCGCAGGTGCACGTGGCGGCGGTCAGGGCGTTCGTCGACGCCGGCTACGACCACATCGTCCTGCAGAACGCCGGCCCCGACCCGGACGGCTTCCTGGACTTCTTCGCCGGCGACCTGGCCGGGCGGCTGCGGTCACTGGACTGACCGGCGGCCCGGGCTCACCAGCGCTCAGCCGACGTGGATGCCCGGTCGGCGGGACCGGTCCGGCTCACTCTTGCGGATGATCTCCCGGACCACCGGCGGCGTGTCGCCCCGGCCGAGGATGAGGTAGCGCAGCAGGTGGGCGAGCGGGTTGCCCTCGGACCACTCGAAGTGCGCGTGCGGGCGTACGCCGGTGCCGTCGCGCAGGGCGAGCAGGATGGCGGCGATGGCGTTCGGGACGGCCGGGCTGCTCGCCCGCAGCACCCGGTAGCCGCCGACCTCGACGCCGTGCACCCGCAGCACCTGGCTGAACTGGGACGGGTCCACCACGTCGATCTCCAGGAAGAGCACGTCGGCCGCGCCGGGCACCGGGTTCATGCCGCGCTGCGCCCGCTCCTTGACCCGGTACTCCTTGAGCGCCCCGCTGTCGCGCTTGTTGGCGATCAGGTGCAGCCGGCCGTCGTGGGTCAGTGAGTCGGCGATGAACCGCCGGGCGGCCGGGTCGAACTCGATCCGCTCGGCCCGCAGCTCGGTGGTGCGGGACACCCGGGAGATCAGCGAGACGGCGATGATCCCGGCGATGAACAGGGCCGAGATGGCGATGCCGTCCGGCTTCTCGATCACGTTCTCGGCGAGGGCGTAGAGCAGGACGGCGGTGAGCAGGCCGAAGCCGGCTCCGGCGAACCGGTGGTGGGCCCGCACGGCCGCGATGGTCACCGCCACCGCGCCGGAGACCATCATCGCCAGGATCCCGGTGGCGTACGCGCCGGCCTGGGCGTTGACGTCCGCCCGGAAGGCGACCGTGATGGCGATGCTGATCAGCGTGTAGACGATGACCACCGGCCGGACCGCCCGGCCCCACTCCGGCGCCATCCCGTACGACGGCAGGTAGCGCGGCACGATGTTGATCAGGCCGGCCATCGCCGAGGCACCGGCGAACCAGAGGATCAGCACGCTGCTGATGTCGTAGACGGTGCCGAACGCCTCGCCGAGGTGTTCGTGGGCCAGCCAGGCCAGGGCCCGTCCGTTGGCGGCGCCGCCCGGCCGGAACTCCTCCGCCGGGATCAGCACCGTGGTGACGAACGTGGTGGCGATCAGGTACACCGACATGATCAGCGAGGCGGCGGTGAGCAGCTTGCGGGTGTTGCGGATCCGCGCCTCCAGGCGCTGTCGGGAGTCCGCCCCCGCCCCCTTCACCAGCGGCATCATGCTGACCCCGGTCTCGAAACCGGACAGGCCCAGCACCAGCAGCGGGAAGGCCAGCACCGCGGGCCCGAGCAGGTCGCCGAGACCGGTGCCGCCGGCGGTCAGCGCCTGCGTCCAGTCGCCCACCAGGGACGGGCTCGCGGCCACCTCGGCCAGCCCGACCACGACGATCACCGCGTTCAGCCCGAGGAAGACCGCGACCAGCGGGATGGCCACGGTGACCGCCTCGCTGAACCCCAGCAGGAACACCCCGCCGAGGACCAGCAGCAGCACCACCGTCACCACCACGGCGGCGGCCGTGCCGTGCGGGACGGACGCCGGCAGGTACGGGTTCTCCAGCAGGTGGACCGTCGCGTCGGCGGCGGAGAGGGTGATCGTGATGATCCACGAGGTGGCGACGAAGCCGAGCAGCACCAGGACGAAGATCTTGCCGCGCCAGAACGGCAGCAGCCGTTCCAGCATCGCCACCGAGCCCTGCCCGTGCGGGCTCTCCCGGGCCACCCGCCGGTACATCGGCAGCATCCCGAACAGGGTCAGCGCCACGATGAGCAGGGTGGCCAGCGGGGAGAGCGCCCCGGCCGCCAGCGCCGCGATGCCGGGCAGGTACGACAGGGTGGAGAAGTAGTCGACGCCGGTCAGGCACATCACCCGCCACCAGGGGTGGCGCTTCTGCGTACCCTCCTCCGCCTCGGGACCGGCGGGCGGCACCTGGTGGGCGAAGAGCCACCGCCGCAGCGGGTCGGCCGCCGGGCGAGGGCGGGCGTGGCTCTCCACGCACTCGGGGACCGTCACCGACCCCGACCGGCTGCGCTCCCCCTGCAGCGGATCGCGGGCCGCCCGTACCTCAGGCCCGAGACCCGCCGGCGTGCCACGCCGCCCCCGGGTACGCCGTGGCGTCGCCCCGTCCCGCCCGTCCCCCATGCCCGTCCCACTCTCTACGGCCCTGCACCGACCGTAGGCGGTACTCGTGGCACCGCTCGGCGGAACCGGCAAGCCGGGAGATCATCGACCGCGTGGGCGGCTCGCCTCAGCCGGGCGGCGTCATCAGGGCGTCCCGCAGGGCCTCCGGGTCCGAGACGGTGACCGTGGCGCCGGGGTGGCGCGGCCACGGTCCCGGCACCAGGGCCGCGACGGGCTCGGCGAACCGCACGCACACCCCGGCGGCGGTGCTGCTGCCGAAGGTGACCCCACCGTCGGCGAACGACAGGCGCGGCCCGATCGCCCGCCACCACCGGTACGGCCCGTCGAGCTGCGCCCCGGTGATGTTGGCCCGGGGGGCGCGCAGCCGCCAGGGTCCGTACCGGATCTCGAGCGCCTCGTCGTCGACGAGCACCCAGGAGGTCTCCGGGCGTACGCCGAGCAGCGCCAGCGGGGCCCGGAAGGCCGGGTCGAAGCGGAACGCGGAGCGGTGCACGGGCATGACCCGCGCGTACCCGGTGCGGGCCGGCCGACACCCGGCTCACTCCAGCGCGCGGGTCCAGTCCGCGACGTGCGCGTCCAGGTGCGCGGCGGTGGCCCGCCAGTACGGGCCGTCGACGGTGAAGATCCGGGCCCAGGGCTGCACCCCGTCGCGGGCGCCGTCGCGCAGCAGCGCGTACATCGCCCGGGCCCGGCGGCCCAGGGTGGCGGCCAGCGCCGGGCGGTCCGCGCCGGCCAGGCCGTACCCGTCGACCAGGGCGCGCAGCCGGCGCGCGGACTCGGCGACCGGCCGGTCCGGCCGCATGCCCGCCATGGCCTGCGCGGCGTACGCCAACTCCCAGCGCCGGGTGCCGGGGCCGGCGCCGTCCCAGTCGATCAGCACCCAGCCGCGGTCGGCGCGGACCAGGTTCCAGGACGCGGCGTCGTGGTGGCAGACGAGGTCGGCGCCGTCCGGGGCGATGGCCACCCGCCAGCCGGCCGGCTCCGGGGGCACGAACCCCGCCACCGCGTCGTGCAGGTCGGCCAGCAGCCGGCCGATCGAGGCCAGCTCCGCCAGCGGGTACGTCCCGGCCTCCGGCCCGCACTCCCCCGGCACGTACTCCAGCACCTGGCGGCCCCGCGCGTCGCGGCCCAGCGGCCGGGGCGCGCCGGTGAACCCCACCTTGTGCAGGTGTGCCAGCAGCGCGTCGACGCTGTCGGTCCACGGGCCGGCCGGCCGGCGCACCGTGTCGCCGACCCGGACCACGCCGGTGGTGACGTTGCCGGGCAGGGGCTGTTCGGTCAGCGGCATCCGGCCATCCTGCCCGGCGGGGACGCGTCCCCGCGCCCCGGTTGCCCGGAGCGCGGGGACCCCCCGTCCCCGGCTACTGCAGGAACGCCCCCAGTGGCGACAGCAGCAGCCGGCCGAGCGCCGCGGCATTGTCGTCCAGCCGCGTGCGCTCGCAGTCGCGGGCATGCGGGTCGTGCCGGCACCGCCAGATCTTCTGGGCGTTGCGCCAGGCCACGTCCCGGGTGTATTCCACCAGTTCGCCCTGGTACCAGTCGTCGACGTCCCCGTTGAGCATGTCGATCAGCAGCTGCCACCGCTCCAGGTAGCCGCGCCGCAGCGAGGGGATCTTGTCGGCGAAGATATCGTTGATCTTGAGATAGTCGCGGTGCTGCTCACTGCCGTCGACCGGCTCGGACTCCAGGTGGTCGAAGGTCGTCACCAGCGCGAACGGCAGGTCGAAGTTGATGTGCGCGTTCACCCCCGCCGCCGCCGACGGCAGCGGCCGGGCGTCCGGGCCGCGCATCCGCTGGAACAGGCACGACCAGGCCTTCGGAGTGGTCGGGCTGGACTCCGTCCACAACCGCAGCGCGTCGAAGTAGCGGGTGGCGAACTCCACGTCGAGCCGGGACAGGAAGACCGGGTCGGCGAAGAAGTCGTCGTACAGCCCCTCCAGCACGCTGGTGGTGATGGTCAGGTACAGCTCGTTGAAGTCGGCCAGCGGGCAACTGCGCTCCAGCGGAGGCAGCCGCACCAGCAGGTCCTGGAGCTTGGTGAGGTGGTCCACCACCGCCGGCACGTCGCCCGGGTGGTCCGCCAGCAGCCCGACGATGTCGGCGTGGACCGGGCCCCAGACCGGTTCCGTCATGTCTCCTCCACAGTGGTCGGGGCACCCCCGTGCCGTCGGCGTCGCTGGACAGCCTTCCAGCGACACCGACGTACGGGATCAGTAGAACGACGTATTCGTCGCGGCCCGGTGTGTGCGTCAGTCGGCGCGGTTGCGCAGGTAGATCGCGCTGGCCTGGACCCGGGTACGCACCTGGAGCTTGTCGAAGATGTGCGAGACGTGCACGCCGATGGTCCGCTCACTGATGAACAAGCGCTGGCCGATCTCCTTGTTGGTCAACCCCTCGGCCACCGCGGCGAGCACCTCGCGCTCCCGGGCGGTCAGCACCGCCAGTTCGTCGCTGACCGGCTCGCTGCGGGTCGCCCCCGCGCCGCCGGCCGGCTGGGCGCGCTCCTCCAGCTCCACCCGGGCCCGCCCGGCGAGGGTCTTGATCTCGCTGGTCAGCGGCACGGCACCCAGCCCCTGCGCCATCTCGTACGCCCGGCGCAGCAGCTTGGCCGCGGTCGCGCTGCGGCTGCGTCGGGCGAGCAGCGCCTCGGCCTGCCGCAGCCGCGAGTACGCCGCCGGGTACGGGTGGTTGCGCCGGTCCCACTCGGCGGCCGACCGGGCCCACAGGTCGGGGTCGCCCCGCCCGTCGAGCCGGCTCAGCTCGGCCGTGCAGAGCACCAGGAAGCCCTCCGCGCCCAGGCGTACCGGCCGGGCGGCGTGGGCGCTCTTGCGGGCCACCCGGTCGACCACCTCGCGCAACCGCCGGACCACGGTCTCGTCGACCGGCACCGTCCGGCTGGCGTGCGCCTCCGCCTCGGCGCGCAGGCCGTGCCAGGCGAGGGTGGCCAGCAGCACCACGTCGTCCGAGCGGCTCTCGGTGAGACCGCGCTGCACGGCCTGCCGGGCCACGTCGTGCCGGCCCTGCCACATCGCCAGCCCGGCCCGCAGGATCAGCATCGGCAGCACGTGCCGCGCCCCGCCACCGGCCAGCACCGTGGCCACCGCCTCCAGATCGCGGTCGGACGCCTCCACGTCGCCGTAGCCGACGGAGAGGCGGCACCGGGCCAGCAGCAGCTCGACCGCGTCCGCGCCGGACGGGCGGTGCCGAAGCGCCGCCGCGACGACCTTCTCCGCCTCGGCCCACTGCCCCACCCGGAACAGCCCGTTGGTGGCGATGGCCAGCAGCCGGGTCTCGTAGGTGCGTCCCAGGCCCAGCTCGGCGACCCGCTCGGCGCCCCGGCGGGCCACCACCACCCCCTCCTCGAGGATGTTCAGCGGCCCGGTCAGCAGCTCCGCCAGGTGCAGGTACGCGCACGCCACGTCCTCGGGCCGGCCGGCCCGCTCGGCGATCTCCAGCGCCCGCCGCACCACGGCCAGGCCGGCGTCCGGGTCCTCCAGGAACGCCTCGCTGAAGCCGAGCGCCGAGCTGGCCAGCACCACCTCGGTGGTGCTGCCGTCGACCTCGGCCGCCAGCGCCAGCGCCTCCCGGGCCCGGGCGCCGGCGTCGGCGTACCGGCCCAGGTGCAGCAGCAGCTCGGCGAGGTGGGCGGCGGCGGTGGCCCGTTCGCGGGAGGTGCAGTCGGCGGCCTCCAGCACGCGCTGGTACTCGGCCTCGGCGGGGGCGGAGCGCCCGGCGGCGGCGAGGTAGCGGGCCCGCCGGATGCGCAGCGCGCAGGACGCCTCCGCGTCGTCCCCGCCGGCCAGCTCGGCCAGCAGGGAGAGCGCCCGGGCGTGCTCGCCGCACTGGTGGGCGGTCTCGGCCGCGTGCTCCACCAGCGTCGCCCGGTCGACCTGCACCGGCGCCGCCTCCGTCGGCCCGGCGGGCGGGGTGTCGGCCAGCTGCAACGCCACCGACCAGTGCCGGTGCGCCTCGGCGAAACCGTGCAGCCGCTCGGCCTCGCGGGCCGCGGCCATCGCCGCCGGCAACGCCCGGCCGGGCTCGCCCGCCAACCGCCAGTGGTGCGCCAGCCGGGCCTGGTGCAGCTCCGCCGGCGCCCGGGTGAGCGCCTCGGCGTAGCGCCGGTGCAGGGCGGAACGCTCGGCGGGCAGCAGCTCGTGGGCGAGCACCTCGGCGACCAGGCGGTGCCGGAGCCGGTAGCCGTCGTCGGCGCCGACCAGCAGCCGGTGCGCCACCGCGGCGCGGACCGCCTCGATCAGCTCCTGCTCGGGCAGGCCCAGCACCTCGGCCAGCAGCCAGTGCTCGACCGGCTCCACCCCGGCGGCGACGGCGTGCACCACCGCGTGCGCGTGCTGGGGCAGCGCGTCGACCCGGGACAGGAAGATCTCGCGCAGCGTGTCGGAAAGCCCGTCGCGGCCGTCGCGCAGGTCGCGCGCGAGTTCCTCGACCACGAAGGGGTTGCCGCCGCTGCGCTGCCATACCTGTTCGGCGGCCTCCGGCGCCGGCGGCGTGCCGACGATCGCGGCGACCAGCCGGTCGGTGTCCGCGCGGTCCAGCGGGGCCAGGTCGACCACCCGGACCGAGCGCAGCCGGCGCAGCTCGGTGAGCACCCGGCGCAGCGGGTGGGCGCCCTGCAACGACTCGGCCCGCACCGCGGCGAGCACGGAGAGCTGGAGGTCGCCCAGACCGGCGAGGAGGTAGAGCAGCAGCTGCCGGGTGCTCCGGTCGACCCACTGCAGGTCGTCGAGGACCAGCACCAGCGGACGGCCCTCGGCGATCAGGCTCAGCCCGCGGGACACCCGCTCCAGCAGCGCGCCGCCGTCGGCCGTGGCGGTCTCCTCGGCGAACGTCCGCAGCAGGCCGCGGACGGCCGACGAGGTCCGCGCCTGGGTGGCGGTCAGCTCGGCGTCGAAGCGGCGCAGCGCCTGGATCACCGGGTGCAGCGGCGAGGCATCGCCGATGTCCAGGCAGGTGCCGGTCAGCACGACGGCTCCCCCGTCGCGCAGCCGTGCCCCGACCTCGTGCAGCAGCCGGGTCTTGCCCACCCCGCTCTCACCGCTGACGAAGACCGCCGCCGTCTGCCCGGGCCCGAGCTCGTCGAGCAGCGCGGAACGCAGCGCCGTCAGCTGGTCGGCACGGCCGACGAGCGGTGCACTGTCCACATCGCTGGCCATGCCCGCAGCCTAGTCACAGGTCCCCGCACCGTTCTACGGGCTTGATCCCGCTGTGGTACTCCTCGCGTCGACATTGCGACTAAAGGTTGCGGCCGGCCGACATACGTCGTTCTGCAGATCCCCCGACGGCCCGGTGGTGACAGTGTCCGGATGTCGTAAGGCACCACTGCTGGGGGGAAAGGTGGGTGCGATGCCACTGTCCACGGTCGCCACCGGTCGGAAGGACGTCACGTCGCCCTGGCCGGTCCGGGAGGAACGGCGCGTGGTCAGCGTGCTGTTCGCCGACATCGTCGGTTCGACGGCGCTGACCGAACGGCTCGACCCGGAGGACGTCCGCGCGCTGCAGCGCGCGTACTTCGACACCGTCGCCGGGGTGCTGCGGCACTGGCACGGCGTGGTGGAGAAGTACGTCGGCGACGCGGTGATGGCGCTGTTCGGCGCGCGCCGCTCCGACGGGCTCGACGCGTACCGGGCGGTGCGGGCCGCGCTGGAGATCCAGCGCGCCCTGGACCGGCGGCCCATGCCGGGGGGCGTGCGGCTGCGGGTCCGGGTCGGGGTGGCCACCGGCGAGGCGGTGGTCGACCTGGCCGCCGCACGCGACGGCGGGCACGGCGCGGCCAGCGGCGCGGTCACCACGACCGCCGCCAGGTTGCAGGAGTACGCCCCGGCGGGCGGGGTGGTGGTCTGCGCCGCCACCCACCGGGCCACCGCCGACCTGCTCGACCAGCGGGCGCTCGCCCCGGTGGCGCTGGCCGGCAAGGCGCTGCCGCTCGACGTCTGGCGGGTCACCTCGCCGGCCCGGCCGCGACGGCCCCGGCACGAGGGTCCGCTGGTGGGCCGGCGCCGAGAGCTGGCCACCGCCCAGGACCAGCTCGTCCGGGCCGCCCGCGAACACCGCCCACGATGGGTGTCGCTGGTCGGACCGGACGGCATCGGCCGCAGCCGGCTGCTGCACGAGCTGCGCCACGCGCTGCGCGAGGTCGACGGGGTGGCGGTCCGCTGGTGCGTCGCGCACTGCCCGCCGTACCCGCAGGGGGCGCTCGGGCCGGTCGCCGAACTGGTGCGCGACCTGGCCGGGGTGCGCGACAGCGACCCGCCGGCGGTGGTCCACCGGCGGCTGACCACCCTGGTCGACGGGCTGGTCGCACCGGCCCGGGCCACCCCGACGGTCGCCGCCCTGGCGGCGCTGCTCGCCGCGCCGGAGGGCACGGCCACGGCGACCGGTGGCCCGGCGGCCTGCCGCCAGCTGCTGCTGGCCCTCGCTGCCCGGCAGCCGGTGGTGGTCGCGGTCGACGACCTGGACCGGGCCGGGCCGGAGCTGGACCGCTTCCTGCGGGCCCTCTTCGCGGCGGCCACCCTGCGCGGACTGCCGCTGGCCGTGGTCGCCACCCACCGGCCGCAGCTGGCCGACCCGCTGCCCGTGCCCGACGACCGCCGCTGCCGGGTGGCGCTGGCGCCGCTGGGCGCGGTCGACACCGGGCGGCTGCTGCGCCGGCTGCTCGGCCGCGCCGGACGGCCCGCCGCGCTCGCCGGCCGGCTGCTGCCGCTGGTCGGCGGCATGCCCGGGTACGCCGGCGCGTACGTCGCGGCGAGCGGCGACGGAGAGCCCGGACTGCCGGAGGCGGTACGTCGGATGGCCTCCGCCCGGCTGGACCTGCTCGACGACGCGCGGCGGGCGGTGCTGACGGCGGGCGCGGCGCTCGGCGTCGACTTCACCGCGCCGGCCGTCGACCGGCTGCTCGGGTGGGCGCCCGGGCGGGCGGCGGCGCTGCTGCGCCGGCTCGCCACCGCCGACGCCCTGCTCCGGTGTGACCGGCACGGCCGGTACGAGATCGTGGACCCGGCCCTGCGCCGGACCGCGTACGACCGGCTGCCCCGGGCCGTCCGCGCCGAGTTCGGCCGGCGGGCCGAGCAGTGGCGCGCGACGGCGCCCGGGCGGGTGGCGCCCACCCGCTCGGGCACGGCCGCTCCCCGCCTCGCCCCGCCCCGCCTGGCCGGCGCCGAGCCGGCTCCCGCCCTCGCCGCCGAGCAAGTGTCCGCCCTCCACGCCGAGCGGGTGTCCGCCCTCGCCGCCACGGCGGCAGCTCCCGAAGGCCGGCGGAAGCGCAACGCCACCGCAACGCGCCGCAATCCGGTGTCACCCGGCAGTTGGTCCGGTCTGGACGGTCCCGGGCGGTGGTCGACGCCACCGGCGTCGTCGACCCGAGACCGGGGCCGGAGCGGGCGTCACCGGGCGGCCGACGGGCTTGACCCCGACCGGAGTCGGAGGCCGATTTCCGGCGGTGCCCACGAGGACAGGGTCGTGCCGATCCTCCCCCGGCTCGCGGCCGGGCCGCGCCGGCACGGGCGAGCCTCCGACTCCGTCGCGGGCCACGACCGGCCCCTGCGCAGCGCGCCGGACGGGCGCGCGCACCGGCCGTCGTCGCCTCCCGCCTCCACCGGTCGGGGCAGCGCCGCCGTCGTGCTGGCACTGCGTCACGCGGCACCGGAGCGCGCCGACCAGACGCGGCCCCACGGTGGCCCGCCGCCGAGACGAGTGGCCTGAACGAGTAACCGGCACGCGGGGCCGGCCGGCGAACCGGCGGATCGCGCGGCCCGAGGACCAGGGCGGCCCCGGGCTTCGGGGCGACGGCCCGCCGCTCGTGCCAGTGGCCTCAACCGCGAACGCCCCGAAGACCGCCGGGGACGGCACCACCCCTCGCGCCCCGTTTGCTCTGCTGCCGCGGACGCAACAGTGACCCCGCGTGCCTGTTGCCTCGGGGGCAGCAGAGCAAAGGAGGTACCGAGGGTGCGGCCTGCCGGAAGCCCGGGTGACGCCCTCCCGATCGGCCGGGCTTGGGTCCCGGCGTGTCGTGGCGTCGGTGGCAACGTCGGTGCGAGCGATATGCCTGAGAGGCATATTTATGACTCTCAGGCATATCGCTCGTGCGGGTGTCCGCCTTCCGGCCGGCCCCGGTTCCGGGAGGTCGCGCTGTCGCGTCCGGAGCATCCGTGGTTCACGGACGAGGCGCACCTCAAGCCGGACAGGCCCCGGCCGGGTCGGGTCAGTCGGCCGACGGGCCGGGCAGCCCGGCGAGGAAGGTCAGTACCCGCTCCCAGGTCTGCTCGGCGGCCCCCGGGTCGTGGTCCGGCACGTCCGGGTCGGTGAAGAGGTGCCCGGCCCCCGGGTAGCGGAACACCTCCAGCCGCGCCCCCGCCCCGGTCATCGCCCGCTGCCACTCGGCGATCTCCTCCGGCGTCTCGTACTCGTCGGGGTCGGCGAGGTGCAGTTGCACCGGCAGGCCCGGGCGGACCGCGGCCGGGTCGGCGCCGGTGCCGTGCAGGAGCAGCAGCGCGGCGGCGTCGGGCCGCTCGGCCAGCAGCGCCCCCGCCACCCCCGCGCCCATCGACCAGCCGGCCAGCACCGTCTCGGGCGGCAACGGGGCCAGCGCGGCCCGGCCCCGCCGCAGCACCTCGTCGTGGCCGATCTTGTCGAACAGCGCGAAACCCGCCTCCACGGTGTCGGTGGGCGGCTCACCGTAGAGGTCGGGGGTGACGACGCGGTGCCCGGCCGCGCGCAACCGGTCGGCCTGGGCCAGCACGGCCGGCCGGAGCCCGTACACGGAATGGAAGAGCACGATGTGTGTCATCCGGTCATCGTGCCGGAGACCGCCGACAGCGGCGGCGCGCCGCGCGGTCAGCCCCCGGTCCCGCGGGCCAGCGTCCGGCTGCGGCCCCGGAACTCGGCGACCACCTCGTCGCCCCGGGAGACGGTGACGTCGTAGATGCCGCTGCGACCGTAGCGGGTCCGTTCGGTGGCCCGGGCGGTCAGCAGATCGCCCTCGCGCACCGGGCGCAGGAAGCTGATCTCTCCGCCGGCGGCGACCGTGGCCGGGCCGTGGCTGTTGCAGGCCAGCGCGAAGGCCGTGTCGGCGAGCAGAAAGACGAAGCCGCCGTGGCCGATGGCGTGCCCGTTGAGCATGGCCGCGGTCACCCGCATCCGGGCCACCGCGGCGCCGTCACCGGCGGAGACCAGCTCGATGCCCAGAGCGCGGGAGGCCACGTCCGCGTCGAACATGTCGTGCGCGGCGGTACGCCCCGCCGCGACCCGGCCGTTCTCCGCCATCTCAGCCCACCCGCCGCTGGTCGACGATCCGCCGCATCTTGCCCATCGAGCGCTCCACTCCGTCCGGCGCGATCACCTCCACCGCCACGCTGACCCCGATGGTGTTCTTCACCTGCTCCACCAGGGCCCGGCCGGCGCGGGCGGCCTCCTCGACGCCGACTCCGGTGCGGCGCTCCACCTTGACCGTCAGGGTGTCCATCCGCCCCTCGCGGGCCAGCACGCACTGGAAGTGCGGCGACAGCGCGGGGGTACGCAGGATCAGCTCCTCGATCTGGGTCGGGAAGACGTTCACCCCGCGCACGATCATCATGTCGTCGGTCCGGCCGGTGATCTTCTCGATCCGGCGCATCGGCCGGGCGGTGCCGGGCAGCAGCCGGGTGCGGTCGCGGGTGCGGTAGCGGACCACCGGCATCGCCTCCCTGGTCAGCGAGGTGAGCACCAGCTCGCCCTGCTCGCCGTCGGGCAGCACCGCGCCGGTGACCGGGTCGATGATCTCGGGATAGAAGTGGTCCTCCCAGAGGTGCAGCCCGTCCTTGGTCTCCACGCACTCGGTGGCCACCCCCGGGCCCATCACCTCGGACAGGCCGTAGATGTCCACCGCGTGCATGTCGAGGCGCTGCTCCATCTCCCGGCGCATGTCCTCGGTCCACGGCTCGGCGCCGAAGATGCCGACCCGCAGCGAGGTGGCGCGCGGGTCGACGCCCTGCCGCTCCATCTCGTCCACGATGGCCAGCATGTAGCTGGGGGTGACCATGATGACCTCGGGCTGGAAGTCGCGGATCAGCAGCACCTGCCGCTCGGTCATCCCGCCGGAGACCGGGATGACCGTGCAGCCCAGCTCCTCGGCGCCGTAGTGGGCGCCCAGGCCGCCGGTGAACAGGCCGTAGCCGTACGCCACGTGCACCCGGTCGCCGGGCCGCCCGCCGGAGGCGCGGATCGAGCGGGCCATCAGCCGCGCCCAAATACGCAGGTCCTCGCGGGTGTAGCCGACCACAGTGGGCCGGCCGGTGGTGCCGGAGGACGCGTGCAGCCGCGCCACCTGCTCGCGGGGCACCGCGAACATGCCGAACGGGTAGTTCTCCCGCAGCTCCGCCTTGCCGGTGAACGGGAACCGGGCCAGGTCGGCCAGTTCCCGACAGTCGTCGGGGTGCACGCCGGCCGCCTCGAACGCCCGCCGGTAGTGCGGCACGTTGTCGTACGCGTGCCGCAGCGACCAGCGCAGCCGGTCGAGTTGCAACGCACGCAACTCGTCGACGCCGACCCGCTCGACGGGTTCCAGCTCATCCGGCGAGGGGGTGCGGTCCTGCACGGTGCCTCCTGTGCGCGCGGGTACCGGCGCGGGTCCACGCCGAGGCGACGTTGCGTACCGTACGCCCCACCCCGGACGGCCGACCAGCGCGGCGACGGTCGATGAGCCTGCTGCCCGATCACGCAGCGAAGCGGCACAATGGCCCAGGGTGGCACACGGCGTGGGAGGGTGGCGACGATGACGCGTACCGACACGGCACCGGCGGGGATCGGCGGGCGGGCGGCCAGCCGACCGGGGGTGGCCCCGGCGAGCCGGCGGGAGGATCTGGTCACCGTCCTGCTCGGCGCGTGCCTGGTGGGCGGGGCGCTGGCCGACGGGTGGGCGCACACCAGCCTGCTCGAGACCATCGAGGGCTTCTTCACGCCGTGGCACGGCCTGCTGTACGCCGGCTTCGCCGGCAGCGCGGGGTGGATCTGTGGCTGGCGTACCGGCGTCGGGAGCGCGCGCCGCGGTGGTGGCGCGACGGCTGGCCGCAGGGGTACCGGGTGGGCGCGATCGGCGTCGCGGTCTTCGCCGCCGGCGGGCTGGCCGACCTGGTGTGGCACGAGACGCTCGGGGTGGAGGTCGGGCTGGACGCCGAGTTCAGCCCCAGTCACCTGCTCCTCGGCGGCGGGGCGGTGCTGCTGCTGACCAGCCCGGTGCGCTCCTGGTGGGCCAGCCGGGAGGGCGGGGCCCGGGCGGCGATCGGGGTGGCGTCGTTGGCGCTCGGCACGATGGCCACCACCATCCTGCTCAGCCATTCCTCGGCGTTCCTCAGCGCCGCCGCCACCGGGGAGACGGGGGCCGCCGGTGCCCAGCAGGCGGCCGTCCTCGGCGTGGACGCGTACCTGGTCACCACGGTGGTCATCGGCGTGCCGTTCCTGCTGTCGCACCGCCGCCGGGCGACGCCCGGGGCGGCCACCGCCGTGGTCGCCGGGGTGGCGCTGTTCGCCCTGGTGATGTTCGAGTTCCCGGTACCGCAGGCCTGGGGTGCGGTCGGCGCGGTCGCCGGCGCCGCCCTCGCCGACCTGGTGCTGTGCCGGTCGGACGCGGTACGCGGCCCGGACGCGGCGCTGCGGCTGCCGGTCGCCGGCGCGGTGCTGGCCGCGCTGGTCTGGGGTGGCCACCTGGCCGGGCTGGCGCTGGCGACGGGATCGGCTGGACGCCGGAGGTGTCCAGCGGGGTGGTGACGCTGACCGCGGTCGAGGCCGCGCTGCTCGGTGGGCTGGCCGCCCGCCCGCTGCCCGGCGCGAACTGATCCCCCGACGGGCCGGGCCCGGGCGGATGGTCCGGCCAGGCCCGCCGTGGCCCGGCCGCTGTCAGGGGTTCTGCGGGTCCAGGTTCCGGTCCCGGAGCAGGGCGTCGAGCTTCGCCTCGATGCGCTCGTCGGACTCGCGGGACTGCGACGATCCCCAGTGGTAGAACAGCGCCAGCCCGGCGGCCTGCCAGATCAGCTGGAGGAACTCCGACTGCCAGTTCTCCAGCGTCGAGGCGAAGAACTGCGGCAGGAACTCGCTCCAGGCGAAGGACTGCCCGTGCTGGCTGGCCTCGTTGCTCTCCACGACCATCTGGAAGATGAACTGACCGGCCCAGGAGAGGAGGAAGAACGCACCGGTGACCAGGGCGAACGAGTACGCCTTCGGCCACCCGGGCCTGCGGAACGGCGGGCCGTCCGGCCGCCGGCGACCGCCATGGGACCCCTTCTGCTCCCCGTCCCCCGCCGCGCGTGTGCCGGCTGTGGTGCTGCTTCCCGCCATCACGAACCCCCTCTCGACGATCGTTGTCGCGCGGGTTGTGCCCGGACGCCGGTCAGTCGAAACCGAGGCAGCGCGGCGCGGGCGGTGCTCCAGGCCTCATCGACGCCACCGCCGACGACCGTATGGTGGACCCGATCGGGCAGGTCAGGCCCCTGCGCCCGGGGGTCGACCGGTGGTCCGTTCACTGATGGGAGGACGGGTGTCAGCAGCCCGGCGGATCGACCCCGACGTCGACCTGCGCGTACCCGCCGACCGGCGCGAGCTGGGCGCACACCCGGCCGCCGTGCTCGGCGCCGTCGCCGCCGGCGGGGTGCTGGGCGCGCTGGCCCGGGCGGGCGTGCAGGCCGCGCTGCCGCACCCGCCCACCGGCTTTCCGTGGTCGACCTTCTGCGTCAACGTGACCGGGTGCCTGCTGATCGGGGCGCTGATGGCGGTGCTCGGCCGGCGTGACGCCGCCCCGCTGGTCCGCCCGTTCCTCGGCGTCGGCGTGCTCGGCGGGTTCACCACCTTCTCCGCGTACGTGGTGGACGCCCAGCGGGCGGTCACCGCTGGGGCCGTGCCGATCGCGCTGGCGTACCTGGCGGCGACGCTGGTCGCCGGCCTGCTGGCGGTCTGGATAGGCGACGCGCTGGCCAGCAGGCTGCTGGATTGGGGCGCCGCCCGGTGACCGTCCTGCTCATCGCCGTCGGCGCGGCGCTCGGCGCGCCGCTGCGCTACCTGACCGACCGGGCCGTGCAGGCCCGGCACAGCTCGCTGCTGCCCTGGGGGACCCTCACCGTCAACGTGGCCGGTTCGCTGCTGCTCGGCGTGCTGCTGGCGGTCCCCGCCGGGTCGGCCGTCACCGCCCTGGTCGGCACCGGCTTCTGCGGCGCGCTGACCACCTGGTCCACCTTCGGCTACGAGACCCTGCGGCTGGCCCGCGCCGGCGCCCGGCGCCACGCGCTGGCCAACGTGCTGCTCAGCGTGGCCGCCGGGCTGGCCGCCGCGACCCTCGGGTACGCGCTGGGCCGGGCGCTGGCGGGCTGACGTCGACCGGGGCCCCGACGGGTGGGGCCACGGGGACACGTCCCACCCGTCCGGGGCGGGCCGGTCCGAGGCTACGGAACCGGATCGGCCGGCCGGGCGGGCCCGGGCAGCCCGACCACCGGGCCCACCACGAAGACCGCCGGCGGCCGGACGTCCTCCCGGGCCGCCAGCTCGCCCACCTCGTCCAGCCGGGACGACAGCGACCGCTGACCCGGCTGGCCGGCGTCCTGCACCACCAGGACCGGGGTGTCGGCCGCCCGGCCGTGCTCGACCAGCACCGCCGCGATCTTCTGCACCGTGTCGACCGCCATCAGCAGCACCAGGGTGCCCCGGGCCCGGCCCAGCGCCGCCCAGTCCACCAGGGAGTCCGGGTGCCCGGGCGGCAGGTGGCCGGAGACGACGGTGAACTCGTGCGCGACGCCCCGGTGGGTGACCGGCACACCGGCCAGGGCCGGCGCGGCGACCGCGCTGCTCACCCCGGGCACCAGCACGGTCTGGACCCCGGCCGCCGCGCAGGCCTGGACCTCCTCGTGGCCCCGGCCGAAGACGTACGGGTCGCCGCCCTTGAGCCGGACCACCCGCCGGCCGGCACGGGCGTGCGCGATCAGGGTGTCGTTGATGGTGTCCTGCCCCATCGACGGCCCGCGCGGC
Source organism: Micromonospora sp. A200 (assembly GCF_029893845.1). NCBI lineage: Bacteria > Bacillati > Actinomycetota > Actinomycetes > Micromonosporales > Micromonosporaceae > Micromonospora > Micromonospora sp. A200. Next base: position 41,857 of record NZ_JARXXY010000003.1, on the reverse strand, counting down.
ACCTTCGCCGCATCGACCACCAGCACCCCGGGGCGCAGCCCGGCGAGCAGGCCCTGCGGGGCCAGCCGGTCGGCCACCACCACGTCCGCGGCGTCCAGCAGCGCCCGGCCCCGTACCGTGATCAGGTCGTCCGGGCCGGGGCCGCCGCCCACCACGGCGACCTGCCCCGGGCGCAGGCCGGGGTCCTGGCCGTACTGGTGGTGCCCGTGGTGGTGGTGCCCGTCGTGGTGGTGGTGATGGTGGCCGCCCACCGGGTCGTCCGGGTGGTCGTGCGGGGTCTGCGGCCGGCCCACCTTGTCGGCGAAGCCCGGCATCAGCACCCGGTACGCGCAGGTGTCGCAGTTCATCCGGATGTCCCCGCGCAGCGCCTCGGCGTGCCGTTCCAGCACCAGGTCGGCCAGCGCGTCGCAGTCGCCGATCAGGTCGGCCACCCGCACGTCCAGGTCGGGGTGGGCGGCGGCGAACTCGGTCGACCGGGCGACGATCCGGTCCGGCAGCACCCCGGCGAAGAGGAAGTACGGGGCGACCACGATCCGTCGGGCGCCGAGCCGGCGCAGCCGCTCCAGCACCGCCGGCACGGACGGCTCGGCCAGGGAGACGAAGCCCGGTTCGACCCCGGCGTAGCCGCGCCCCTCCCAGAGCAGCCGGGCCACCTTCGCCACCTCGGCGTTGGCGTCCGGGTCGGTGGAGCCCCGGCCGATCAGCGCCACCCAGGTGCCGGCCCGGTCGGCCCCGGCCAGGGCGGCGTCGATCCGCTCCGCCAGGGCGGTGAGCAGCAGCGGGTGCGGCCCGAGCGGCCGACCGTAGCGGTAGGTCAGGCCGGGGTGGCGGTCCTGCTCGCGGGCCAGCGCGGCGGGGATGTCGCCCTTGCCGTGCCCGGCGGCGGTGAGCACCAGCGGCAGCGCCACCAGCGACCGGTGGCCCCGGCCGGCCAGCGCGCCGACCGCGTCGGTCAGCGGCGGGCGCGACAGCTCGATGAAGCCGCCCTCGACGTCGCCGACGCTGCCGGCGGCGCGCCGCCGGACCCGGTCGACGAGCGCGGTGAACTGGTCGACCCCGGCCGCGCTGCGCGTGCCGTGCCCGACGATGACCAGCGCGGTCATGGCGCCTCCTCCTGGTACAGCAGGGCGTTGAGGGCGGCGGCGGCGACCGCCGAGCCGCCCTTCTCGCCGACGTTGGACACGGCGGGCAGGCCGCTGGCCCGCAGCGCCGCCTTGCTCTCGGCGGCGCCGACGAAGCCGACCGGCAGCCCGACCACCAGGGCGGGCGCCGCGTCGAGCGTGATCAGTTCGGCCAGCGCGGTCGGCGCGCAGCCGACCACCCAGACGGCGCCCGGCCCGACCCGGTCCAGGGCGATGCGCACCGCCGCCGCGGACCGGGTCAGGCCGGTGTCGCGGGCCAGCTCGGCGGCGGCCGGCTCGGCGACCGGGCAGACGATGTCCCGACCGGCCCCGGTGATCCCGGCGGCGACCATCCAGACGTCGGCCACGATGGGCGCGCCGGCGCGCAGCGCGGCCAGCCCACCTGCCAGCGCCGCCTCGTCGCAGACCAGCTCGGTGACGTAGCCGAGGTCGGCGCTCGCGTGCACCACCCGCTCGGTGACCGCCCGGCTCAGCGGGGGCAGGTGGCGCAGGTCGACCCGGTCCCGCAGGATGCGGTACGACTCCCGCTCGATGGGGTGCACGACGCGGGTCACGGGCGCTCCTCGGCCGCACCGCCGTAGCGCCGGTCGTGGCCGCGCAGCTTCCACAGCACCACCGCCCCGACCCAGGCCAGCACGAAGAGCAGCACCACCGCGTAGCCGAGCTGTTCGAAGTGGTCGCCCAGCGCGGCGTACCCGGACAGCGCGGTCAGCCCGAGCTGGTCGACCAGCAGGCTGGCCAGGTAGACGCTGGCGACCAGCGCGCCGACCAGCACGGTCATCCCGGTGGTGGCCAGGTTGTACCAGAGCCGCCGGGCCGGGTGCCGGTACGCCCACGAGTAGGCGCGGGCCATCAGCAGGCTGTCGGCGGTGTCCATGGCGGACATCCCGGCGGCGAAGAGCAGCGGGAGGGTGAGCAGGGCCAGCACCGGCAGGCCGCCGCCGGCGGCGGTGCTCGCCGACAGCGACAGCAGGGTGACCTCGCTGGCGGTCTCCAGCCCCAGGCCGAAGAGGAAGCCGATCGGGGCCATGTGCCAGGAGGAGCGCACCAGCGACCGGGCCCGCGAGCCGAGGATCCGGTGCACCAGGCCCCGGTTGAGCAGCAGCAGGTCCAGCTCGGACTCGTCCAGCGCGCCGGCCCGCAGCCGCCGCCACAGCTTCGCCAGCCCGGCCAGCACCGCCGCGTTGAGCACCGCCACCAGCAGCAGGAACGCGGTGGCGGTGGCCGCGGCGACCACCGCGCCGACCTCGCGGACCCCGGCCAGGCCGCCGTCGGTCATGGTGGCCGAGGCGAGCCCGATCACGAGGGAGAGCAGCAGCACCACCGCGCTGTGCCCGAGGGCGAAGAAGAACCCGACGCCGACCGCGCGGCGGCCACGCAGCAGCATCAGCCGGGTGGTGTCGTCGATGGCGGCGATGTGGTCGGCGTCGAAGGCGTGCCGCACCCCGAGCGCGTACGCGAGGGCACCGGCGCCGGCCAGCCCGCCGGCCGCCGCGGGCTGGTCGTTCCAGTACAGGTAGAGGCTCCACCCGGCGACGTGCAGGGCGGCGACGGCGAACACGATGCCGCCGAGGCGTACCCGCTCGGCACGGCTCCAGCGGCCCACGGGCGGGACGGCGGTCGGGGTGGAAGTCATCGCTCTCCTCGGGGTTCGGCGGTGGCGCGGATGGCGTCCACCGGGCAGATCTCCAGGCACTCCAGACAGCCGGTGCAGCGGTCCTCGCGGACGGTCAGGCCGCCCGGCGTCGGCCGGATGGCGTGCGTCGGGCAGGTGAGCAGGCAGGCGCCGCAGCCCTGGCAGGCGCCGATGGTCACCCCCGCCACCGGTACCCCCGGGGCGTGACCATCCGGCCGGCGACCAGCCGGGTCCGGGTGCTGCCGACGACCACCACGCCGTACATGTCGACCAGGGCCGGGTCGAAGGTGGCCAGGGTGGCCAGGTGGACCCGTTCCCCGGCGCGGCTGGCGTTGCGCACCACGCCGACCGGGGTGTCCGGCGGGCGGTGCGCGGCGAACAGCTCCAGCGCCGCGCCGAGCTGCCAGTCCCGGGCCCGGCTGCGCGGGTTGTAGAGCAGCGTCACCAGGTCGGCCTCGGCGGCGGCGGTGATCCGCCGGACGATGACCTCCCACGGGGTGTGCAGGTCGGACAGGCTCAGGTAGACGTGGTCGTGCCCGAGCGGCGCGCCGAGCAGCGCCGCGGCGGCCAGCCCGGCGGTCACCCCGGGCACGCCGACCACGTCGACGCGGGCGTCGGCGTACTCCAGGGCGGGGCTGGCCATCGCGTACACCCCGGCGTCGCCGGAGCCGATCAGCGCGACCGCGTGGCCGGCGGTGGCCTCGGCGACGGCGGCGCGGGCCCGCTCCTCCTCCGCGCCGAGCCCACTGGCGAGCACCCGGGTGCCCGGCCGCAGCAGGTCGCGGACCTGCGCGACGTACTGGTCGAGGCCGACGACCACGGCGGCCCGGCGCAGCTCGGCCACCGCGCGCGGGGTGCGCAGGTCGGACGCGCCGGGGCCGAGCCCGACGATCGCCAGCCGGCCACGCGGCGCGTGCTGGGCGACGGCGACCGTCGCCATCGCCGAAGCGGTCTTCGGCACCAGCAGGGTGGCGTCGCCGCCGCGCAGCGCCGCGGCCTCCGCGACGCTGGGGGTGCCGACGGCGGCGCGGACCACCTCGCTGGGGTGCGGCACGTCGACGGCGGCCAGCTCCGCCACCGGCCAGGTCCGCAGGGGTACGCCGAGCGCGCCGGCGGTCTCCACGATGCCCACCTCGTCGGCCTTGAGGTCGACGCTGGCCAGGCAGCGCAGGCTGGCCTCGGCCAGCCCGGCCCCGGCGAGCGCCCGGCGCAGCAGCCCGGCCACCTCGGCGGCGGCCACGCCCCGGCTGGAGCCGATCCCGGCGACCAGGGACGGTGGGCGCAGCACGGCGGTCCGCCCGTCCAGCGGCACGACCCGGTCGGTGACCAGCAGCCGGTACCCGCCGTCCGGCGCGTCGGCGCGCACGTTGTCGGGCAGCGGCGGCAGCGGCCAGGTGGCGTCGGCGTCGAGGCGGACCGGCTCGCCGTCGAGGATCGCCCGGGAGACGGCGGCCACCGCCCCCTCGACCGGCCAGCCGAGGGTGTCCAGGCCGGGCAGGCCGACCGCGTCGGTGGCGGTGGTGACCACCGGGCGGGCGTCGAGCAGCGCGGCCACCTCGGCGGCGAGGGCGTTGGCGCCGCCGGCGTGCCCGCCGAGCAGGGCGACCGCGTGCCGGGCGGCCTCGTCGACGACCACCACGGCCGGGTCGGTGCGCTTGTCGCCGAGCAGCGGCGCGAGGATCCGGACCACCGCCCCGGTGGCCAGGAACGCCACCACCGCGTCGCACTGCGCCCAGGCCGTCCGCAGCGCGTCGGCGACCGTCTCGCCCGGGATCTCATGGGCGTGCGGCCAGGCGTCGGCGAGGGTCCGGACGTGCCGCCGCCCGGCGGCGGTGGCGGCGACGAGCCCGAGGGTGCCGGGGCCGGGCACAGGGCCGGCCGTCGCACTCGTGTTGGCCGCAACGGTCGTGGCCCCGCCCGGGCCGGGCACGGTGGCAGCCGAGCCGGGCGCGGTGGCAGCCGGGGTGGGCACGGTGGCAGCCGGGCCGGGCGCGGTGTCGGCTCCGGTCGGGGCGGTGCCGGGTGGTGCGGTCTGCTGCACGTGCGCTCCCCGTGAAGGTCCGGTGTGGTGGGTGGATGGACTGGTCACCGGCGCTCCCCGGTGAGGACGACCACCGGGTTGGTGGCGGCCAGGCGCAGTGAGCCGCCGGGCAGGTCGGCGAGGCGGGCGGCGGCGAGCTGGCTGCCCTCGACCGCGTAGCCGGCGTCGCGCAGCAGGTGTACGGCGGGGGCGACCCGGTCCAGCGCGGCGAGGGTGACCACCACCCGGTCCGGCCGGCGCTCGGCCACCGCGGCCAGCACGTCGGTGCCGCCGCCGCCGACGAAGACGGCGTCCGGGTCGGGCAGCCCGCGCAGCGCCTCGGGGGCGGAGCCGGTCACCAGCCGGACGTCGACGCCGTGCCGGGCGGCGTTGGCCCGCACCGGCGCCCGCGGGTCGCGTTCCACCGCGATCACCGCCGCGCCGAGCAGCGCGCACTCGATGCCCACCGAGCCGCTGCCGGCGCCCACGTCCCAGACCAGCCGGCCGAGCCGGGGGCGGAGCCGGGCCACCGCGAGGGCGCGAACCTCCGCCTTGGTGATCATCGAGTCCCGGTGGGCGTAGGCGGACTCGGGCAGCGCCCAGCCGCCGGCCGGCGCGGCGGCCGGCTGGTTGTCCGCGCGCATCGGGCTGATCCCGCCGCCGGCAGCCCGGTCCAGGGCGAGGCTGAGCAGGACGTGCGGGTCGGCCCAGCAGCGGCCGGCGGCCTCCTCGGGGGTGGTCCAGGTGACCCGCTCGTCGGCCGTGCCGAGATGCTCGGCCACCACCAGGCGGCGGGGCCAGCCGACGAGGCCCGCGCCGAGTTCGGCCGCCCCGGCGCCGGGCGCGGTGAGCACCACGACGGCGGGCAGCGCGCGGCAGGCGTTGAGCGCCGGCCGGGGGTCGCGGCCGTGCGCGGTGACCACGGCGGCGCCGTCCCAGGGCAGCCCGGCGCGGGCGAACGCGGCGGCGACGCTGGAGACCGCGGGCAGCACCCGCAGCGGCAGCCCGGCCGCTCGCAGCCGCCGGACGATGCCGAAGAGGCCGGGATCGCCACTGGCCAGCACGACGGCATGCTCGCCGGCGGCGACGGCGGCGCGCAGCCGGTCCACGGCGGGGGTGAGCGGCCCGAGGGTCACGGTCGGGCAGCCGGGCGGCACCGGCACGGCGGCGAGGTGCCGGGCCGCCCCGACCACCAGCCCGGCCGCGGCGAGCGCCTCGGCCAGCCCGGGGTGCGCCGGGCGACCGGCGGCGTCGATGCCCACCACGGTCACTGCCGCGCCGGAAGAAGGGTCTTCGGTGAGCGGTATTCCTGTCAGGCATAAATATGACTGGGAGTCATATCGGTCGCCGGTGGATCGCCCGGGCCCGCTACCACCCTGAGTGACCGGGTCACCGTTCGGCGACGACGGGGCGGTCACGCCGCCCACCGGCCCGAGGAGGCGACGACCCGGGAGCCGGCGAAGTCGACCATGGCCACGTCGACGGTGACCGCCCGCTCGGCGAAGCGGAGCAGCACCTGCCGTACCCGGTGGCAGAGCAGGTCCCCGGCGGGGCCGAGCAGGCCGGCCGCCTCCCACAGCTCGTACGCGTGCCGCCCGGTGTTCGCCGCGGTGACCGCCGCGACCAGGTCGGCGTCGCCGCCGGCCTCGGCGGTGACCGCGCCGAGCAGCGACAGGTCCACCTTGGATCGGGTGTAGTGGGTCATCAGGATGCCGGCGGCGAGCTTGGCCAGCTTGCCGGCCATCCCGACGAAGACCACCCCGGTCATCCCGTCGCCGACGGCGGCGGTGACCGCGGCGCCGGTGAAGTCGCCGACCTCGACGAAGCACACCTCGGGCAGCTCCGGCAGCAGTTCCCGGGCGGCCCGCTCGGTCCGCCCGCCGGTGCAGAGCACCACGGTGGACTCGCCCTGGGCGGCCATCACGTGCACCGCCTGCACCACGCTGGCCCGCCAGGAGGCGGTGGAGAAGGGCCGGACGATCCCGGTGGTGCCGAGGATCGAGATGCCGCCGAGGATGCCGAGCCGCCGGTTGGTGGTCTTGCGGGCCATCACCTCGCCGCCCGGCACGCTGATCACCACCCGGACGCCCACCTCGGTGAGGTCGACCACCTCGGCCACGGCCTGGCCGATCATCCGGCGCGGGGTCTCGTTGATCGCCGGGCCGCCGACGGCCAGGCCGAGCCCGGGCTTGGTGACGGTGCCGACGCCGGGGCCGCCGGCGAGGTCCAGGCCGGGCTCGGCGCGCCAGCCGACGGTGGCGGTGAGGTGCGCGCCGTGGGTGACGTCCGGGTCGTCGCCGGCATCCTTGACCACCACCGCCTCGGCGCGCGCCTCCGGCGCCGGGGTGAGGTCGCACCGGGCGACCGGGAAGCTCACCCGCCGGCCGCCGGGCAGCCCGATCTCCACCTCGGGCAGCGGCACGCCGGTGACCAGGGCGGTCACCGCGGCCTTGGCCGCCGCCGTCGCGCAGGCGCCGGTGGTCCAACCGGTACGCAGCGCGGTGGGCCGGACCTTCGCGGTACGCGGCAGGTCCGGCTCGCGCAGCGGCGGCTCGGCGTACGTCACCGGGGGCCGTCCCCCGACCCGGCGGCGCGGGCGCGGCGCAGCTCGGCGCGGGCGGCCGGCTCGGCCCGGCGGAAGGTGTGGAAGTGCCCGGGGTGGTAGAGGTGCGAGCGGGTGCCGGTGGCGGCGAGCGCGGGGCCGACCAGGAAGAGGGTGTGCTTCCAGAGCCGGTGCTCCTTGACGGTGGCCTCCAGGTCGGCCAGCGCGCAGCGCACCACCAGCTCGTCCGGCCAGGTCGCCTGGTACGCCACCACGACCGGGGTGTCCGGCGGATAGCCGCCGGCGAGCAGCTCGGCCTGCGCCTGCCCGGAGCGGGCGGCGGAGAGGAACAGCGCCATCGTGGTGCCGTGGCGGGCGAAGTCGCGGACCCGCTCCCCCGGCGGCATCGGCGTCTTGCCGCCCTCGAGGCGGGTGAGGATCACCGACTGGGCCACCTCGGGGATGGTCAGCTCCCGGCCGACGATGGCCGCCACCGCGGTGAACGAGGACACCCCGGGCACGATCTCCACCGCCAGGTCGAGCGCCCGGCAGAGGTCGAGCTGTTCCTGCACCGCGCCCCAGAGCGCCGGGTCGCCGGAGTGGATCCGGGCCACCGTCAGCCCCTCGGCGGCGGCCCGCCGGTACAACGGCAGCACCCCCTCGATCGGCAGTTGCGACGAGTCGACGATCTCGGCGTCGGCGCGGGCGTGGGCGAGGACGTCGGCGTGCACCAGGCTGGCCGCCCAGATCACCACGTCAGCGGCGCCGATCACCCGGGCGGCGCGCAGGGTGAGCAGGTCGGCCGCGCCGGGCCCGGCCCCGACGAACCAGACCTTTCCGGTGGTCGTCACAGTTTTCCTCCCCGGCGGTCCCGGCGCGCCGGGACCAGCAGTGTCGACAGGTACGGCAGGTCGTCGGCGGCGGCGTCGACCGGCCCGATCCGCTCCCCGGGCAGGCCGACCGACCGGCCGAGCACGGCGTCCGGCAACCGGTCGTGGCGGCGCAGCTCGTCGACCAGCTCGGGGTGCCGCCGCCAGCCCTTGTAGACGACGACGGTGCCCGGCCCGGCCAGCGCGTCGGAGACGAGCGCCAGCCCGGCGGTGGCCGGCAGCAGGGTGAGCGGTTCACGGCCCTCGCAGAGCGGCACGCCGCTGCGCGCGGCCAACTCCTGCATGGCGGTGACCCCGGGCACGGTGCGCACCTCGACGGCCGGCCGCAGCGCGCGGACGCTCTGCGCCAGGTAGCCGAAGGTGGAGTAGACGTTCGGGTCGCCGATGGTGGCGAAGGCGATCGAGGCAGCGCCGCCGTCGAGGGCGGCCACCACGGCCCGGGCGGCGGCGTCCCAGGCCCGCTCCCGGCGGGCGGTCACCCCGCCCCGGTCGTCCAGGGCGAACGGCAGCCGGCGCAGCCGGTCCGCGTCGACGTGCGCGAGCACGGTCGCCTCCGCCCGGCCCGGGGGCGCGTCGCCCTCCGCGGCCAGCCGGTCCATCACCGGTACGACCACCAGGTCGGCCTCGCGCAGCACCCGCACCGCCTTCAGGGTGAGCAGTTCGGGGTCGCCGGGGCCGACGCCCACCCCGGTCAGCGTCGGCGCGCTCACCGGGCCGCCGCCTCGACCAGGCGGCGGGCGGCCGACGGGTGCGCCGCCCAGTGGGTGTGCAGGTAGGAGGCGTGCACCCGGCCGTCGACGAAGCCGTGCCGGCCGCCGTCCCAGCCCCACGCCGCCCGCTCGCCGTGGCCGGGGTCGGTGGCGGTGCGGTGGAACTCGTGGCCGCGTACCGGCTCGCCGGCCCGGTGCGCTGGGGAGTCGGCAGCGGCGACGGCCTCCCGGTAGCCGAGGGTGAGCGTCCCGGTCATCCGGGCGGTGTGCGGCAGCCGCCCGCACATCGGCACCCCGTCGAGGGAGCGCCCGAGGTAGAGCAGGCCGGCGCACTCGGCGACGACCGGCCCGTCGAAGTCGGCCAGTTCGGCGCGGAGCGCGGAGTTCGCCGCGAGGGCCTCGACGTGCACCTCGGGGAAGCCGCCGCCGAGGACGACGGCGCGGGTGCCGGCGGGCAGGGCGGGGTCGCGCAGCGGGTCGAAGCGGACCACGGCGGCGCCGGCCGCGGCGAGCAGTTCGGTGGTCTCGGCGTACGAGAAGGTGAAGGCCGGACCGCCGGCCACCGCGACGACCGGACGGTCCCGGCCGGCGGGGCCGCCGACGGCGCTGGCCGGGTCCCAGGCTCCGACGGTCAGCGGCGGGGCGGTCCGGGCGAGGTCGAGCACCGCGTCGAGGTCCACGGTGGACTCGACCAGTTCGGCCAGGGCGTCGACGACGGCGAGCGACTCGGGGGCCCGTTCGGCGACCGGCACCAGCCCGAGGTGCCGCGACGGTGCGGTCACCTCGGCGGCCCGGGTGACCGCCCCGAGCACCGGTACGCCCACCTCGGCGAGGGCGTCGCGCAGCAGGGTCTCGTGCCGGGGCGAGCCGACCCGGTTGAGCAGCACTCCCCCGATGCGCACGTCGGGGTCGAAGGCGCGCATGCCGAGCACCAGCGCGGCGGCCGAGCGGCCCTGCGCGGTGGTGTCGAGGACCAGCAGCACGGGCGCGTCGATCAGCCGGGCGACGTGCGCGGTGGAGGCGTACGACCGGCGGCCGACCGCGCCGTCGTGCAGCCCCATCACGCCCTCGACGACCGCCATGTCGGCGGGGGTGGGCACGCTCGCGCCATGCCGCAGCAGGGGCGCGATCCGCTCCTCGCCGACCAGCCAGGGGTCGAGGTTGCGACCGGGCCGGCCGGCGGCGAGGGCGTGGTAGCCGGGGTCGATGTAGTCGGGGCCGACCTTGTGCGGGCTGACGGTCAGCCCGCGCCGGCGCAGCGCGGCGAGCAGGCCGGTGGCCACGGTGGTCTTGCCGTGCCCGCTGGCCGGGGCGGCCACCACCAGCCGGGGCAGCGGCCACGGCGCGTCCAGGCTCACCATTCGATGCCCTTCTGACCCTTCTGGCCCGCGTCCATCGGGTGCTTGACCTTGGTCAGCTCGGCGACGAGGTCGGCGGCGGCGACCAGCCGCGGGTCAGCGTCCCGGCCGGTGATCACCACGTGCTGGAAGCCGGGGCGGCCGGCGAGGGTGTCGACGACCTCGTCGACGTCGACCCAGCCCCACTTCATCGGGTAGGTGAACTCGTCGAGGACGTACAGGCCGTAGCGTTCGGCGGCCAGGTCGCGCTGGATCTGCCGCCAGCCCTCCAGGGCGTCGGCGGCGTGGTCGGCCTCACCGCCGCGCTGGATCCAGGACCAGCCCTCGCCCATCTTGTGCCAGGCGACCGGGGCGCCCTGGCCGGTGCGCTCGTGCACCTCGCCGAGGGCGCGGAAAGCGTTCTCCTCGCCGACCCGCCACTTGGCGCTCTTGACGAACTGGAACACCCCGATCGGCAGCCCGGCGGTCCAGGCGCGCAGGGCCAGCCCGAACGCGGCGGTGGACTTGCCCTTCATCTGTCCGGTGTGCACGACCAGCAGCGGGCGGTGGCGCCGCTGCCGGGTGGTCAGCCCGTCGGCGGGCACCGTGGACGGCTTGCCCTGCGGCATCAGGCGCTCCTTCTCGTCGTGGTGGCGGGTCCGGTCGCGCAGTTGTGGTGGGTGCCGGCACGGCAGGCGCAGGCCGGACCGGTGGCGAGCTTCAGGAGGGGGTCGGTGGCAACCGCGTCGAGGCGGTGGTGGTCCGCGCCGAGTTGGGCGGCGAGGCGGCGGCCGAGGCCGAGCCGGACCGGGCCGGACTCGCAGTCGACGACCACGCTGGGCGCGCCGGTGGCGGCGAGCACCGCCGCGGCGCGGGCGGCCCGGTCCAGCGGGCGGTCGCCGGCGGTGGCCCGCCCGTCGGTGACGACCAGCACCAGCGGACGGCGCTTCGGGTCGCGCAGGCGCTCCACCCGCAGCAGCTCGGCGGCGGCGAGCAGCCCCTCCGCCAGCGGGGTGCGCCCGCCGGTGGGCAGCTCGGCCAGCCGGGTGGAGGCGGCCAGCACCGAGGAGGTGGCCGGCAGCAGGGTACGCGCGCCGGTGCCCCGGAAGGCGATCACGGCGACCTTGTCCCGGCGCTGGTAGGCGTCGGTGAGCAGGGCGAGCACCGCGCCCTTGACGGCGGACATCCGCTGCCGGGCGCCCATCGACCCGCTGGCGTCGACCACGAACAGCACGAGGTTGCCCTCGCGTCCCTCGCGGACCGCCTCGCGCAGGTCGTCCGGGCGCAGCAGCAGCGGCCCGCCGCGCCGGCCCCGGCCCGGCTGGTGCGGGGCGGCGGCCCGCAGTGTCGCCGGCAGGTGCAGCGCGCCGGGCCGGCCGGCCGGCACCCGCGCGCCGGTGGTCCGGCCGCGCCCGGTCCGGGCCCGGGAGCGCCGTCCCGGCACGCCGTCGCCGACACCGGGCGCGGTGAGCAGCCGGGCCTTCAGCCCGCTGTGCGGCACGGCCACCGACCGGGTACCGGGCGACCCGTCGTCCCCGGCCCGGTGGCGGTCGCCGTGCTCCCCGGTCGACCCGCCACCCTGGTCGGGGCGGGTGGCACCGCCGGCGGAGTGACCGGTGTCGGTGGGTTCCGGCCGGCCGTCGGTGGCGTCGCGCTCCGGCGTACCGGCGTCAGCTTCGTCGTCGCCGAACCCGTGGGCCGTCCGACGCCCGCTCCCGCCGTCGTCCCCGGCGTCACCGTCCCCGGGGCCGGGCGGACCGGCCCCGGGCTGACCGGGACCACCCGGGCCGGTGCCACCAGGACCCGCGCCGGGACCACCCGGACCGTCGTCGGGGTCCCCGTCGGGGCCGGGGCCGTCGCCGCCGGGCGGGTCGTCGTCCGGGTGCTCGTCCTGGGCCCGCTGCAACGCCTCGTCCAGGCGCTTCTCGTCCAGGTCGGGGCTGTCGAACGGGTCGCGGCGGCGCCGGTGCGGCAGCGCGAGCCGGGCGGCGACCCGGACGTCCTCGGCGCCCACCCGGTCCCGGCCCTGCCAGGCGGCGTGCGCGAGGGCGGTGCGGGCGGTGACGATGTCGGCGCGCATCCCGTCCACGTCGAACGCGGCGCACACCTCGGCGATCTGGCGCAGCGCGGCGTCAGGCAGCCGTACCCGGTCCAGCCGCCGCCGGGCGGCGGCGACCTGGTGGGCGATCTCGGCGTCGGCGGCGGCCCACCGGGCGGCGAACCCGGCCGGGTCGGCGTCGGCGGCGAGCCGGCGGCGGACCACCTCGACGCGGACGGCCGGGTCGCGGCTGGCGCCGACGGCGACGGTGAGCCCGAACCGGTCGAGCAGCTGCGGGCGCAGCTCCCCCTCCTCCGGGTTCATCGTGCCGACCAGCAGGAACCGGGCGGCGTGGCTGACCGAGACGCCCTCCCGCTCGACGTGGCAGCGGCCCATCGCGGCGGCGTCGAGCAGCAGGTCGACCAGGTGGTCGTGGAGCAGGTTCACCTCGTCGACGTAGAGCACGCCGCGGTGAGCGGCGGCGAGCAGGCCCGGCTCGAAGGCGCGTACCCCCTCGCCGAGGGCCTTCTCCAGGTCGAGCGAGCCGACCACCCGGTCCTCGGCGGCGCCGACCGGCAGCTCGACCAGGCGGGCTGGGCGGCGCTCGGCCGTCGGCTCGGCCGGGTGCGGCCCGTCCGGGCAGGCGGGGTCGGCGGCGGCCGGGTCGCAGGCGAAGCGGCAACCGGCGACCCGGTCGACCGGGGGCAGCAGCGCCGCGAGGGCCCGCACGGCGGTGGACTTGGCGGTGCCCTTCTCGCCCCGCACCAGCACCCCGCCGATGGCCGGGGAGACGGCGTTGAGCAGCAGGGCCAGGCGCATGTCGTCCATGCCGAGCACCGCGCTGAACGGGTAGCCACTCATTGCCGGTCCTCCAGGTCGCCCTCGCTGGCCAGGTAGGTCTCGCGGAGCCGGTCGAGGGTGGCCGGTTCGGGCGCCGCCCACAGGCCGCGGTCGGCGGCCTCCAGCAGCCGCTCGGTGATGCCGCGCAGCGCCCACGGGTTGGACTGCTCCAGGAACTCCCGGGTGGTCTCCTCGAAGACGTACGCGGCGGCCAGGTGCTCGTACATCCAGTCGTCGACGACGCCGGCGGTGGCGTCGTAGCCGAACAGGTAGTCCACGGTGGCGGCCAGCTCGAACGCGCCCTTGTAGCCGTGCCGGCGCATCGCGGCGATCCACTTCGGGTTGACCACCCGGGCCCGGAACACCCGCCGGGTCTCCTCGCCGAGGGTGCGGGTGCGTACGTCGTGCGGCATCGCCGAGTCGCCCACGTACGCGGCCGGCGCGGCGCCGGTGAGGTGGCGGACCATCGCCACCATCCCGCCGTGGTACTGGAAGTAGTCGTCGGAGTCCACGATGTCGTGTTCGCGGGTGTCCTGGTTCTTGACGGCGACGGCGATGCGGGCGAAGGAGCGTTCCATGTCGGCCCGCGCCTCCCGCCCGTCCAGGTCCCGGCCGTAGGCGTAGCCGCCCCAGACGGCGTACACCTCGGCGAGGTCGGCGTCGGTGCGCCAGTTCCGGGCGTCGATCAGCGGCAGCAGCCCCGCCCCGTACGCCCCCGGTTTGGAGCCGAAGATCCGGGCGGTGGCCCGGCGGGCGTCGCCGTGTTCGGCGAGGTCGGCGTCCACGTGGGCCCGGACGTAGTTCTCCCCGGCCGGCTCGTCGAGGGCGGCTACCCGGCGTACCGCGTCGTCGAGCAGCGCCACGACGTGCGGGAAGGCGTCGCGGAAGAAGCCGGAGATGCGGACGGTCACGTCCACCCGGGGGCGGCCCAGCTCCGCCAGCGGCACCACCTCGACGCCGGTGACCCGCCGGGACCGGTCGTCCCAGGTCGGCCGGCAGCCGAGCAGGGCCAGCACCTCGGCGATGTCGTCGCCCTGGGTACGCATGGCGCTGGTGCCCCAGACGGTGAGCCCGACCGAGCGGGGGTACCCGCCGGTGTCGGCGAGGTGCCGGGCGAGCAGCGAGTCCGCGAGCGCCACCCCGACGTCCCAGGCGTTGCGGGACGGGATGGCCTTGGGGTCGACGGAGTAGAAGTTGCGGCCGGTGGGCAGCACGTTGACCAGGCCACGGGTGGGTGAGCCGGAGGGGCCGGGCGGCACGAACCGCCCGTCGAGCGCGCCGAGCACCCGGTCGATCTCGTCGGTGGTCCGGGCCAGCCGGGGCACCACCTCGCGGGCGGCGAAGCGCAGCACGTCGGCGGCGTCGCCGATCGCCCGGCCGGTGACCTCCTCGACCACCGCGTCGACCTTGTCGGCGTCCCAGCCGAGGGTCTCCATGCCGACGACCAGCCGGCGGGCCAGGGCCTCGACCAGGTCGACGGCGTCGGCGGCGGTGGCGGCCGGCCCGTCCGCCGCCTCGGTCAGCGGCTCCGGGACGGCGATCCGCCGTCCCGGCTCGGCGAGCAGGTCCTGCTCGTCCAGCCCGTACGCGGCGGCGAGCGCCTGGCGCAGGCCGGGCAGGGCGCGGGTGCCGCCCCAGACCTGGGGGGCGCGCAGCACGGCGAGGACGAGGTTGACCCGGGCCTCGCCGGTGGGCGCCTCGGCGAGGATGTGCAGACCGTCGCGGATCTGCACGTCCTTGACCTCGCAGAGGTACCCGTCGAGGTGCAGCACGAAGTCGTCGAAGTCGTCGGCGGCCGGCATGTCCGCGGTGTGCAGGTCGTGGTGCAGCTCGGCGGCCCGGACCAGCTCCCAGATCTGCGCCCGCACGGTCGGCACCTTGGCCGGGTCGAGCGCCTGGACGGTGGCGTACTCGTCGAGGAGCTGTTCGAGTTTGGCCAGGTCGCCGTACGTCTCGGCGCGGGCCATCGGCGGGACGAGATGGTCGACGACGACGGCGTGCGCCCGGCGCTTGGCCTGGGTGCCCTCGCCGGGGTCGTTGACGATGAACGGGTAGACCAGCGGCAGGTCGCCGAGGACGGCGTCGGGGGCGCAGTCGGCGGCGAGCCCGAGCCCCTTGCCGGGCAGCCATTCCAGGGTGCCGTGCTTGCCGAGGTGCACCACCGCGTCGGCGCCGAAGCCGCCGTCGGCCACCGGCGCGGCCAGCCAGCGGTACGCGGCCAGGTAGTGGTGGCTGGGCGGCAGGTCGGGGTCGTGGTAGATGGCGATCGGGTTCTCGCCGAAGCCGCGCGGCGGCTGGATCATCAGCACCACGTTGCCGAAGCGCAGCCCGGCCAGGACCAGGTCGCCGCCGTCGGCGTACAGCTCGCCGGGCGGCTCGCCCCAGTGGGTGCGCATCCGGTCCCGCAGCGGCGCCGGCACCCGGGCGAACCAGCGCCGGTAGGTCTGCCCGGGTACCCGCGCCTCGGCGCCGGCGAGCTGCTCGGGGGTGAGCCATTCGACGTCGTGCCCGCCGGCGGCGATCAGCGCGTGGATCAGCGCGTCCCCGTCGGTGGGGACCGGCTGGTCGCCGAGGTCGTAGCCGGCGTCGGCGAGGGCGGCGAGCAGCCGTACCGCCGAGGCGGGGGTGTCCAGGCCGACCGCGTTGCCGACCCGGGAGTGCTTGGTCGGGTACGAGCTGAGCACGACGGCGAGGCGCTTGTCGGCGTTGGGCACGTGCCGCAGCCGGGCCTGGCGGACGGCGATGCCGGCCACCCGGGCGGCCCGCTCCGCATCGGCGGCGTAGACGGAGAGCCCGTCGGCGTCGACGCGCTTGAACGAGAACGGCACGGTGACGATCCGCCCGTCGAACTCGGGGATGGCCACCTGCATCGCGGCGTCCAACGGGGAGAGTCCGGCGTCGCTGCCGGCCCACTGCTCGCGGGTGCTGGTGAGGCAGAGCGCCTGCACGATCGGCACGTCGAGGGCGGCGAGCGCGCCGACGTCCCAGGCGTCCTCGTCGCCCCCGCCGGAGGCGTCCGCCGCGACGGCGCCGCCGGCCGCGAGCACGGTGACGACCAGGGCGTCGCAGCGGGCGAAGAGGGGCAGCGGCCCGTCGCCGGGGGTGAGCCCGCGCAGCGAGCCGCAGAAGATCGGCAGCGGGTCGCCGCCGGCCGCCTCGACCGCGTCGGCGAGGACGTCGACGAAGCCGGTGTTCCCGGCGAGGGCGTGCGCCCGGTAGAAGACGATCCCGACGGTGGGGCGGGTCTCCGTGGCCGCTCCGGTCGCCGTCGAGACCGCGGCGGCCCGGTCGCCGTGCACCCCGTACGCCGGGGTCGGCGCGGGCGGGTCGAAGCCCTCGCCGGTGAGCAGCACCGTGTCGGAGAGGAACCGGGCCAGCTCGGCCAGGTTCGCCGGACCCCCCTCGACCAGGTAGGACAGCGCCTGGGTGGCCACTCCGGAGGCCACCGTGGAGGCGGCCATCAGCTCCGCGTCGGGCACCGCCTCGCCGCCGAGCACCACCGTGGGCACGCCCGAGGCGAGCACGGCGGCCAGCCCGTCCGGCCACGCCTGCCGGCCGCCGAGCAGGCGTACGACGGCGAGGTCGACGCCGTCGAGCAGCGCCGGCACGGCGTCGGCGGCGACCCGGGCGGGGTTGGCCAGCCGGTAGTCGGCGCCGCTGGCGCGGGCGGCGAGCAGGTCGGTGTCGGCGGTGGAGAGCAGCAGGATGCGCACGGACGGCTCCGGAGAGTGACGCCCGGACCGGCGCGGGGCCGGTCGGGCGAGGCGAGGGGACGGGCGCGGTTCAGCGGGTACGACGGGCCGCCGGGCGGATCACCGGCGATGAACCGGTGGGCGGCACGGTGTGGCGGTCAGCGGTGAACGGCGGAACGCGGGGCGCGGGCGCCGGACGGGGTGTCCGGGCCGTCGGCCGGCGCGACGGCGCGGCCGGGCAGGGGCGCATCAGCGCGCCCGGAACGGGTACGACGGAACTCGTCGACGGTGGAGACGCTGCGCGTCATCGGGGTCCTCCTCGGGTGTCCACGCCCTGGGGTCGCTCCGACGGCCGAAGTATCCTGGCTTCCGGATCAACGCTCTCCCCCGGCCTTCCAACCGCAGGAACACGGCCGTGACTCGCAAGGGGGGATCGCTCCCCGGTGACAGTGGCGGGACCGCGCCGGAATCGCACCGACTTCCTTCACTGCCGTCAGGCCGCGAATGCTGCCACACCCCGCGGCGCCGGGTCAACGCCGCCCCGGCTCGCGCCGGGCGGGCCGGCCCATCGAAGCCTGACGATCATCAGCGACCGTACCCGCACTTCGGACAATGTCCGACCTCGATGCCGCACCCCCTTTGCTCTGCTGCCCCGGAGGCACCACTGGGAGCGCTTTGCTGGTGCCGGGGCGGCAGCAGAGCAAAGGGGACGGTGCGGGCGGGTATCCGCCGGTCAGCGTCGACGGCGGGGCCATCGGCCGGGGGCCGAACGCCTACGATCGGTCCCGCCGGCCGAAGAATCGCCGGTCGATCGGGAAAGGACCCCAGCCATCGCCGAGCCCACATTCCACCACCTCGCCGGCCGGGTCTGGCTGTACCCGGGCGATCCCGACCCGGGCACCATCCAACCGAGCGTGGCGTTGATCACCGACGAGCGCGGCGGCGTGCTGGTCGACGCCGGGCACAGCCCGGGCCACGCCCGCGAGATCCGGGCCGCCCTGACGGCGGCGGGGCTGCCCGAGCCGCGCTGGCTGGTCTACACCCACCACCACTGGGACCACGTGTGGGGCGCCTGCGCCTGGCCGGGCGTGGAGATCGTCGGCCACGTCGCCGGGGAGGCGCCGCTGCGCGCCGAGGCGGCCCGCCCGTGGAGTCATCGCTACCTACGCGAGCAGGTCCGTGCCGAGCCGCGACTCGGCCCCAGCTTCCGGGCCCGCGCCCTGGCCATGGACTCCTGGGACGACTTCGCGGTGCTGCCGCCC
This sequence comes from Micromonospora sp. A200, assembly GCF_029893845.1. Lineage (NCBI taxonomy): Bacteria > Bacillati > Actinomycetota > Actinomycetes > Micromonosporales > Micromonosporaceae > Micromonospora > Micromonospora sp. A200. Next base: position 23,748 of record NZ_JARXXY010000003.1, on the reverse strand, counting down.
ACCCGCACCTTCACCGACGAGCTGGAGCTGCCCACCGGCGTACGGCTGCGCCACGTCGGCGGCCGGCACGCCGCCGACTCGACCGTGGTGCTGGTGCCCGACTCGGCGGTGCTGCTGCTCGGCGACTGCTTCTACCCGCCCCCGGTGCACCTGCGCCAGGACGGGGACGGCCCCGACCTGGCGCTGGTGCGCCGGCTGCTCGACGACCGCTACCACTGGTACGTCTCCAGCCACGCCGACCCGATGACCCTCGACGAGGCCCGCGCCGCCGCCGAGGGGTGAGCGGTCAGCGCATCCGGCGTTCCGGGTGGGCCCGGTTCCAGACCCGCATCCGCTCCGGGTAGCCGGTCTTCGCCGCCTCGTAGAGCGGCACGGCGTGCCGGCCGGCCAGCTTCGCCGCCACCTGCGGCGAGCCGGTCCGGCGGCGGATCCACTCGCCGTCGTGGGCGATCGCCACCACCGTGGTGTCCGTGGCGGTGGTCTCCGGCTCCAGGTAGAACTCCACGCCCTGCCGGCTCGTCACGAACTCCTCCAGCGCGGCCAGGTCCTCGCGGGTGGCCTCCCGGTCGAGCTTGGTCGGGGTGGGGACGGCGGCCCGCGACCGCCGGCTGAACCAGCCCATCTGCCCGCTCCTCTCCTCGGCGTCCATCCAGTGGAGCACCGTCACCTGACAGTCGGCTGCGAGGCTGGTGAGCGTGAGCTGACCGGGCGTGCTCAGTCGAGCGCGGCCAGCTCCTCGGCGGAGAGCCGCAGCGCGCCGGCCGCGACGTTCTGGATCAGGTGCGCCTCGTCGCCGGTGCCGGGGATGGCCAGCACGTGCGGCCCCTGGTGCAGGGTCCAGGCGAGGCGTACCTGGTGCGGGGTGGCGCCGTGGGCCCGCGCGATCTCGTGGACGGCGGCGGTGTGCTCGGCCGCCGCGCCCGCCTCCCGCCGGACGCCGGCGATTGCGAAGAACGGCACGTACGCCACCCCGCGCGCCCCGCACTCGCGCAGCAGCGCGTCCTGGTCGCCCCGGTTGTCGACGGCGTAGCTGTTCTGCACGCACACCACCGGGGCGATGGCCTGCGCCTCGTCCAGGTGGTCCAGGCGGACGTTGGAGAGGCCGAGGTGCCGGATCAGCCCGGCGTCGCGCAGCTCGGCCAGCGCGCCGAAGGACTCCGCCACCGAGTCCCGCCCGGGGCGCTTCACGATCCGCAGGTTCACCAGGTCGAGGTGGTCGCGGCCCAGCCGGCGCAGGTTCTCCTCGACCTGGGCGCGCAGCTGGGCCGGCGTGGCCTCCTCGCGCAGGCCGGTCGCCGGGTCGTACCCGAAGCCGACCTTGGTGGCGATCACCAGGTCCTCCGGGTACGGGGCGAGCGCGGCGCGGATCAGCTCGGTGGCGTACCGGGCGGGGCCGGTGCCGACGTTCAGGGTGCCGCCGGGCGAGACGTAGAAGGCGGCGGTGTCGATGTGGTTCACGCCCAGCTCGACGGCGCGGCGCAGCACCCGCACCGCGCGGTCCGGGTCGGGGTCGGCGGTGGTCCGCATCGAGCCGAACCCCATCCGGCGGACGGCGCGGTCGCCCAGGGTCCAGTTGCCCGCGGCGGCGGCGGTGATCTCTTCGGTAGGCATCCGGCGACCGTAGCCAGCACGGCTGGACTGCGCAGTCGGCCGCGCACCCGATACCGGCCGGGGCCGGCCGCTGTTAGGTTCTATCTGCTGGCGGGGTGCGCCGGCGGCCGGGTCACCGGCACCAGCGCCAGGGTGGGCAGCAGCAGCAGCGGCACCACCAGCAGCGCGTGCAGGATGCCCACCCGGTCGCCGAGCAGGCCGAGCAGCGGCGGCCCGGCGAGGAACGACGTGTAGCCCAGCACCGCGACCACGCTGACCCGCGCCGGAGCCCGCTCCTCGTCGTCGGCGGCGGCGCTCATCCCCACCGGGAAGCCCAGCGAGGCGCCGAGCCCCCAGAGCGCCACCCCGGCGATCGCGACCGGCCCGGAGCCGGCCAGCACCGCCACCGCCGCGCCGAAGGCGGCGAGCAGGATGGTGGCGAACAGGACGGGCACGCGCCCCCAGCGGTCGAGGGCGACGGTGCCGGCGGTCCGCCCGATCGTCATGCCGGTGACGAAGACCGCGAAGACGGCGGCGCCGACGGCCTCGCTCGTGCCGTACCCGTCGACGAAGGCGACCGCGAGCCAGTCGTTCGCGCTGCCCTCGGCGAACGCCATCACCAGCACCAGCAGGCCGAGCAGCAGGGTGCGCGGCTCCCGCCAGGCGGCGAGCAGGCCACCGCGCCGGGTGGCGGCGGTGTCCGGTGCCGGCTGGGCGGGCAGGAAGGCCCGGGCGCCGAGGATCGTGCCGCCGAGCACCACCACCGCCAGCACCGCCAGGTGCACGCCGATCGGCAGCCCGACCCGGGCGGCCCCCGCGCCGATGCCCGCGCCGGCCACCGAGCCGAGGCTCCAGGCGGCGTGGAAGCGGGGCAGGATGGTGCGCCCCAGCCGCTTCTCGACCGCGGCGCCCTCGACGTTCATCGCCACGTCGCAGGTGCCGGAGCCGTAGCCGAGGGCGAACAGGGCCATCGCCACGCCGGCCAGCGAGCCGGTCATCCCCGCGGCCACCCCGACACCGGCCATCCCGACCGCCACCAGCACGGTGGACGCCACCACCGTGCGGGCCGCGCCGAGGCGCTGGGTGACCAGCCCGGCGGTGGTCAGGGCGAGCACCGCGCCACCGGACATGGCCAGCAGCAGCAGGCCGAGCCGGCCGGCGCTGAGCCCGAGCGCCTCGCGGACCGCGGGGACCCGGGAGAACCAGGACGCCACGGCGAGGCCGTTGAGGGCGAAGACCACCGCGACGCCGGTGCGGGCGGCCAGCACCTGCCGGGGTACGGCAGGGCTCGGCGCGGTGACGAGTGGGCTCACGGCGGGGTGGTCCTTCCGGTGGTACGGCGTCTCGCCGTCGATCACACACCGGTTTCGTCACGACCACAAGCCAGATGCGCTCCTTACCACATGCTGGTCAGAGCGCGGGCAGCCCGAGCGCCTCGTCGACCCGGGCCAGCACCGCCGCGTCGTCGTCGGCCCGTACGCCCCGCAGCAGGTCGATGGCGGTGGCCCGGACCTGCCCGACGATCATCGCCAGCGGCAGGGTCTGGCCGGGGGTGAAGAGCCGCCCGGCGACGCGTACCGCGGCCAGGGCGGCGGCCTCGGCGCGGGCGGCGTGCCGGTCGCCGGCCTCCTCCGCGCCGTCGAGGTCGGCGGCGAGCGCCTCGCCCGCCGCCCGGACCGCCTCGGCCAGGTCCCGCAGGGCCGCGCCCAGCTCGGGCGGCACCGGGGTGGGCAGCCGGTTGAACGTCACGCCGGCCCGGGCCAGGACCCGCACGTTGCGGACCGCGTAGTCGAGCTGGCCGACCGTGGCGTCGACGGTGCGCAGCCGGCCGATGTGCCGCCGGCGCCGGACGTTGAGCCGGACCGCCTCGCCGGCGGCGAGCACCGCGGTGCGCAGCCGCTCCACCGCGGCGTCGAGGTGGCGGGCCCGGTCCAGGGCGGCCAGCGCAGCGGGCTCGTCCCGGGCGTCGAGGGCCTCGCCGACCTCCTCCAGCACCTCGGCCATCCCCTGGTAGGTGCGGCGGAACTCGGCGACCAGCGGGGCGAGCGGCCGCCGGGCGTCGATCAGCTGGCTGGCCACCACCGCCACCCCGCCACCGATGAGCGCGTCGACGAACCGGAACGGCACCAGCGACTCGGTCGGTGGCGAGACCACCACCAGGTAGAGCGCGGAGACCGCGGCCTGCACCACGGCGACCGTGCTCGCCCCGACCGCCACCGCGAGCGCGATGGTGAGCAGGATGACCGTGAACACCGTCCAGCTGGTGCCCGGTCCGAGCGCCTGCACCACCAGGTCGGCGACGAGGACGCCGGCGGCGACCCCGAGCAGCACCTCGACCGCCCGGCGGACCCGCTGGCCCCGGGCCTGGCCGAGCACGATCAGCGCGGCGGCGGGGGCGAAGAACGGCTGCGGGTGGCCGACCAGCCGGGTGGCCAGGATCCACGCCACCGTCGCGGCCAGGGTCGTCTCGACCACCGGCAGCCAGCCCTGCCGCAGCCGCCCGGCGGCGTCCCGGAACCAGCCCCACCGGACCATCGCCGCCTCCTCGCCCCGTTCGGGCCCCACCGTAGCCCGGCCGGCGGGTCAGGGCCGCCAGGCCCCGGCCGCCTCCGCCGCGTACGCCCGGAAGTCGCGCGGCGGCCGGCCGAGCACCCGCTGCACCCCGTCGGCCAGCCGAGCGTTGCGGCCGTCGAGGACCTCGGTGAACAGGTACGTGAGCAGCGCCACCGCCGGCGCCGGGACACCTGCGGCGGCCAGCTCGGCCGCGTACGCGGAGCTGGTGACCGGCACGAAGCGCACCGGACGGCCGGCGGCCGCGGCGATCTCGTCGACCGCCTGAGCGAAGGTGAGCAGTCGGGGGCCGGTCAGCTCGTACGTGGCGCCGGTGTGCCGGTCGGAGGTGAGCGCGGCGACGGCGACCTCGGCGATGTCGTCGGCGTCGACGAACGGCTCCGGCACGTCGCCGACGGGTAGCGCGAGCACGCCGGCGCGCAGCGGCTGCACCAGGTGTCCCTCGCTGAAGTTCTGCGCGAACCAGCTGGTCCTACGCAGGCGTCTACGCTCGCCACCGTGGATCTCCTGACCGGATTGCTCGACGGCCCTCGCGCCCGGGGCGCGTTCCTGCTCCGCTCGCTGCTGGACCCGCCGTTCGCGCTGCGGATCGAGGACCGCGCCCCGCTGACCGTGGTGGCCGTGGTGCGCGGCACCGCCTGGGTGGTGCCCGACGACAGCTCCGCCGAGCTGCTGCACCCCGGGGACGTGGCGGTGCTGCGCGGTCCGGACGCGTACACCGTCGCCGACGACCCGGCCACCGCGCCGCAGGTGGTCATCCACCCCGGCCAGCGGTGCACCACGCTGCGCGGCGAGCCGCTGACCACCACCCCGGCGGCAGGGGTGCGCACCTGGGGCACCGGCACGCCGGGCAGGACGGCGCTGCTGACCGGGACGTACCAGTTGCCGGGGGAGGTCAACCGACGGCTGCTCGCCGCGCTGCCCGCGCTGCTGGTGGTCCGGGCCGACGAGTGGCACAGCCCGCTGGTCGGATTGCTCGCCGACGAGGTGGTGCGGGACTCCCCCGGCCAGGAGGCCGTCCTCGACCGGCTGCTCGACCTGCTGCTGATCGCCGTGCTACGGACCTGGTTCGACCGGCCCGGCGCCACCCCCTCCTGGTACGCGGCGGCGGCCGACCCGGTGGTCGGACCGGCGCTGCGCCTGCTGCGCGACGATCCGGCGCGTCCCTGGACGGTGGCGTCGCTGGCCGCCGAGGTCGGGGTGTCCCGGGCCGCGCTGGCCCGCCGCTTCACCGAACTGGTCGGCGAGCCGCCGATGGCCTACCTGACCGGCTGGCGGCTGAGCCTCGCGGCGGACCTGCTGCGCGAACCGGACGCCACCCTCGGCGCGGTCGCCCGCCGGGTCGGCTACGGCAGCCCGTTCGCGCTGAGCACCGCCTTCCGCCGGGTACGCGGCATCAGCCCCCGCGACCACCGCACCCGCACCCCGGTCGCCTGACCGAACTCACCGCCGGACCGTCGCTCCACCGAGGATTCTCGACGCGACCCCCAGGCGACCACGATCATGGCCGGCCGAGGACCGGACACCCGGCCGGTCGGACGGGTCAGGCGCCGGTGAAGGCGCGGAGCAGGGCGCGGACGGCGGAGCGCAGGTCCTCGCGGCTCTCCGGGCTGCCGGGCGGCGGCGCACTGAGCGCACCGGCGCCGACGAGGCGGTCGAAGAGCAACCCGTCGACGAAGGCGACGAACTGGTCGCCCTGCCGCCGTGGGTCCGACGCGCCGGCGCCCGCCAGCAGCGCCCGGGCCTGCTCGCGCAGCACGGTGCCGTGCGCCAGGATCGGCCGCAGCTCGGGTCGGTGCACGGCCTCCAGCAGGCAGGCGTAGCGGGCGAGGCTGCGGTCCCGCCCGACGGTGAGCCAGCGGTCCAGCACCTGCGCCGTGGCCACCGCGAGGTGGTCGAGGTCGGCCGGGGTGAGCCGCGGCGGCGGCCCGGGGGGCGGCGCGTCGGTGGGCAGCTCGCGGTCCACCAGGTCGGCCCGGTCCAGCTCGACCAGGCGGCGTACCACCGCCTCGATCAGCGCCTGCCGGGTCCGCAGGTACGCCGACGTGGTGCCGACCGGCACGCCGGCCCGGGCGTCGACGGCCCGGTGGGTCAGCGCGCGCATCCCGCCCTCGGCGAGCAGCGCGATCGCCGCGTCGGCCAACGCCGCCACCCGCGCGGACCGAGCGTTCATCCGGGCCTCCTCGTCGGTGTTCTACAGCTGTAGTATGAACTTCTACAGTTGTAGAAGGGGCGGTCGGGATGGACGGACACGCGGTGGTGGTCGGCGGCGGGATCGGTGGCCTGGCCGCCGCCCTCGCCCTGCACCGGGCGGGCTGGCGGGTCACCGTGCTCGAACGCGCGCCGGAACTGGGCGAGGTGGGCGCCGGGCTGACCCTGATGTCCAACGCGCTGCGGGGGCTGGAGGCGCTCGGCGTCGGCGCGGCCGTCCGCGCGCACGGCCGGGCCGAGGCTCCCGGCGGGCTGCGCACCCGGAGCGGGCGCTGGCTGTCCCGGGTCGACGGCGCCGACCTGACCCGGCAGCTCGGCACCACTACGCTCGGGGTCCACCGGGGCAGGCTGCACGGCGTCCTGCGCGACGCCCTGCCGGCAGCCGCGCTGCGCACCGACGCCGAGGTGGTCGACGTGACGACCGGCCCGGACGGCGCCCGGGTGCAGCACCGCTGGCGCGGGAAGCCCGCCGAGCTCGCCGCCGACCTGGTGGTGGGCGCCGACGGGCTGCGCTCGGCCGTGCGCTCCCGGCTCTGGCCGGAGCACCCCGGACCCACGTACGCCGGGACGACGGCGTGGCGGGCGGCGATCCGCTGGGACGACCCGTTGCCTTCCGCGGTGAGCTGGGGCCGGGGCGCCGAGTTCGGCATGGTCCCGCTCGGCGCCGACCAGGTCTACTGGTACGCCGCGGTGACCGCCCCACCCGGCGGGCGGGCCCCCGACGAGCTGGCCGCCGTGCGGGAGCGCTTCGGCGACTGGCACGACCCCGTCCCGGCGCTGCTCGCCGCCACCCGGCCCGACCAGGTGCTGCGGCACGACCTGCACCACCTGGGCACGCCACTGCCGTCCTACGTGCGCGGCCGGGTGGCCCTGCTGGGCGACGCGGCGCACGCGATGACCCCGTTCCTCGGTCAGGGCGCCTGCCAGGCGATCGAGGACGCGGTCACCCTCGGCGCGGCCTGCGCCGGCGGGCCGGCGGACCTCGACGCCGCGCTCGCCCGCTACGACCGGGAGCGCCGCCCGCGCAGCCAGGCGGTGGCCCGGGCCTCGGCCCGCGCCGGCCGCTTCGGCCAGCAGCTGCGCCACCCGGTGGCGGTCACGCTCCGCGACACCCTGATCCGGCTCACCCCGTCCCGCGTCGCGCTGCGCCAGGCGGCCCGGTACGCCGACTGGCACCCGCCACGCGACTGAGCGGACCGGCCCCGGCCTCGACCGACCCGGCGGCCTGAACCGGGCCCGGCGGTCAACGACCGGCGGCGGTCAGGCCGGCGTATTCGGGCGAGGCCAGGAAGCGGGTCAGCACGTCGACGGTGCCGGGGGTGTACGGGCGACCGTCGAGCACCTCGCCGGGCGGGACGAAGAGCATCGCCGCGCCCTCGCCGAGCACCACGTCCTCCCGCCACGGCGGCCGGGCCCGGCGGGCGGCGCGGTCAGGGGCGGTCGCGCCACAGCGGACTGTCGACGTAGTGGTTGTCGTAGCGCTGTCCGCTGGCGGCGATCTCGGCCGGATCGGCCTCGCCCCGGTACACCCGCTCGAGGAGCCGGTAGTAGTCGAACCGGTCGATGCCGGGGGTGAAGACCACCAGCACGTCGGCGGACTCGCCGCGGGCCGGGGCGAAGGCGTGCGGGGTGTGCGCGGGGACGAGCAGGAAGTCGCCGCGGCGCAGGGTGCGGATCTCGTCGGCCACCAGCACGTCGAGGACCCCGTCGAGGACGAAGAACGTCTCGGCGGCGCGGGTGTGCAGGTGCGGTGGGGCGCCGGGCGAGCCGGTGTGCAGGGTGGCCCGGTTGGCGGTGAGCGCGCCGCCGGTCTCTCCGGCGTCGCCGAGCAGGGTGATCAGGCTGGTCGGGCCGTCGGCGAGGACGGTGGCGTCGTCGGCGCGGACATGCAGGGGTGCCGTGGTCATGGTGCTCACCTTCTGGTGGGGACGATGGTCAGGACGGGGGCGCGACGAGGCGCTCACGGGTGTTCCGCGGGGTGTCCGGGTAGCGGTCGCCGACCGCCTCCCGCAGCTGCGCGAGGGTCTGCCCGGCCAGCTCCCGCCGCCAGGCCAGGTCGGCGCGGCGCATCGCCTGGGAGATCAGGCAGGCCTGCCGGTAGTCGACGTCGGCGCGACCTCCCGGCCCCTGGCGGAGGAGCTGCGCGCAGCGGAACGCCTCCTCCGCCCCCTCGATGGCGGTCACCACGTCGAGCAGGGTGATCTCCTCGGGGGCGCGGGCCAGTCGGAACCCGCCGCGCGGGCCGGAGACGGACCGGAGGATCCCGGCCCGCACCAGGGCCTGCAACTGCTTGTTGAGGTACGCCGTGGGCAGCCCGTAGAACGCGGCCAGCCGGGCGGCCGACACCGCCCGCCCCGGCTCCAGCCAGGTCATGTTGAGGCAGCTGTGCAGCGCCCACTCGACGCCCTCGGCCATCTTCATATTCTGGATATTATATGTCCAGGATTTGCTCGGCAAGCGTTCCGCACAGTCGGGCGCCGATGTCGGCCCGCCGTCGTCGGGCCGGCCCGTCGCCCGGCGGCTCGTCGCGGGCACCGTCCACCCTGGTCGAATTCCGTCACCGCCCGCCCGGAGGCGGAGCGCCGAAATTGCGTCGGGCCAACCCTCCAGATTATCGATCGCGCCCATTTCCGGCGTCAGCCGAAAGGGAGAAGGGGCCGGTAAGATCGGTGACACCGTTGTGACTGATCGCTGACTGCGGATAGTGAGGGCGATCACACACACTGCTGGCATGAATACGAGACTCGACCGCGGCAGGGCATTCCGCCTCGCGGTGTGTCTCGCCCTGGTGGCGATGCTCACCGGGTGCATGCAGCTCCACATCGGCCTGACCGTCAACGCCGACGACACGATCGACGGGCAACTGCTGCTGACCGCCGAGAAGCGGGTGCTGACCAGCAAGAACAGGACGGTCCAGGTCGGCTTCGCCGAGCTGCGGCAGAACATCCCCTCGTTGCCGGCCGGCGAGGAACGCGTCTACGAGAACGAGCGCTACTACGGTTTCCAGATCACCTACCGCCGCACGCCTTTGCAGGAATTCACCAGCGACAGCGTGAAACTGGTCCGGGACGGGGACCTCTACCGGTTCAGCCTCTCGCTCGATCCGAAGAAATACGGCGGGAAACTGGCCGAGCAGGACCCGCGGAACCAGGCCGCGTTCATGCAGTTGATGTCGTTCGAGATTTCGGTGACCTTCCCCGGTCGCGTGATCGACACCAACGGCACGGTCACCGGTCGCTCGATCACCTGGAAGGTCGGCTCCAACCGCGACAAGCCGACCGAGCTGCGGGCGGTGGCCGAGGCGCCGGCGAAGCCCTCGCCGTCCGCCACCGGAGCCGCCGCCACGGGCGGCGACACCGACGGCGGGTTCCCCTGGCTCCTGGTCGTCGGGGCCGTGGTCGTCCTGCTCCTGGTCGGCGCGGTCGTCGCCGTACTCCTGCTGCGCCGGCGCGGACGTCCCGCGACCGCCGCCACGACGCCGACGGGGCCGGCCGGCACGCCGGCGCCGACCCCGTCGGCGGAGCATCCGGGGCCGGTCTGACCCGCCTCGGGTCGGACCGCGCCACCACCCCGGGCGACCGGCCCGGGTCCGCCCGACCGGCCGCCGCACCTCACCACCACCACACCACCCTCCCGGCACCACCCGAAGGGAGATCGCCGTGAACGATCTCTTCACCTGGCCCGCCCTCGGCAGCCTCACCGGCGCGAGCGCCGCCACCCTGCTCACCGCCAACGTCGTCGGCGGCCTGCTCGGACCCGCGGGCGACAAGGCCCGCAAGTGGATCGCGTTGGGCGTCGCCCTGGCGCTGTCCTACCTGACCGCGGCGTTCGCCACGGACGTCGGCGCCGAGAAGTGGATCATCGCCTTCTTCAACGGGCTGATCATCTTCTCCGCCGCCCTCGGCATCAACCAGCTGCCGCCGGGCAACCGGCAGGCGACGCAGGCGTCGCCGAGCCGGATCGCCCAGGGTGGCGAGCCCCGCTACATCCGTTCCTGGGTCTGAGAGAGGTGAGCGTCATGGTCTTCGGAATCATCAGCGCCGCCGTCCACATCGTCCTCGGCGCCGCGCTCGGCGGCTGGGCCGGCGGCACCCTCGGCCTGCTGATCGGCGCCGTCGCCGGGCTGCTCGTCGGCGGCCCGTTCGGCTGGGCGGTCGCCTCCGCCCGGGTGTACGGCCCGGACGCCCGCGGCGTCTGGCTCTTCGTGGTGGACCACACCTGGAGCCTGCTGAACACCGCCGTCGGCGCGGTCTACCTCGCCGTACACCTGATCTTCGGCCACCAGCTCGACCGGACCACCTCGCAGCACAGCTGCCGGGTCGACGTCGTGGAGGGCGTCTCCCCGCGGTACGCCACCACCATCGGCACGGTCTGCGCCGGCTCCAGCCCCGGCATCCAGCGGCACGAGGACGTGCACATCTTCCAGGGCCGGCTGCTCGGCCCGCTCTACATCCCACTGGTGCTGCTCAACTACGTGCTCTTCACCATCGCCCCGGTCTGGTTGCTCTGGCACGACCACACCAACGCGCCGATCAACGCCTTCACCCGGTACTTCGAGATCGGCGTCTACCCGCACGTCTGGAACGAGGCCATCGCGTACCGGATCCAGGGAAGCCCGCCGCGATGACCGACGACGGGCGTGGACCGGTCGAGGCGACCACCGCCGACCTGGCGGCGTGGCTGGCCACCGCCGCGGGCGAGGTCGTCCCGGTCGGCCCGCCCGCCGACGGCGGACCCGCCGACGGGCTGACGGTCTGGCCGCTGGAGCTGCGGCCCGGCCGGCAGACCCGCGGCACCGGCAACCGGGAGCCGTACCGCTTCACCGTTCGCTACCTGCTCAGCGCCGCCGGCCCGGCGGCGCTGCCCCGGCTGGACCGGGTGCTCGCCGCCGCGGTCGTCGACGGGGAGCCGGAGGTGCTGCTGGAGGCCGGCGACCCGCAGCTGTGGCGGGCGTTCGGCGTGCCGCCCCGGCCGGCGCTGCTGATCGACGTACCCGCGCAGGTGGCCCGGCCACTGCCGGCGGCGCCGCCGGTGCTGCGCCCGCTGCGGCTGCGGCAGCTGCCGATGCGCACCCTGGACGGCCGGGTGGTCGGCCCGCACGAGCAGCCCCTCGCCGCGATGCGGGTCGAACTGGTCGGCACCTCGCAGGCCACGCACACCGACCCCGCCGGCCGGTTCCGGCTCACCGGCGTGCCGGACGACCCCGAGCGGCCCGGCCCGGTCCGGCTGCGCCTGGTCGGCCGCGGCCACACCCTGACCGCCGACGTCGACCCCGCCGACACCGACCTCGTCATCGTCTGCGAACCCCCGGCCCGCTGACCCGGACCGCCCGCGCACCAGGAGGACCGATGCCCAACTACTTCTCCCCCGGCATCTACGTCGAGGAGGTGCCGAGCGGGGCCCACCCGATCGGGCCGGTCGGCATGAGCACCGCCGCGTTCGTCGGCATCGCCCCGGACCGCGGCGCCCACGTCGACCGGGCGATGCCGGTCAACAGCTGGTCGGAATTCCTGCGGCTCTACGCCGGCGGCGAACGCCCGGAGAGCACCCCGCTGGCCCGCGCCGTCTTCGGCTTCCTCGACAACGGCGGCACCCGGTGCTGGGTGGTCAACGTCGGCGAGGGCGGCCAGCTCACCGGCGGCGGCCAGCGCCGCGCCGGCCTGCAACTGCTGGAGGCCGTCGACGAGGTCTCCATCCTCGCCGCCCCCGGCTTCCACGACCCGGTCTCGCACGAGGCGCTGCTGAGCACGGCCGAGCGGCTGCGCACCATGGTGGCGATCTGCGACCCGCCCCCGGGCATCGACGACATCTCGGCGCTGACCCGCGTCGCCACCCCCAGCTCCGCCCGGGCCCCCCGCGCCGCCGACGGCAAACCCGCCGAGGGTACGGCGAAGCCGACCGACGACGACGGCGGCACCACCGCGTACCGGCCCCGGCAGTCGGACTTCGGCACCTGCTACTTCCCCTGGCTGCGGGTGCGCGACCCGCTCAGCGGCGAGCTGGTGCTCACCCCGCCGAGCGGGCACATGGCCGGCATCTGGGCCCGCACGGACGGGCTGCGCGGGGTGCACAAGGCACCGGCCAACGAGCCGGTACGCGGCGCCGTCGACCTGGAGTACCTGGTCACCCGCCCGGAGCACGACGTGCTCAACCCCAAGGGCGTCAACGTGATCCGCTACTTCGCCGGCGAGGGCATCCGGGTGTGGGGTGCCCGTACGCTCGCCGCCGAGGCCAGCGAGTGGCGCTACCTCAACGTGCGGCGGCTCTCCATCTCCATCGAGCAGGCCATCGCCAACGGCACCCGGTGGATGGTCTTCGAGCCGAACGACTTCTCGCTGTGGCGCTCCATCCGGCGCGACATCGGCGCCTTCCTCACCCGGGTCTGGCGCGACGGCGCCCTGCTCGGGCGTACGCCGGAGGAGGCGTTCTTCGTCAAGTGCGACGAGGAGACCAACCCGGCCGACGTGCGCGACGCCGGCATGGTGGTCGCCCACATCGGCATCGCGGTGGTCAAGCCCGCGGAGTTCGTGGTGTTCAAGCTGAGCCAGTGGGCCGGTGGCACCGAGACCGAGACGATCGGAGGCTGACAATGACGACCCCCGCCACGCCGCAACCGGGCGCGCCGGTCGACCCGTACCGGGCCTACAACTTCAAGCTGCTCATCAACGGCATCACCAACGGGCACTTCACCGAGGTCAGCGGCCTGGAGGTGACGATCGCCCGGCGGGCGTACCGGGAGGCCGGCAACGACCGGATCCGGGCCGTGCCCGGCCAGGTCGACTACGCCCCGGTGACCCTGCACTTCGGGCTCACCTCCTCCCGCGAGCTGTGGGACTGGGTGCAGGCCGCGGCCCGGGGGACGGTGAACCGCCGCAACGTCTCGGTGGTGCTGCTCGACGCCGCCGGCACCAGCGAGGCGCTGCGCTGGAACATGATCAACGCGTGGCCGATGCGGTGGCGGGGCGCGCACCTGCACACCCTCTCCCAGGAGATCGCCATCGAGGCGCTCACCCTGGCGTACGAGGGCCTGGAGCTGGAGTCGGGCAGTGCCGCCGCCGCGCCCAGGACCGCGTAGCTGGCTGGCCCGGCGGCTGCGGGACGCCGCCGACGCCGTCGAGCGGTGGGATCCCGCCCCGACCGCCGGTGGCTCCCCGGGCGGGACGACACGGGACCTGCCGCCGGCCCACGCGACGCCGGGCCTGCCGGAGGCGAGACCGGAGGTGCCGTCGGCCGAGGCGACGGGGGACGTGCCACGCCGGCCGGGCCAGCCGCCGGAGCACTGGCTGCGCCTGGTCGCTGCGCACGCCCCCGGCCTGCTGCGCGGTCTGGACGTCGACCCGGACGCCCTGCCGGACGCCGGGCCGCCGACGGTTGCGCCCGACCCCCGGGGCAGGCTTGCCGACGGGGTGGGTGGCAATCGGCCGCCCGCCCGCTCGGGTACGTCGGCGCTACCCCCGACCGGCCCGGCCCGGCCGTCGTCGGGCACGGCCGCGGGCTCCTGGCCCCGCAACCCGGACGCCTCGTCGCCCAGTAACGCCGACGCCGCCGTGGGCTCCCGGCCCGGCGACCCCGGCACGGGCGTGGCCTCGTGGGCCGGCGACTCCGGCGCGGGCCTCGGTCCCAGGTCCACCACTGCGGGCAACCGGCCCGACGGCGTCATCGGCACAGCCGGGCCGAGTTCTCCGGCCGCCGGCGGGTTGCCCGGCGTCTCCGACCCGAGCGGCCGGCCGGGAGCCGCAGCGCCGGACTCCCGGCCGGGACCGCCGCCGGCGCATTCCTGGCCCGGCCCGCCGGAACACCACCGGTCCGGGCAACCCGAGCGACGGGTCGGGAGGTCGGCCGAGGTCGACCGGTCCTCGGGGCGTGGCGCCGGCGCTCACCCGGGGCCGGCAGCTTGGCGGATCCGTCCGGCGGTACCCGGCCCCGCCGCCGGATTCAGGAGCGACCTGTCGTACGCCGGGCCGGGCGATGGCGGGGCCCACCCGCACCGGGAGGCGCTGCCGCCCGCCGGTCCCGCTGAGCCCCGCGTCGGCCGGGTCGACCAGTCCAGGCCAGCCACCGGCCAGATCCCGACGACCGCATCCTGCGAGGGCACGACAGCCGATGGCCGGGCGGGCACCGCCACCGACGCGCACCGACCGGGCACGACCGGCGGGGACGGCGTCGGTGCGCTCCGGCTCCCCGCCCCCTGGTCCGTCCCCGCAGGAGCGCGGGCGGCCACCGGCCACCCCGGACCGCCGGCCGGCCCCGGGGCGGGCCGGGCGCGCGGGGCGTACCCGGGTGACCTCGCCCGGACGGCCGAGCACCCCGTCGGCACCACACCGGCACGCACCGGCCTCGACAGCGGATCCTGGTCCGCCGACCGGTGGCCGCCGGCGCAGCCCGGCAACGGGTGGCCCGACGCCGTCACGCCCGCCCCGGCACCCGACCCCTGGCCGGTCCTGCCGGACGGGCCGGCGGGCGGCGGCGCCGGCGGCGTACCCCCGACGGGAGCGACCACGACGGGGCCGACGGGGCGGTGGGCCGGGGATCCGTGGCCGGCGCTGCCCGACGACCCGGCGTGGCGGCCGGCCACCGGCGACGCTGACGGCGAGCGGCTGCGCCGCCTCGACCACGAGCAGCGGGGGGCCTGATGGAACGGGTGGCCTTCCTGGTGGACTCCTCCGGCGTCCGGGTGGACTGCCTGCTCAACCCGGAGACCGTGCAGGTGAGCCGGCTGGCCGGGGTACGCCCGCGCGGCGTCGGCGACGGGCAGCTCACCGGCGCCGGCCTCGCCGACGACCCGCTGGTCTTCACCGGCGGCGGCCGCACCGAGCTGGTGCTGGACCTGCTCTTCGACACCGACCTGGTGGACGCGCCGACCCGCCCGGAGGACGTGCGTGCCCTGACTCGTCCACTGTGGATGTTGGCGGAGAACTCCGCCACCGCGCACGGCTGGCTGCGACCGCCGCTGGTCCGGCTGGTCTGGGGCAAGACCTGGAACGTGCCCGGCGTGATCGTCGCGATCGCCGAACGGTTCGACGCGTTCACCCTCACCGGCTCGCCCCGCCGGTCCTGGTTGCGGCTGAAGCTGGTGCGGGTGGCGGAGTCCGCCGACGAGGCCCAGGAGGGCTTCGACGAGGAGCTGGCCGCCGCCACCACTCCGGTGGCCGCGCCCGGTTCGGCGGTGGTGGCCGCCGGGGACGGCTCCGCCGTGCCCGGGTACTCCGGGGTCCGCTTCGACCTGCTCGCCCACGACGCGCTCGGTTCGCCGCTGCGGTGGCGGCTGCTCGCCGAGCACAACCGGATCACCGATCCGCTGACCGTGCCGGCCGGCACCGCCCTCGCGGTGCCCCCGCTGACCGCCGCCGCGACCACCCCGCCCCCGCCGGGAGGTGCCCCGTGACCGCCTGGCCGACCGTGCTGCTCGACGGGGTACCGCTGGACGGGCGCCGGCTCCGGTCGGTGCGGATCGCCGGGCGGCTGGACCAGCCGACCCAGTGCGAGATCGGCTACGCCGCCGGCCCCGGCCCCGCCGCGCTGGACCTCGGCCCCGGCCCGGCGGTGCCGACCGGCGCGACCCTCGACGTCCGGCTGGACGACGCGCGCCTGTTCACCGGGGAGGTGACCTGCGTCGAGGTGGAGTACGCCGCCGACGGCGCCGCCCTGGTCCGGCTGCGCGGCTACCAGCCGCTGCACCGGCTGCGCAAGCGGCAGCAGTTGCGGGTGTTCGAGTCGGTCACCGCCGCCGACCTGGCCCGGGAGCTCTGCGCCGGGGTGGGCCTCGACGTCGACGCCGAGGAGGACGGCCCGCGCCTGGAGCGGGTGCTCCAGCACCGGCACAGCGACCTCGACCTGCTGCTGGAGGTGGCCGGCCGGGCCGGGCTGCACCTCGCCGACGACGAGGGCCGGCTGCGGCTGGTCACCCTGGACGGGCACGGCGAACCGGTCACCCTGACCCTCGGCCACACCCTGCACTCGCTGCGGATCGCGGCCAACCTGGACCGGGCCGCCGGGCAGAGCGCGGCGCTGGGCTGGCATCCGCAGCGCGCCGAGCCGATCAGGCAGCGGGCCGACGCGGCGCGCACCGGCCGGCGCATCCCGCTCGACCCGGACCCGGCCGCCGTCGGCGCGGACGGGGTGCGCACCGCGGTCGACCAGCCCGGCCGCAGCGACGACGAGCTGGCCGCCATCGCCCAGGCCGGCCTGGACGCCCGGGTGGCCGCGCTGGTCACCGCCGAGGGGGTCGCCGAGGGCGACCCGGCGCTGCGGCCCGGCCGCCGCGTCGAGCTGGCCGGCATCGCCGACCCGGTCGCCGGGGTGTACGTGCTGACCGAGGTGGTGCACACCATCGACGCCAACGGCCACCTGACCCGGTTCAGCACCGCCCCGCCGCCCGCCCCGGCACCCGCCCCGGTCGCCGGCGCGGTGGTCACCCTCGGCACGGTCACCGACGTCGACGACCCGGACCGGCTCGGCCGGGTCCGGCTCACCCTCCCCGCCTACGGGGACCTGGACGCCGGCTGGCTGGCCGTGCTCTGCCCCGGCGCCGGGGCCGGCAAGGGGATCGTGGCGCTGCCCGACCCGGACGACACCGTGCTGGTGGCGCTGCCCGGGGGCGAGCCGGCCGCCGGGATCGTCCTCGGGTCGCTCTTCGGCGCCGTCGAGCCGTACGACGCGGGCATCGCCGACGGGCGGTCCGGCCGGTGGTCGGTGCGGACCGGCAGCGGCCAGACGATCGTGGTGGACGACGCGGCGCGCAGCCTGAAACTCGCCACCGACACCGGCAGCTTCCTGGAGCTGACGCCGGAGCTGACGACCCTGCACGCCGCCACCGACCTGGTGCTCTCCGCGCCGGGCCGGGCGATGGTGGTCCGCGCCCGCAGCGTCGACTTCCTGCACGCCGACACGACCGAGGACGCGCCGACCGCGCGGGAGCGGGCAGCCGCGCTCGCCCGGCAGAGCTCAGGAGGCCGCTGATGCGCTGGATCCACCTGCAATCCGTGATCACCTGTGACCACGACGGGCGGGTGACCAACCGGGCGTCGCAGCGCTGGGTGACCGTCACCGGCGTACCGGTGCTGGTCGACGACGACCCGCAGGGGCGGGACATCGTGGCCTGCCCGAACTACGGGCCGACGGTGAAGCCCTGCACGAAGACGCTGCCGGTGCGGGTCGGCTACAGCGACTGGCTGCGCGTCGACGGGCGCCGGATCGTCCTGTCGCACCTGGACGGGCTGACCGACGGCACCCCGCCGGGCCTGGTCCACCACACCGTCCGCGACCCGCGGCAGCGCCTGGTGGAGGCGGACCGATGAGGGCCTTCCGCTTCGTGGGCGCCGGCTTCGACGCCGGCCGCACCGGGGGTCTGGCGTTGACCGCGGCCGGCGGGCTCGCGATGACCGAGGGCGACGAGACGGTACGCCAGGCGCTGTACCTGCTGCTCTCCACCACCCCGGGCGAGCGGCTGATGCGCCCCGGGTACGGCTCCCGGCTGCACCGGCTGGTCTTCGCGCCCAACGACGACACCACCGCCGGCCTGGCCATCCACTACGTGCGGCAGGCGATCCGGCGCTGGGAGCCACGCGTCGAGGTGATCGACGTCGACGCCGGACCGGACCCGGACGACCCGTGGCGGCTGGTGATCCGGCTCGACTACCGGGTCCGGGCCAGTCTCTCCCCCGGCCAGCTGGTCTTCTCCGTCGACCTGCTCCCCGACGACGAGGAGACCGACGGGCCGGGCCGCGACCACGCCGAGGGGGACCAGTCATGACGCTGCCCGTGCCGCACCTCGACGACCGTGCCTTCCTCGACCTCGTCGCCGAGGCCCGGGAGCGGATCCGGCAGTCCTGCCCGGCCTGGACGGACCTGTCCGCGCACGACCCGGGAATCGCCCTGGTGGAGGCGTTCGCCCACCTCACCGAGGTGATGATCTACCGGCTGAACCAGCTGCCGGAGAAGGCGTACGTGCAGTTCCTCAACCTGCTCGGGGTGGCCCGGCACGCCCCGTCGGCGGCCTGGGCGGACGTGCGGTTCGCCCGTACCGGCGGCGAGCACGGCGCGGTGCGCATCCCCGCCGGCACCCGGGTCGCCGCAGCGCGCGGCGCCGACCCGAGACCGGTCGTCTTCGTCACCACCGAGCCGGCGACGCTGGCCGCCGGGCAGGCCGAGGTGACCGTGCGGATGCACCACTGCGAGCCGGTCGAGGCGGAGCTGCTCGGCACCGGCACCGGGCAGCCGGGGCAGGCGCTGCGCGCCGCCCGGGCGCCGCTGGCCCGGACGGCGGAGCCGCTGGACCTGCTGCTCGGGGTGGAGGTGCCACCGGGCTCGGTGGAGCTGGGCGCGGCCGCGCGGGAGCACGAGGGACGGACGTACGAGATCTGGCGGCCGGTGGACAGCTTCGCCGGGGTCGGCCCGCAGGCCAAGGTGTACCTGGTGGACCGCTGCTCCGGGGTGGTCACCTTCGCGCCCGCCCTGGACCTGCGCCCGTCCGGCGACGGGCCGGCCGGGGCGGCGGTGACCGGGGCGGCCGGCTCCGGACTGGTGACGGTGGCCGCGGTGCCGCCGGCCGGGGCGGGGATCCGGCTCTGGTACCGGGCCGGCGGCGGGCGCACCGGCAACGTCGCCGCCGGCACCCTGACCAGCCTGCGCGATCCGCTGCCCGGGGTACGGGCGGACAACCCCGAGCCGGCCAGCGGCGGGCGGGACATGGAGACGCTGGACTCGGCGCTGGTCCGCGGGCCGTACGAGTTCTTCGCCCAGCAGCGGGCGGTGACCGCCCGGGACTTCGAGATCCTCGCCGCCGGCTCCGGGGCGGTGGCGCGGGCGCGGGCGTTCACCCGGGCCGCGGTCTACAGCTTCGCCCGGCCGGGCGAGGTCGAGGTGGTGCTGGTGCCGTACGTGCCGGACGAGGCCCGGCCCGGCGGCCGGCTGCCGGTGTCGGTGCTGCGCGAGCACGAGGTGGAGGAGGCGCGCCGCCGGGTCGAGGCGGACCTGGACCGCCGCCGCGCCCTCGGCACGAGCTGCCGGGCCGGTTGGGCCCGCTACAAGGCGGTCTCCATCCGGGCCCGGGTGGTGGTGCGCCGGGAGGAGGACGCCGAGGCGGTGCGGCGGCGCATCCACGACCGGCTGCACCAGACGCTGAGCCCGCTGCCCACCACGCTGAACCCGGCCGGCTGGGCGTTCGGCGAGCCGCTGCGGGCCTCCAACGTGTACCGGATGCTGGAGCACGCCGAGCCGGGCGTGCGCTACGTGGAGTCGGTCCGGTTCGTGGTCGACGAGGCCCCCGACGCCGAGGTACGCACCCTCGCCGTCGACCAGTACCAGGCCCGCACCTGGTACGCGGGCCGCGGCGAGGTGGTGTTCCGCTCCACCAACGCCGGCGCGGGCTGGGAGCCGGCCGGCCGGTTCGAGGGCGAGACGGTGGTGCGGGTGTCCCCCGCCCCCGCCCCGGTACGCCCCGGCGTGACCGCCCGCCCCGGCTCGGTGGCGGCGGTGACCGTCCGGGCCGCCGGTGGCTCCCGGGTGCACCTGAGCACCGACCTCGGCGAGAACTGGTCGCTCCTGACCGACCTGGACTCCCGCATCTCCGACGTGGCCTGGATCGACCGGGACGGCGCGGGCGCGCTGCTGCTGGCCACCGACACCGGCCTGTACGAGGTCTCCCTGCTGCCCGGCTCGGTGCCGTTGCAGATCCTGGTCGACCCGGCCGACGCCGACCGCGGCTTCTACGCCGTGCGCGCCTTCGTCTCGGAGCGGGGCGCCCCCGGCGTGGCGGTCGCCGCGCAGGCCGGGTTCGGCGTCTACCTCTCCACCGCCGCCGGCCGCCCGGGCAGCTTCACCCACGTCGGCCTGGCCAACGTGGACAACCGGGTCCTCGCCGTGCAGTACGACGGCCCGGCCACCCTGCTCTGGTCGGGCGCCGGCGAGCCCGACCCGAAGAAGCCCGGGCAGGGCTGCCACCGCACCCGGCTGTTCGAGTCGGACGTGAAGTGGCAGTCGGTGCAGGCCGGCTGGATCGGCGGCACCTGCCGCGACCTGGCCTTCGCCGGCACCCTCGCGCTGGCGGCCACCCAGAGCGGCGGGGTGGTGCGACTGGACACCCTCGCCGCGCAGCCGCAGTGGCAGCCGGTGATGGTCAACTGCGGGCTGCCGCTGCGGGACCGGTCCCGGTTCGTACCGGTCGACGCGATCGCCGCCACCGGCGGCACCGACCGGCTGGTCCTGGCCGGCGGCGAGCGCGGGGTGTACCGCAGCGGCGACGCCGTGGACTGGACGCCCAGCGCCAACCAGGCCACCGCCGACGTGGTGACCGTCCCCGACACCTGGCTGCTCTGCTCCGGCGAGCACGACATCGAGGTGGTGCGGCAGGATGCGCCGAGCGGCGATTGAGCGGCTGCTGCCCGCCGCGTACCAGCGGGCCAGTGTCCCCGGCAGCGTGCTGTTCGCGCTGCTGGAGGTGATGGAGGCGCTGCACGCCCCGGACGAGGCGGTGCTCGCCGACGTCGACGCGCTGTTCGCCCCGTACCGGGCGCCGGACGGGTTCGTCGGCTACCTGACACGGTGGGTGGCGATGGACCACGTGCTCGCCTCGCCCCGCCCGGACGCGCCGCCGGCGCTGCCGGTGGGGCGGCTGCGGGACCTGGTGGCGCACGGCGCGCACCTGGCCCGCTGGCGGGGCACCCCGTACGGGATGCGGAGCGCCCTGGAGCTGGCCACCGGGGTGACCGGATTCGTCCTGGACGAACCGGTCGACCGGCCCTTCCACCTGGTGGTCCGGGTACCGCCGGCCGCCGCCGGCTCCCTCGCCCTGATCAGCCGGATCGTGGCCGCCGAGAAGCCGGCCGCGGTGACCGCCGAGGTCGTCCTGCTCGGCGACGCCGCCCCCGCCGCCCCGCCGGCCGACCCACCCCCGGACCAGCCGGCCGACCCCGAACCGCCCGTCGACCCGCCGCCGCTGCCCACCGGCCCGGCGGTCGGCCGGGCCTCCGTCCCGCCCCCACGCACCCTTCCACCTCCGGGACCGTCCGCAGAGGAGCCGTCATGACCACCGAATGGGCCGTCGTCGCCGCCGCCGAGCAGTTCACCCTCGACACCGGCAACCACGGCGAACTCACCTTCACCGTCTCGAACCCCGGCGCGGCCCCGGACACGGTGGTCTTCGACGTCGCCCCCGGGGAGGGCAGCCAGCGGTCCTGGCTCACCGTCGCCGAGCCGCAGCGGGTGGTGCCGGGTCAGGGGTCGGTCTCCTTCCTGGTCCGCCTCGCCGTGCCGCCCGGCACCGCGCCCCGCCGCTACGACATGACCGGCTTCGCCTACTCGGCGAACACCGCGCCCGAGGAGAGCTCCCGCTCCAGCGGCCGGGTGACGTACGAGGTCCGCGCCGTCGCCGCCCCCCGCCGCGCCCCCTGGCCGTGGATCGCCGCGGCCGTGGCGCTGGTGGTGCTGGTCGGGGCGGTGGTGGGCTGGCTGGTGACCCGGCCGGAGGACGCGCCGGCCCCCGGGGAGCCGCAGGTGGTCACCCTGGAGGCGGAGAGCCTGGTGCCGCAGGCGAAGGTGGAGTCGCCGACCGGCACCGCGGCGAAGGTGGTGGTCCAGCCGAACTGCTGCGGGGTCACCTGGTCGCAGGACCGGCAGCTGTTCTTCCAGGGTTTGGCGGTCGGCGACCAGGTCACGATGACCGTCGACCTGCCGAAGGACGCGGTCTGGCGGTTCTCCGCCGCCCGCACCACCTCGTTCGACTACGCCAACACCATCTTCCAGATCGACGGCGTCCAGGTCGGCGGGACGTTCCTCGGCTTCACCCCGAAGGTGGTCCGTACCGACTTCGAGGACGTCGGCACGCTGCGGCTCGGCAAGGGGCCGCACCAGGTGACGCTGGTGGCGGTGAGCAAGACGCAGGCCTTCGACCGGTACTTCGCCGGGATCGACCAGATCCGGTTCACCGAGGTCGGCGGGGCGGCGGCGGCCCGGCGATGAGCGGGCGACGCAAGCTGCTACTGGTGGGGCTGGCCGTCCTGCTGGTGCTGCTCTTCGTGGTGGCCGTCGGCGCGGGTCGGGGCGACCGGGGCGGCCCGGACGACGACGGCGCCGTCCGCTGGCTGGGCCGGCTGGTCGGCGACAGCGCCACGGTCGACCCGGCGACGGTGCGGGCCGGCTGCGACCGTACCGGGGACACCCTCGCCGTGGTCGGCGCCTGCGTGCTGCGCGTCGCCGACCCGGACGGGCTGCGCACCCTGGTGCTGCGCAGCCCCGGCCGGTTCCGGGTCACCGCGCCGGCGCCCCGGGACGCCGGCTTCACCGTGGACGACGAGGTGGAGCCGGACGAGGACGGTACGGCAGTGGCGAAGGTCGCCGTCGACCGGGCCAGCGAGATCACCGTCGGCTGTGCGGGAGGTGTGGCGTGCGCGGTCACGATCGGATCCTGAGCCGCCGGGCGGCCGGCCGTCACCGGCCCGCGCCGTCGCCCCGCCGGGCCGGCCCGGTCCCGGCGGCCGTGCGGGAGCGGATGGTCGCCGTCCTGGTCAGGTACGTCCGCGAGGAGGCCCGCCGTGGGTGAGCTGCGCAAGCCGTTCCTCCTGCTGGCGCTACTGGCCGTGGCGCTGGTGGTCGGGGTGGAGCTGGGCTCGTCGCTGCTCACCGGCGGCGGGGACGCGGGCGGCTCGCTGCGGGCCAGCGCGCAGGACCTGGGGGTGGACGTCGGCGAGGTGGGCCGGGTCGACGAGCCCTCCGGTCGGGGCACCGGCTACCTGGCGCTGATCGACGTCGTGGCGCTCTGGACCACGGGGCTGTTCTGCCTGAGCCTGGTGGTGCCGGACCGGGTCCAGGGGCGGGTGCAGGGCGTGGCGACGCTGATCTTCTCGATCGTGCTGATCCTGGTGTCGCTGCTGATGCTGGTGCTCGCCTTCGTGGAGCTGTCCATCATGGTCTCGCTCTTCCTGGCCGCGCCCTTCGGCACGCTGGCGTACCTGGCGCTGTGGGGTTTCTTCCCGGTCGGCGAGGCGAGCCTGCTGCTCGGCCTGGTGCTGCTGCTCAAGCTGGTCTGGGTGGTGCTGCTGCTGCTCGCCCAGCCCCGCTTCCTGCAGAACAAGGGGCTGGTGCTGCTGGCGCTGACCACGCTGCTCTGCACGGTGCTGCTGGAGTTCCTGCACAACCTGGTGCCGGTCGTCGTGGTGAGCATCCTGGACGACGTGGGCGCGCTGGTCTTCGCGGTGGTCGCGATCGTCTGGGGCCTGGTCCTCCTGATCGGCTCGATCCCCGCGATCGTCAAGGCGATCCGGGTAACCGCCGCCCTCCCCACCCGCTAATGGGAGGTGTCGGGTCGGCTGGGAGGCAGACTCGACGTCCGGTAGCCGCGGGCGAGTGAGCACTCCCACCCCTTGGACCGGTGAGTCCTAG